>CAJUQN010000024.1 GCA_910588625.1 uncultured Oscillospiraceae bacterium
GCCATCGCCCTGCTCACCCGAAAGAACCTGTTCATCCTGGGCGCGCCCGGCCAGGCCAAGAGCTACGCCATCAACCAGTTCCGCGCCCGGATCACCGGGGCCCGGCAGTTTGAGCGCCTACTGTCCAAGCAGACCGATGAGGAACAGCTTTTCGGGCGCGTTGACCTGTCCAGCCTGCTCCCCGGCAGCGTGCCAGAGTCTGTTGTAAGCGGCGATGAGCTCTACCAGCATCTGCGTTCAAAGCTAGAGTGTTTTGTAGAAAGCTTTTCCAGCCAAAAGGATTCGCCGTCAACCTATGAACTGCTGAGAGCGCACACGGCGGCGCTGGCGGATTATCGGGCGGCCCTGGCGGCACTTCACTCCGGCGAGCCCTCTGTACTCACTGCCGGAAAAATCCCCGAGGCGGACATTGTGTTCCTGGATGAGATCTTCAAATGCAATGACGGGGTGCTCAACTCCCTGCTCACCGCCCTCAATGAGCGCAAGTACACCAACGAGGGCCGTACTTATCCCATCCCCGTCATCTCCTTTTTCGCGGCGTCCAACGAGATCCCCAACTTCAACGATCCCCAGGAGAAGATCCTGGAGGCCCTCTATGACCGGCTGGAGCTGAAGGTGGTGACGGACAACATCTCAGACCGCACCAAGCGGCTGGCGGTGCTGGCGGACAAGCAGGCGGGGCGCGCCGGACAGGCCACTGCGTCCATCACATTGGACGAACTGGAACAGATGCAGGCGGAGGTGGCTGCGATCCCGGTGCCCGATGCCGCCAACGAGCTGGCTGACGATATCCTGTGCCAGCTTCGGAAGGACGGCGTCCCGGTGTCGGACCGCAAGTACCTCAATTACTACCCTATCGCCCAGGCCAAGGCGTGGCTGTCCGGCCACAGTCAGGTGGAGTCCCAGGATTTGCTGGCCCTGAAAAACTACCTCTGGCAGAAGCCGGGGGACCGGCCCGGGGTGGAAACTGTGCTGGAGCGCATGTGCGTCAACCCCATGCAGGACAAGGTGAACGGCATCCGGGCCATGGCGGTGGACGTGCGGACGGAGTTCGACGCGGCCATCTCCGATGCCAGTAAACCCAACGCGGGCAGCAAGGCCCTTATCAAGCTGCGGGGCGAACTGGTGCGGCTCTACAATGAGCAGCAGAAGCTGGCGGCGTCTGTTCAGTCCGATGGCGAGAAGGCGCTGACGGACGGCCTGCTGGCGGATATGGAACAGATCAACCGAAAGGCCCACGAGGCGGTGGGCTTCACCTACACGCCGCTGGAGCAGTTGGCGGCGTTACAATGAAATGATAGTCCAGTGGTATGAAGTCAAGGGTGATTGAAGGAAAAATTCAGAGGAAAACAGCGGAAATAACGTAGAGGCACAGGAAAAAGGCAATACCAAACCAAGCCCTGCCCCTGCAAAATTTTGAAACAGGGCCTGTTCGTCAGAGCAGTGAGCGTTGGCTCAACCCTCCGGCGGCTTATACAGGCGGTTGTCCTTCAGCAGTCGAAAGACCAACCGAACCAGTTTTCTGGCAGTTAAAGCGAGTGCGCGTTTGTGCTGGTGCTTATTGACCTCTTTATATTTGAGGTCATAGTAGCGCCGGAACTCGGAGTCGCATCTTCTCACGGAGTTGGCGGCTTCCAGCAGGTAGTAGCGAAGGAAACGATTGCCGGACTTGATGAGTTTCCTGTCCTGGGCTTCAAACTCCCCGGACTGGTGTTGGGTCCAGACGAGGCCGGCGAATTTGGCCACAGACGCTTGGGATTGAAAGCGATGGATGTCACAGATTTCGGCGATGATACCGGCGGAGTAGACCTTGCCGATGCCTGGGATGGAAGTCAGCGTGTTGGGGATGATTTTGAATTGCTGCTCAATAGCCTTGTCCAAAACCTTGATCTGCTTTTCCAAGGCCCTCATGGTGGCGATAGAAACGGCCATCGCCTGGTTCACAGAGTTGTTTACAGTGACAGGCAGGCGATAGGAATTTCTGGCAGCGGCCTGGATCGCCTTGGCTTTGGCGGCAGGATCAGCGAAGTTGCGGCCCTTTTCATCAATGAACGCCGTCAGCTCATCCAAATCAGCGTAAGCCAGTTCGTCCACGGTTTCAAATTGTTCCATGAGCGCAAGAGTGGTGGCGCTGGTGTTTGCTATGTCCTTGTCTTGGGCCAAGCCAGAGCATTTCAAAAACAAATAATTAGCAAATCGCTGTTTTTCTCGGGTCAAATCCTGAACAGCGTAGAATCTGGCTCTGGTCAGCGTCTGAAGGGCTTTGTAGCGGTAATCGTCCATGTAGACCTCCTTGCCGATGCGTCCAAATCGGAGCTTGTCGGCAATCACAAAGGCGTCCACATCGTCATTCTTGGGCAGTTCGGGGTAGGACTCCTTGAACTTGTTGACCAGTTTGGGGTTGAGTACATGGATCTTCCGGGGATACTGGCCCAGCTTCCCGTCCTCGCGGAGGGCATAGACCAGGCTGTCCCCATAAATGGATGTGGCCTCCATGCCGATCACTACACCCTCCAACCCCTGGGACTGGATCGCCGACACGATCCTCTCTGTCAACATTTTAGCACCGCCACGGTTATTTTGCATCCGAAAACTGCTGTGCTTCTCACCGTCCGGCCTCATCAGGTACACCGCGTTGTTTTGGCTTCCCACATCAATGCCAACGAATAGTTGATTCACAATTTTCACCTCCCCTGTGTTGGGATTTCAGGTCAGCAGGCTTTGAGATACCCATGATAACCGGAGCATCAGCAACCTCGCATATCAGAATCATTCCGGGGCGGGCCAATGCGATAGCCCTCACTGCTGAGAGGGCGGCCCAACTCCCAGCAAACAGCCAGTGAGTTGGCAGCTAACTTCCGGCTCAGGGGAACTGACTATCTGAGCAGCAACCTTTCGGCTCTACCGGAGGCTAAAGAACTTGTCCCTGCTGTCCTACAGCTATTGTATCACGGGCATCTCTAAACCTGCTGATACTGAATTTATTAACCTGAAACTTATTATACGAGGAGGATAAAATCATGTTGAACCACATCGTAATCATGGGCCGTCTGACCCGGGACCCGGAGCTGCGGCACACCCAGTCCGGCACGGCCGTGGCCAGCTTCACCGTGGCGGTGGACCGGGATTTCAAGGACAAGGAGACCGGCGAGCGCAAGACCGACTTCATCGACTGCGTGGCTTGGCGCTCCACCGGGGAGTTTGTGAGCAAGTATTTCGCCAAGGGCCGTATGGCCGTGGTGGAGGGCAGACTTCAGCTCCGTGACTGGAAGGACAAGGAGGGGAACAAGCGGCGCAGCGCGGAGGTGCTGGCGTCCAGCGTCTATTTCGGGGACAGCAAGCCCAAGGACGGTGACAGCAAGGCCAAGGCGGGCAAGGATGACGATTTCCAGCTGCCTGGTGATTTCGGCGCCGGCTCTGACAGCGGCTTCGCGGATCTGGCGGATGACGACGGCGACCTGCCGTTCTGAAAACGTGCGGCGGGAGGGGCGACCCTCCCGCCCGCATGGCCCGATTTTGACAGTTGCTATTTTGCCTGTGAACTGATAAACTATAGCTATCTTAAATGAAAGCGAAGGGCGGGATATCGTATGATGTATCCTTACATCACGTTGGCTGATGAAACGGAGATCACCCATTCCCATGTCATGGAGCATGAGGGCGTGCAGTCGGTAGAGGTGCATTTTGAGCGGCCCACAGAGGACGGCTTTGTTTCGGCCCGGTGTGTCCTGCCAAGCTATGAGTGGAAATTCAACGAGGGCTTCCGACCTGACGAACTGGCGCTGTTTGATGAATTTCTGCGCCACAACGCCCACTTGCTTTACCGCTATGCGGCGCAGGGAGGGATACACTGTGCCTAACCTGTTTCGCGTAGGCGGCTACCTGGTGTTCTTTTGGTCAAATGAAAATGGGGAACCGATCCATGTCCACATCATCAAAGGAAAACCTTCGCCGAACGCAACGAAGATTTGGCTGACCAGCTTGGGCCAGTGCATTGTGGCCAACAATCGGAGCAGGATTCCACAGAATGATCTGAATGAGCTGCTGGATGTTATCTCAGCCCAGTTTTTCTTGATTTGCCGGAAATGGAAGGAACATTTCTGCGTGGACGAAATCACATTCTTTTGCTAAACGCAAGGGATATCAAGGGATATAGAATTTTAGAGACGAAGCGGGAACAGAACGGTTCCGCTTCGTCTCGCTTTTTGGAGGAACAGCACAATGAAGAAATATTTTGACTACTTAGACGCACTGCGGGAATCCGGCGTCACCAATATGTACGGCGCGGTGCCCTACCTTCAGCAGGAGTTCCCGGAGCTGAGCTATGACCACGCCCAAGCTGTCTACATCCTGCGGGAGTGGATGGCGCACCGTCAGAAGGGTGGGGATGCGTAATGCGCGGGCCCTACCGCACCATTGAGGACGTCCTGCGCTCCCCCTGGGCCGCCATAGAGCGGCCCGGGGAGGGGCCGGGCACAGACCGGGTACTGCACTCCACCCGACTGGAAGACAGCATTTACGCCGACCTGCGGGAGGGCGACACCGGTTTGGAGCAAACCGAGCAGGAGGCGGCAAAAAAGCTGCCCTCCTTCCCGGCCTTGTCCCGGGACGTGTTCCAGTCCTTCTACTCCCTGATGCCCCGGAAAATCGGGGACGGGGAGCTGTCCGTGGCGGCCCGGAAATTCAACGCGCCCATTTTGGAGCATATCACCCAAAGCGGGGACTATCCCACACTGAAGTCGGTGTGTGAGGGCCGGGAGCTGCCCGCCTACGAGGCGGCATCCGAGTTCGTGGCCCGCACCGCCGGGGAGCTGGACAGCCTGCTTTCCAACATCGGCGGGGAGAAGAACGCGCTGAACACCCTGGAAAAGCTGGAGCAGGGGGAACGGCAGGCACAAAAAGAACTGGCGGAGCTGTTGGAGCGGATGCAGGCCATGAAGGACTGCGGCCAGGACTTGGAGCAGTCCGTGGTAGACGCCGCCAACAAGGTGGAGAGCAAACGCCGCCAGGTGGAGGCCGTGGGTAAGCTGGTGGACGCCAACGCCGCTAAAAGCAGGAACGATGTGGCCGAGCTGGTGTCCCTGGCTGTAACCGCCGCCGCTGAAAAGGCGGATGAGGTGCGGAATATCATCGGGGCCTGGAGCGACGACCCCGGCAATTTGGAAAAGAACGAGGCAAACGCCGATCTGCTGGCCCTGGTGCGCAAAAGCCAGGTTCTGCGGGATATCGCCAAGTACCTGGGCAGTTTTCGGGAAATCTTCGCCCAGGGCAAGCGCAACGGCTACGCCTATGGCCGGGGCGAGAAATATGCCCTGGCGCTGGGCCACGACCTGTCCCGCGCCCTCACCTCCGAGCTGGCCATGCTGGCCTCGCCTCAGACGGTGCCGCTGTTCCTGCGCAAGTACCAGCGGGGGCAGATCAAGCAGTACCAGCGCCGAGAGCCCATCTACAAGGGCATGGGGGACATCATCTGCTGCCTGGATGAATCCGACTCCACCGAGGGCGATCCTGCCGGATGGGGGAAAGCTGTGGCACTCACCCTGCTGGAGATCGCGGCAGACAGCGGGCGGAGCTTCGCCCTCATTCACTTTTCCAGGTTGGGAAGGTTCCAAACCGATCTGTTCCGGCCTGGAGCGTATACCATGGCGGATAAGCTGTGCGCCGCGGAAACCTTTTTGGGCGGCGGCACCAATTTCCAGACGCCGATGAACGAGGCCCTGCGGCTGATGGAGGCAGAGGGCTTTGAAAACGCTGACATTGTATTTGTCACAGACGGCGAATGTGAGCTGCCGGATCAGTACTTGGAGCAGCTTCGCGCGGAACAGACCGCCCGGCGGTTCACCGTCACCGGGGTGCTGCTGGACAAGGGCACGCCGGGGATGGCGTTCAGCCTGAAGCAATTCTGCCAGAACATCTACCGCACCAGCGAGCTGCTGGGGGATGAGATCGTGCGGGAATTGGTGGGCAAGCGAGTATAAATCAGGCTATAAAACAAGGCGACGCAAACAGGGGGCAATGGCATTGGGTTGCCATTGTCCCCTGCTTTTTTACGCAATCAGTAGGATACGCTTCCGTTAAACTTCTCGTTTACCACATAGCAGGCCGTGCGGTCCTCCGGCTTGACAGACAGCCTCAAATCGGTGATCGATATTTTATTCGTGTTTGGCCTGAACCCAGTCCACCGGCATCCCATTGACCTCCAGCCCCTCCCCGGCAGGGATGAGCAGATACTTCTTCCCGTCGATGATCCGTGTCTCCACCAGATAGCTCTGCTCCGGCGGCACGGCGATGGTCACATCGGCGGCCTTGACCTCAAACCGCTTGCTGTCGATGAGGTTGGCGGGGCTGAGCGCCGCCCCTTCTCCGAACAGCTCCCCGCACTTCTCGCAGAATGCGGTAATCTGCGGTTCCTCTGCACCGCAGTCCCGGAGGATGGCCGCCACGTCCTTGGCGGTAACGGCCAGGGGCTCCGGGTCTTTGGTCTCCCGGTGCTCCTCAATCTTGGCGGTCAGCCGCTCATGGACGGCCTGCACCACCTCCAGGCCGCAGGCCCCCTCCAGCCCCTCCCGCAGGGCGGTCTGGAACGCCTCCCTCTGTTCTCCGGCGGACATGGGCGGTTCGGTGTGGAAGATGGCGTCCAAAAACTCCTGGTGCAGCTCGTCCGGCTTGCGGGCGTAGGTGAGAGCATTGTAGATATTGGCCGCCCGGTCGTCAAAGGCCGGGAACAGGAAGCCCAGCTCCGGCGGGGAGACGATCTGACTGGGGGCGCAGTTGTGGAACTCATTTTCGCCCGCGCAGTAGCTCAGCTCCAGTTTGCCGTCCTTCACCGGGCACACACAGCACACAATGTAGGAGAACACCGTGTCGCCCTCATCCGCGCGATCCTCGCCGTCTTTGCCTCGGTGGGGCACATCGTAGGCGTCGTGGGCCAGCAGGATCAGATAATTGCTCTCTCCCATGTCCAGGCTGTCGATGACCGTCTGATAGAATTCCTGCCGCACCTCGCCGTCCTTCAGCCGGGAGTCCCGCAGAGCCATGAGGCGGCGGTGCTCATCGCTGTCCGCCACCTGCTGGGTGGAGAACACGATGTCGATGAGGTTCCGGCCCAGGGCCCCGGACAGGGTCTTTTTCAGCAGGGCTAAGTATTTCTCCGCCTCCTCCTCGGGCATCCGGTCCAAGGACTCGTCCAGGTAGGAGACGATCTCCTTTTGACTGTTCACATAGCAGCCGTAAATGCGGCCGATGGCGTTTTTGCCCAGCCGGAAGCGGCGCTTCAGCTCGCTGATCTCTTTCTGATTCATGGTGACCTCGCAGTTTCAAATGTATTTTGCGCGGCGGTGGAAATTCTGGACCGCGCAATCAAAGCAGACGTCTTATTATAGGGAGAAGCGGCAAAACTTACAAGTCCTGCCCCAGAATTGGGGCTTCAACTTCTAAAATGTCCTCAATGGGGATGGCGGTGCCGTCTGTGAGGATAACCCGACCCTCCAATGGGTCGATTTTTTTGATCGTACCCACGGCATCCACATAGGTCCCGCCGTCTTTTTTCCCATCGGGCAGAAAATATGTGAATATGGCTTCTCCGCCTGTCTCACACAGATACCGCAGCTTTTCATCCAGCACGGCCTTTTCGTCCTCGGTGAGCTCTATTCGTTCCCCGGTGACACGGGCCGTCTCCCGGATGGCCGAACCGAAGCCGGAAAGGGCCTGAAAGGGCGAAAACTGAGCCGCCCGGTCTATCATACGCATACGGGGATGCCTGGGCGAGGTGGGATGAGGCAGGTGGATGATGTCGTCATAAGCTCCCATTTCTAAGCCTTGTGCCCTCCAATACGACTATTGCGGTCGGCTGCGGTAGCGCCGTCGATCAGGTTCGTTCCCTTCAAAATGGCGTTCTTGCCGTACTTGCTCTTGATACCCAGCATGGTCTCCTGGAGCTTCCGCTCCTTCGCCAGCTCTGCCTCCTGGGCTTTTCTTTCGGCCTGTGCGGCGGCATAGTCGGTAAACAAATCCATCTGTTCCATGGCTGGCTCATGTGACACAGCGCTTTCGTCCGTCACCTGATTGGCGGTGAGATTCATGCGCCGGATCAGCAGATCCTTGTCCACGATGCGGTCATACAGCTCCAAAATCGCCGCCGTGATACGCTTGGAAGAGGCGGTGCGTTCCTCCAGGTTGGCGGTGCCGTGGGCGTGCTTGGGGACCTGCCGCCCGTAACGGTCTGTCTTGACCTCGCCGTGGTACTGCTTCCGGCGCTGAGAATCGCGCAGGTTGTCAATGTCATAGCCCACGGTGAGGGTGAGCTGATCTGTCACCAGTCTCTGGCTCACCAGCTCCAGAGCCAGTTGATCCGCCATCTCCCAGGCCACCATCCGGGCCTTATCAAAGGTGTAGGGGCAGGTGAGCACCTGGCCGGAGCCCACGCTTTTCGTCTCGGGTTTGTACGCCTTGATATCCGCCATGGTCGCCGGCTCATATCCCCAAGCGTGGTCGATCAAGAGCTCCGCGTTCACGCCGAACATTTTATAGAGCAATTCCTCGTTGTAGTAATCAGTGGATTTTCCGATGGAGCACCGGGCGATATCCCCCATGGTGTACAGCCCCTGGGCCTCCAGCTTTTTGGCGTAGCCCGGACCCACCCGCCAGAAGTCGGTGAGAGGCCGGTGGTCCCACAGCAGGCGGCGGTAGCTCATCTCATCCATCGCCGCAACGCGTACACCGCTTTTGTCCGGCTTGGTGTGCTTGGCCCAGATATCCATGGCCACCTTTGCCAGATACAAGTTCGCGCCGATGCCCGCCGTGGCAGTGATGCCGGTGGTGTCCAACACGTCCAGCACGATCTTCCGGGCCAGCTCCCGGGGAGTGAGCTTGTAGGTGGGCAGGTAGTTGGTCACGTCCATCAGCACTTCGTCGATGGAGTATGCGGAAATGTCAGAAGGAGCCACATACTTCAGATAGACATTATAAATCTTCGTGCTCCATTCGATATAGTGAGCCATCCTAGGAGGGACCACCAGATAATCCAGGGCCAGCTCCGGGTGGGCCTTCACGTCCGGGTCATGCCAGGAGGAGCCGGTGAGCTGCCGCTTTGGAGCCTTCTGCTGCCGTTGGGCGTTCACCTCCGCCACCTTCTGTACCACCTCAAACAGACGCGCCCGCCCGGAGATGCCGTAGGCCTTCAGGGAGGGGGTGACCGCCAGACAGATGGTTTTATCTGTACGGCTCTTGTCCGCCACCACGAGATTGGTGGTGAGAGGGTCAAGGCTGCGTTCCACGCACTCGACGGAAGCGTAAAAGCTGCGTAGATCGATGGCCATATACACCCTGTCCTTCATATCTGGATCACCTCCTGTCTCAGCGTCCCTCAAGCGGTCTTTATTATACACCAAGGAAACCGAACTGTCCATATGTTCGATTAAAAATAGGTGGAACCCCTCCAACTATCCGCCCGGGCCCCGGCATGGTACAATGAGCCTGTATTTCAGGGCGGAGTAAGTTAGGGCGGAGTAAGCGAGGGAGGAACGGCGATGAAAGGGGTGAAGTCTGCCCTCCGCCGGACCGAAACGGCCTGGAAGAACAAAATATCAAGGACAAGAAGACTGTGAGTTGCCCCTGCGGGGCGGTTCACGGTCCTTTTTTGTCCCCAAAAACGAGAGGAGCAAAAATCATGAGTGAGCAGAGCGGATTCCCCTTTGGTGAAGTGTCCGACGGTGCCGGCTTGGATATCGACGCCATCTTCGGCGGCGCGTCCGGCGGTTCCGGCAGCGTAAACCCCTTTGAGTCGGCGTTGACCCAGCAGCCCGCGCCCATCCCGCAGGAGGCACCTCAGACAATAGCGCCCCAACCCGTACCCCAGGCGGTTCAGCAGCCCGCGCCGTCTGTGTTCCAGAACGTCCAGCCCATTCCGCCCGCCCCGGTCCCGGCGGCGCAGCCCGCTCCGGCCCCCGCGCCTGCGGCGGCCCCGGCAGCCCAGCCCCCATTGGATATCGACCCCCTGGCCGCCGCTATGGCGGAGCAGGAGGCCAAGACTGAACAGAAAGCGGCCAAGTCCCTGTTTGAGAAGGCCCCGGTGTTTCTCTACGGCAGCGCCCGGGAGGACATCGCCGACCCCGGCATGACCTTTGAGGAGCTTCGCATCGCCAAGTCGGAGGACTTCCCTGAGCTGGCCGAGGGCAAGAAGGTGTCCTGGACGGTGGAGTACGGCAAGACCGTCAAGCCCATCGCAGACCCCAAGGGCACCACCATCGCCTCCGTCAAGAAAGAGATCGAGCTGTCCAAGGCGTTCCTGGACAACCTCAAAAAGGCCAAGAACAAGAACCCGGACTGCCTGGTGAAGCCCCGTGTCACCGCCCAGAGCAAGGGCATCGCCGCCTATAAGGGCGTGTTCGCCTCATTGGAGGAGGCCCGGGCGTCGGACAAGGCCATCTGCACCATCCCCGGCGCGGACGGCAGGGTGTACGAGCTGCGCAAAAACGAGCTGGGCGAATTCATCGCTCCCAAAGACTGCGTGATCGACCTGGAATCGGTCAGGGCCGGGTTTACCCCGGCCCTCCCGCTGGTTCCCATGGAGCTGCTGGCCCAGATCATTTCCTTCTTTCGGTGCTGCATGACCGGCCCCGAGGAATTTGAGGCACTGGCCCACATCCTCTGGGACAAGCAGGAGCAGGAATTTGTGGTGCGCGTCCCTGAGCAGACGGTGACCAAATCCCACATCGACGCCGAGCTGAGCCGGGACGATCTGCCGGAGGAACGCTACCTCCACTATATCGACATCCACAGCCACAACAGCATGGAGGCCAAGTTCTCCTCTGTGGATGACAACGATGAGCGGGCCACCCGGATCTACATCGTGGTGGGACGACTGGACAAGTTTTTCCCGGATATCACGGTGCGGATGTCCTGCGGCGGCACCTATCTGACGCTGCCCCCGGGGTGCGTGCTGGAAAGCTTTGGCGCGGTGTTTCCCGCCGAGTGGCGCACTCAGGTGAAGCTGCTGCGCAGAAGCGTCCCGCCGGTGCTGCGTCCCATGACCGGGACGCCGGGGGAGAAACTCTGGGAGGCTCGCCAATGAAGTTTTCTATGACCCGCCCGGTGAAGATCGTCATGCTGGGCGCGGGCGGCACAGGAGGCCACATCGCGCCCCACCTGTACCGGCTGCTGTACTCCCTGCGCCGCCCGGTGCGGTTCATCCTCTGCGACGGCGACGTGGTGGAGGAAAAGAACCTGGTGCGGCAGAACTTTACCCCCGCCGATCTGGGGGAGAACAAGGCCAAAGTGCTGGCGGAGCGGTATTCCGCCGTGTTCGGCCTGGAGACGGAATATGTACCCTCCTTCGTGGAGGATGAGGATCAGCTTGGCTCCCTGCTGGAACCGGGCTATCTTTGGATGCGCCAGCCCGGCCACGCTTACAACGTGCGGGTATCGGAGCTGGTGATCCTCATCGGCGCGGTGGACAACAACAAATCCCGGCAGCTGTGCCACCGGATGTTCTACCGGGCCACAGAGCTGATTTACATTGACAGCGGCAACGGAGAGTTCACCGGCCAGGTGGTGTGCGGCGTGCGCCGGGGCGGCAAAACCTATTACCCACCCATCGGCATCGTCTATCCGGACGTGCTGGTGGAGACGGACAAGTTCCCCACGGAGCTGTCCTGCGCCGAGGCGTCGGTGTCAGCCCCCCAGAGTATGGCGGCCAACATCACGGCGGCCACCATTGTGGTGGACATGGTCTACAACATTTTGGCCACGGGCAGCAGCACCGTACGGAAAGTAACCTTTTCCACTCAGACTGTCAACGTGCGGCCTGAGCTGCAAAAAACAAGTACAAGGAGGAAACAAGCGGCATGAGAACAAGAGTAGACGCGAAAGCGTTCATCCAGGCACTGGACAGGGTGAGCGGCCTGATCCGCAAATCGGCCATCCCCGTCCTGAACGCCGTGCTGGTTCGGTTCGAGGAGGACCGCTGTACCCTGACCTCCACCAACATAGAAGCCTACCTGTCCGCGGTGCTGCCCGCCCAGGGGGACGCCTTTGCCTTTTTGCTGGACCGCCCCCGCGAGACCGCCCGGGCCTTCCGGCAGTTTGAGGGCGAATTGGCCCTGGAGCAGACGGAAACAGGGGAAGGCGACCGGCGGCGGATCAAGCTGGTTCTGTCCTGCGGGCCCCGTTCCGCGGAGCTGCACCCGTTTCTGCCCGAGGATTTTCCCCGGTATCCGATCTGGGAAGCGAAGGACAGCTTCACCGCCAACGCCGCCCGGCTGTACGCCCGCGTGGAGCGGGTGAAATACGCTGTGGGGATTCCTCGTAAAGAGGAGGCCAGGGCCTGCGTGGTCAGCGTGCAGTTCAGCGGGAACCGCGTCTACGCTTTGGACGGCTGCCGCATGGCATGGGATACCGACCCGGAGCTGGATGTGCCCCGGCCCTTTATGGCAGCCCCAGACGCGCTGGAGCATTTGAAGCTGTTCGGGGATCAGGCGGTCTCCGTCCGGCTGGGGGAGCGGTACGCCGAGGTGGCCGATGGCGTGACGTCGCTGCTGTTCCGTCTGCCGGAGGGCGAGCTGTTCAAGCTGGACAGCGCCATCCCGGAGCGGTATCAGGTGGAAGCCCAGGTGTCCCCAGCGGAGTTCCTGGCCGAGCTGAAGTATCTGAAGCGATCCCTGCGGGGAAATCGCGCCCACATGGTGCGCTTCAGCGGCGGCAACCTGCTGGCCGAATCCGCGGGAGAGCGGTACGCCACTAAAATCTCGGCCACCGGGTGCGACGGCGTAGAATTTGGGTTCAACCTGGACTACATGGCGGACGCCCTGGAGCAGTTTGGCAAGGAACCATCTGTGAAAATGAAAGTAAGCGCCGGTTCCCTTGGCCCGATCATCTTTGAGGCCGATGGCCGGAACGACCACGCCATGGTGCTGCCTGTGCGGCTGAAAGAAGCCAGCAGGGCCGCGTAAAAAGGAGAAAACTATGGATTTCAAAGAATTTAACAGGCTCTACCGCAAGGATACTATCTCGTTTTTGATCGCCCTGAACCTGTACCTGGGCTACGGAAGCACCGTACTCAGGGCGGGCTCCAGGGAGGATCTTTCCGGGGCGGCGGCCCTGGAGATCTCAAGCCTGTTCGCGGAAGAAAAGCGGGATCACATCATCGAAACGGCGCGGAAGCTGGCCGAGATGGAGCCCAACGATTTGATCCCGTACATCTCCCAGTGCGGCATCCGTGCCGGGGCCAGCAGCTCGGATGAGCCTGGCGTCTGCCCGGTGTGCGGCGGCAGGATCAGGTACGACCACCAAGGCTCCTCGGAGTGGAACTTCATCCTGACCTGGCAGTGCCTGGACTGTCAGGCCACCGGCGAGGAGAACCACCACCTGGTGTTTGACGCCCACTATAACCTGCATGAGAAGAACGGGGATCCCATTCCCCGGAGATATCAGAAATAGGAGGAGAGCGCACAATGAAAACCGTTTATATCCCCACCGGGACAGAAGTTTCCCATATGAACCTAGCCACCGGGCATTTGGTGGTAGACGGCAGCCTGACCATCACCGGCACGCTCAAGGCCAAAACCATCGGAGGCCGGGGCTTCGTGGAGGCGGGCACTGTGTCCGCCGACGGCATCCAGGTGGATGATCTGAAGGCGGTCAGCGTCACCTGCCGGCGGCTGTACGCAAAGCGGGCGGAGGCGTCCCAGATCTTCGCGTCGGAGGGCATTGACGTGTCCTGTTTCCTGGGCGCGGACCGGGTAGTGACGCCCAAGCTGACCGTGGCTCTCAGCGACATCGACGAGGTGACGGTGGATGAGACTGTCCACCTGCCGCCGAAAAAGCGGAGCCTGCTCCGCTTCTGGCTGGCGTCCGCCTTGCGGTCGCTGTTGATCAGGCTCACCGCAGATGACGGGAGCCAGGTAATCGACGCGGAGTATAAGCCCGCAGATGAGCACAAAAATGTATACCAAATCGGAGCCCAGCGCAATGGGTCCGATTTGGAGAGGAGGAGTGGCGAGACAAATGAGCGTTCGGCGTAGCCGGAAGCAAAGGATGTGAAGCCTATGACAACGAGGCTGCGGGCGAACCAAGGGACAGGGAGCGGCCGCTTCCTGTCCTCCCATTACATCGAGGAGGTCAAGAAAATGTCCCACAAATCACAGGAAAGGAATATGCGCAGGCTGGCCGGGCTGCTGGGCCAGGAGCTGAGCTATATCTGGGGCGGGAAAGAGAGCGGCCCCAACGGCGCGAAGAAGCAATTTTTGAATACGGGCCGGACATTCCTCCGGGCGCTGGGCAAAGACCTGGGCCTGCGGGACGCCGAGGCGCACTCTAATCCCGGCGGCATCGCCGTGCCTGGGGACTGCTCCCTGATCGGGATGTGGCAGACCAACGGGCTGTATGTCCATCTGTCCCAGCCCTGCTGCGACCGGGAGCGGGTGCTGCTCTACCGCACCGTCCGCCACAGCAAAGACTACACCGGCGGGCGGAATCTGTATCTCACCCGCCGGGATCTGGCGGAGATGAGCTATCCCGACCTGCTGTTCCTTCTGGCGTCGGTGCGGGAGGAGGGCGCCCATGAGCGGGCAGCCTGACGTATCTCAGGCCGGACAGCGCAGCTATGCCCTGGAGAGGCTGCGGGGGCTTCAAAGTGAAGTCCCCCAGCTCACCCAGGCCATGGTGCTGTGCCGGGCCAGGGTGGAGCAGCACCGAAACACCGACCTTGCCGCCGCCCGGGACGAGTACAATGATTTGCAAAATGCCCGGAAGCGGCTCGCTGAGGCGTTGGGCGAGGTCCAGCTTTTGCTGATGGAGGTGGAGGAATACCATCTGGCCGCCAACGCGGGACAGCTGAAGGAGGGCCTGCTGGGCTTTGACCTGCTGAGCAATACCTACCGCCCGGTATACGACGCGCTGAACGGCTTTGCCGCCCGGCTTCCCGTGGACGGAACTACCAACGCCCAAGTGGTGGGGCGGCTGATGAACAACATTAAAATGGGCTATTACCCCACCGACCCGGACAACATCTCGCTGATTTTGAAGGGCGTCCAGTTCCCGGAGGGTGTCACCACCAACCTGCTGGACCCCTGCTGCGGCTGCGGAAAGGCTCTGCGGCAGATGGCCGACGGGAACAACTGCTACACCTACGGCGTGGAGCTGGACGGGGCCCGGGCCGATGAGGCACAGACCCGGCTCCATCGGGTGGGCTTCGGCAGCTTCTTTTTCAGCCAGGTCAGCGCCAACGCCTTTCATCTGCTGTTTCTCAACCCGCCCTACCTGTCCGTCCTCAATGAGAGCGGCGGCCGGGCGCGGCACGAGAAGCGGTTCCTCATCGAAAGTCTGGGCACGCTTGCCCTGGGCGGGCTGCTGGTGTATGTGATCCCCTATTACCGGCTCACGCCGGATATTTGCCGGGTACTGACGGACAATTTTGAAAACCTGAGCCTGTGGCGGTTTACCGATGCCGAGTTCAAAAAGTTCAAGCAGGCGGCCATCCGTGTACTTCCTTTCTGGACGCAAAAAAAGACCGTGACCGCCCCCATGGGCAATTCACAGTCTTCATGGTCCGTATTTTGTTCTTCCAGGCCGTGTTAGTCCGGCGGAGGACATAGTACGCCCCCTTTCATCGCCGTTCCTCCCTCGCTTACTCCGCCCTAACTTACTCCGCCCTGAAATACAGGTTCATTGTACCATGCCAGAGTGTGGGTGGATAGGTGGAGGGGTTCCACCCGCCTGTTCAGCGGAATAAAAACATGGTTGCAAAAGCAGCGGCGCTGTACTATCATTTTAAGAAAAAGAGAGGGAGGGAACCTTATGAAATCATCGCGGCTCTTGACCGCCTATTTCAGTCCCACAGGAACTACCCAGAAAATCGCCCATACGGTGGCGGAGGGCATCGCTTATCCCAACCAGGACATTGACCTGTCGATCCCGCAAAAAATGGAGGAGATCAGCGAGGACACAGTATTGCTGGCCGTCGTCCCGGTATATGGGGGCCGTGTCCCCGCCGTGGCCCTGAAGCGAATGTCTCAAATGCGCGGCAATGGACAAAATGCTGTGGCTGTGGCGGTCTATGGGAACCGGGAGTTTGAGGACGCCCTTTTGGAGCTGAAAAACACCATGGAGGATATTGGCTTCCGGGTGATTGCCGCCGCCGCTTTCATCGCGGAGCATTCCATTGTCCGCTCCATCGCCGCCGGCCGCCCCGATGAGGATGACCTGGGGACGGCGCGGGAGTTTGGAGCACAGGTGGCGGAAAAGCTGTCCAAGGATGACCGCCCATCCGCCGTCCAGGTTCCAGGCAATATGCCGTATCGGGAATTTGGCGGAATGCCCGCCCACCCCAAGGCGGGGAAAGCCTGTATCAAATGCGGCCTGTGCGCCAAGCGGTGTCCGATCGGCGCGATCCCCACAGAGCACCCGGACACAACAGACCCGGAAAAGTGCATCACCTGTATGCGCTGCGTAGCGGTCTGTCCTAAAAAGGCGCGGTCGCTGCCCGCCCCCATGCTGCTGGCCTCGAAAACGATGCTGAGTGTGAAAGCGGCAGGACACAAAAAACCTCAAACCTTCCTTTGAACTGCCGCAGTAAAATGAGAAAGGCCCGTGCCGTCGAATTTGACGGCACGGGCCTTTTGTCACCACTTGCTCAGAATTTTGCCATACATCTGCTGCTTCTCCCGCTCAAACCGCTGCACCACCAGCGTGACGTGATCCCCGGACTGGAACTCGGAGTCCTCGTGCTGATAGGAGTAGTTGCACATACAGACCGTGCCGTCCGGCAGGTTGCAGAACACTCCGCCGCCGTATTTCCCGGCGATCACCGCATACCGTCGGCTGCCCACGGGATGACGCTGCTCCGCGCCCTCGAAGGGGTTGGTCTCCGTCTCCTTCACCGAGATCAGCAGCTCCCGCCGGGCGGCGTCGTAGCCTTTCACAATGCAGTCCAGTTCATCGCCGGGGCGGTACTGCTCCCGCAGATCAGCGATGGCGGTGTAGCTCAGTTCCCGCTGGGTCAGGTCGATGTCATGGCCGTAGCACTCCGCCAGACAGCGCCGGGGCCCCACCGCCAGCAGGCGGCATTTCACCCTGGCCCCCTCGGCGCACAGATCGGGCCGGTGGGCGAAGAAATACCGCTGGGCGCGGGACGCCTGCCGCCGGGACGCGATGGCATAGCCTCCCTCCCGGTCCACCTTGGTGATGATGAAGTCGATGCTGGCGCCCATCATGTTCTGGAGCACGTAATCCGGGCGGGCCTCGCCCATCCACATCTCGGTGGCGGGGATGTAAACCGGCACCCGGTAGACCAACACCACCACGCAGTACATGGTGCGCCGTTCCACTTGGCCTGTCTCCTTATTGCGGACGTTCATGGAGTGGGGATCCGCGCCGATGACCGTGCCGGACAGGGCGCTGTGGCCGCGGAAGGAGGCGTAGATGGAGTTCCACGCCTGCCGCTCCTCCTGAGAAAGCCCCCGATCCAGCTCGTGGAAGTCCAGGGCGAAGAAGCTCTGGCGATCAGTGAGAGGCGGCGCAGGGGGAGCGTCCTCGTTCGGCAGGGATTCCGGAGGCAGGGCGTCTTCCATCATGGCGGGCGGCGCGTTACTGGCGGGCTGTCCGTCTTCCATAGACACGCCCTCGGTGGGGCCAGGTTCCTGCGCGCCCATAGGCGGAACGACCTCCGGCATAGGTTCGGGCGGTTTGCCTTCCGGGCCACCATCCGGCGGGAACCCGGACACGTCCACCACCATCACCTCCTCGGCTTCCCCCTCACCGTCCCCCGGAAAGCCGGAGTCATCACCGGGCACCGCTTCACCCAGCTCCCCAACCTCCAGAGGCGGGCTGTCATTGGGCGCGCCCACGTCCTGGGGCGGCTCCCCCGGTGGGGCGGTGGCTTCCTCCCCAGCCTGCTCCATTAGTCCGGCGGTCTGCTCGGGTTCCTCTGCGGGGGTAATTTTCTTCTTAGGCATAATCAGATCCTCCTTGTGGTGTGATATATCTTCATGGCCCGTTGGAGCCATAGAAGCGGTGGGAGCTGTCCTGCTGGCGGGCGGCAAAGAAGTGCTTGGGCGGCAGCGTCAGCCCTTTGGGAGGTTCGCCGCTGTCCGCGATCCAGATGATGCGTTCCGCCCTGCCCCGCTCCAGCAGCCCGGCGGGTGCGGCGTCCAGGGAGGCTACGGTGAACGGGCGCAGATCGTCCCCGTAGGCAAAGCGCAGCAGCCGGGGCGGTTCCCGGCTGGCGTTGAATTCCTGGGGCTTTCCCCCGGTGAGTTCCAACATCACGTCGATGGCCTCCAGACGGCGGGCGTCCGGCTGGGCGGTGGACAGCCAGACCAATTCCCCGTCCATCCGCACATCGGCGGTACCCGCACGCAGCTGACGCAGCATGGCGTCCATGCGGGCCTGGGTGATTTCAAAGCCGTCCTGCTGAAATCTGCCTCGCACCAGGGTATGGAGCTGCCGCCGGCGGACGCAGTTCAGCTTTTTCAGCGTGTCCAGGATAAATTTCTGCTGTATGGACAAAAACATGCCCGTCACCTCCCGTCTTCTGGGGCCCCCATGCGAACCCAGCGAAGCGGTTCACATGGGGAGAGGAGGAGCGGCGAAGTGAGTGAGCCTTCGGCGTCAGCCGGAGGTGAGGGATATGGAGCCTGCGACGACGAGCGCAGCCCATTCAGATACGGGTCTACCATCAGGTCGCTCTCGCTCTCCGCGATGCAGTTGAAAATGGTGGCCATGGTGTAGGCGGTGGAGTTCTTCACCGGCTTGTCCAAGTTCGCGTGGAGCTTGGCCTCGGCGGTCTGCAAAATCGTGTAGTCCAGCAGCTTCAGCCTGGCCCGCACCCGGCTTTGAGGCAGAGTGGCATTGCCCACCCGGAAGCTGTCCGCGTAAAAAAGCCGCTCAATGGCGTTCTCAAACACCCGGGCGGTTTCGCTGGGGAAACACTGGAGCTCACAGGCATCCAAAATGCCCATGAGCTCCGCTTCCCCGTCCGCCCGTCCGTCCGCGCGCGTGCGAGGTACAGACGGACTGACATCAGTGTGACTGGGGTAAGTATGACTAAGATCTTTATAACTTGGCCGCCGTTTCCGCGGTTCTGGAACCTCCGATTCTGCGGTTTTAGAAGCGCAGTCTTTGCGGTTCTTGGCACCCTGATCCTGCGGTTCTTGGGAGGGCGTGGGAAAATCCGAACCGTCAAGAACCTCGGAATCGGCGTTTCTGGAGGCACCGTCATCCGGGTCTACAAAGGGGGCGCTGGTGTAGTCCGGGTCGTCCTGGGGCACCACGGTAGCCAGGTAAATTTGGTTGGCGTCGCCCCGGCCGCACCGCTTCTCCCAGATCAGGTTCAGCTCCTTCAGTGTGCGGAAAGCCGCCGTCACCCGCTGCTCGCAGATCCGCAGCTCCCGTGCCAGCTCTTTCCGGGGGAAGATGACGAATACCTCCCCGAAGTCGTTCACCCAGCCGTTCCTGCGGGAGAGCTGAAAGCGGTTGAGCAAAAAGGTATAGGCCACCTTGGCGTCCAGGCTCATACCGGCGTACCGGGGATCAGAAAACAGCCAGCGGGGCATCTGCATATGGTAAATACTCTGCACGTCCGTCTGCCGCATGAGCGGAAAGGACGGGCGCTCTTTCATGGTCGCGGCCCTCATTGGGGCACCTCCTCATTAGTTTCTTGTTTAAAAAGCGCCGCCTTGACTTTGTAAAGAAATCTTGATATAATTTCTTTACAGAAAGGAGGCGGCTGTCATGCCGAGCATTCGCTCCAGTGCGGATTTGAGAAATCAGTACAATGAAATATCTACCTTTTGCCATGAATACGATGAGCCTGTGTTCATCACAAAAAACGGTAAGGGCGACCTGGCTGTGATGAGCATCGAGGCATATGAGAAACTGATGGGCCGTTTTGAACTTTACGGTTTGCTCCAGGAGGGCTTGGACGATGTGGCCGAAGGCCGAACTCGGCCGCTTTCCGAGGCCATTGGCCAGCTCAGGAGGCGTCGGAACGGATGACCACCTATCAGGTTCACATCACCCGTAGGGCGGAACGGGACTTAGCCCGTGCACAGGACTATATCGAGTTTTCCCTTAAAAATCCCCAGGCTGCAGATGACCTGCTGGATGAAGCGGAGCGCGAGCTTTCCAGCCTAAAACAAATGCCGGAGCGTTTTGCCATTGTGGATGATAATCTTTTGGCCTCTTGGGGGATCCGCTTTGTCCAAATCAAAAAATATCTGGCTTTCTATGTCATAGCTGAAGAAACCTGGACGGTTCACATTGTCCGCTTCCTTTATGGGAAAAGCGATTGGCGATCCATTTTGCGTCAGGGACTTTCAGCGGAATAAAAGCGGTTCACTCCCGCCGGGATCACCTTCCCGGCGGGAGTTCTTCATCCTCATCCGCACAGCCCACCACGCCGTCAGGCCCCAGCTCCACCATGCCCAGGCCCTGGCCGGTGAGCTGGTATTCCAGGCCCTGAGCCGGGTTTGGCTCATCGTCAGAATCCGGCTGCTTTGGCGGCGCAGGCGGTTCCTGCTCGGGTACATCCGGCGGGGCCACTTTTTTTGCCGCCTGCGCCTTTTTCCGCTCCTCCTTCAGCCTCCATTCCGGCGTGTAGTCCGCCACCCGGCAGGACTTTAGCGCGTCATACCCCGGCAGCTCCTCCGGCGTCAGTTTGTAGAGCAGCGCCGGCTTCCTACCCTGAAACAGTGCGATGCACTGGCAGCGGTCCAGGCGCAGGATCTCATCCGGCTGCATCAGCTCCCGTTGGCTGCTGCTGCGGGTTTGGGAGTAGGGCCGTGTGTTGCCGTAGACGAAGCCATAGAGCGGCGGCTGGGGCTTGGACTGGCTGGTGAGGGAAATGGTCACCTTGCCGCACTTCTTGGAGATGTAGTCCGCTGAGGTCCAGTCGTTGCAGCCCATGTAGAGCGTCTGATCGAAGGTGGCCAGCTGGTTCTCCCACTCCTTGCCGGGGTACTTTTCCTGCCACTGGGACAGGCTCTGCACCACCACCTGGCAGCTCATGTTGAAGCCCCGGATGCTGTTGAGGGCATCGGCGATGCCGTCCATGTAGCCGATGTTGCAGTATTCGTCCAAACAGAAGTTCACCAGCACCGGCAGGCGGCCACCCTTCCCCTCCAGCCGGGCGTAGTCGGACAGCCGGGGCAGGGCCAGGGAGAAGAACAGCGAGCTGAGGAAGCGGTAGGCGCTGTCCTGGGCGGAGATGATGACGAAGTAGGCGCAGGGCTTCTGCCCCGGCAGCAGCAGGTCTACGTCGTGGTTGCGGGTGATGGCGTCCACCAGCTTGTTCTGGAAGATGGCCAGCCGGTTGCCCAGACCGATGGCAATGCTGCCCCACAGGTTTTCCTTGGCCTTCAAAAACAGACCGTGGTGGCCTTTGGCCGGGTGGTCCGGGGGGAGCTGGGCCAGGGTGCGGTTGATGTCCTGGATGCTCTGATGGGCCAGCAGCTGGTACACGTCCCCCAGACCACGCTTTTCGATGGGGAGCAGCTTGCCGCTGCCGTCCTTCAGGTTCACCACGTAGTGGATCAGCGCCATGAGCAGATTCAGCTCCGCGCGGCTCCAGAAGTCATCCGCCTCGTGGGCCCCGGAGGTGTTCTGGATGATGGTGTTGGCCACGGTCTGGGCCAGCTGAGGCTCCTTGTCCAGCCCATACAGGCAGTTCCAGCCGTCCGAGTGGGCCATGTCCAGGAAGTTCACCGCCTTGACATAATGCCCATGCTCTTTGAAATAGGGGGACAGCTTTTCAAAAAGCTCTCCCTTCGGATCTGTCACAAAAACGGACTCCCCCCGCTGGGCACATCCCATCAAAAACGGGATGATGAAGCCCCGGGATTTGCCGCTGCCGGGAGCGCCGATGCACAGCAGATTATTGTTGTCCCCGGGCACCATGCGGTGGGCGGCGTACAGGGCGTACTTGTCCGAGTCTTTCTCCTGCCGTTTGTACTTGCCCAGCATCATGCCCTTCACCTCGGACACGCTGCCCACCTCCAGAAACTCCCCCATCTCCTTCCGGGTGAGGAACCCGGAGGAGCCGTGGGTGCCGTCGGGCAGGATGTCGAAGCCCCGGCTGTCCCGGGTGGCCTTGCAGCCGGAGAACCATTTGTAACCCGTCCCGGTGAACAGGCACACCAGCAGAGCAATCACCGCCGTAGTCCCCAGGCCGAAAGGGGTAAACAGCACAAACCAGTTGCGGAAAGGGTTGAACACCCAGATGCTCTCCACCACCTCCTCGCCGGCCTTGTGGAAGGTGGCGGCAGTGCCCAACCGGATGGAGTTGAGCACCATCCCATAGAGATACCAGCCCGCCAGCACCAGGGCAGCGTAGAGAGGCAGCCTCTTTTTGTGCCGCTCGTACCAGGGGCCAATTATGGGTTCAAGGCGATCTTCCAGCTTTTCGATGAGCTTGGATAAGCGGGGCATCCGCCACATCTCCTTTCGAGGTCGTGAATTGGGTGCGCGGGGGCACATAGGGCACGGGTTTTCTGCCGGTGACGGCGGAGATCGCCTCGGCGGTGAGCACAAATACCCGCGCCAGATTTTTGTCCCGGCAGCGGGGGAACAGCACCTGCTCCGCCTGCCCCTCCAAGGCGGCCATGCCCATGAGGTTTTTCCGATCCCCCTCCGGGGCGATTCCCCTCAAGTCCCTGGGCTGAATGAACTGGCACCAGCACAGCAGCTTCAAAATATCAACGTCCCGATGGCTGAAAATCACGCATACCGAACCTCCCTCCATATTCCTGCGCGCGCCGAAAACGCCCTTGCGCCGGTGCCGGCGCAAGAACTTTTTCGGCGCTTTTCCAAGCCCCCTATGGGGAGCTGATCTGATGGCTCCCCATAGAAGTCAGCTTTTTTCACGTCCCGCGTTTTTGCCGCCGCCCTGAAAGTCTTTGTTTTCAGCGGCTTGGAGCGGCGGACACCCATCAGATTTGCGATAGCCCGCCAACTGGCCGAAAACGGCCCGAGCCAAACCAAAACCTGATGGGTGTCCCGGTCACTTTTTAGGGCAATTCAGCTCCAGCCTCCATTGTAAAAATGCTTCACCTCATAGTCCCCAGAATGGAACGCGAAGAAGTCCGCCGCGTCGGAAAGGTCCAGCAAAGTGATATGGCATACGTCCAGCTCGCTCCGCCCGGACAGCAGCGTCAGGCCCAGGGTGTGCTGGTCGTCGTCCGGGATGAGCCTGCCCTTGATGGCGTTGCTCACCGCCTTCCACCCCTTGTTGTCCTGATCGAAAATGTGGCGGCCCTTGCTCCCGGTGTGCTCGTCGATCACCAGCAGCGCCCGGTTGAAAAAAGGCAGCTTGCACCCCTGCGCCTCGTACTCATCCAGCAATCGGCGGATGGTGTCGCTGAACCACTCCGGGGGCTGGAACCGGCAGTGGGGCAGCAGGGTGTTCAGCGTGATATGGAGCCAGTTATACCCCAGCAGCTCCACCGACCCGGCAATCTCCAAGGGCGGGAGGACGGGCCGGGAGCCGTAGCCCCCGGTGCCGGTGCTGTACCGCTCGCACAGCTTGCGCACCTCCAGGGCTGCGCTCTCAAACTGCGCCGCCGTCTGCTCCAACGCCTTTTGCAGCTTGTCCGGATCGGGCGTCCCGCCATCCGCCAGCGCGGCCAGTACCCCGGTCTGACAGAAGGCGTTGTTGGCCAGCTTTTGAAGGCGGGCGGCGTCCTGTCGGAAGCTCATCTGCCGCCCTCCTTCCGCCGGGTGCGCAGGTCGGTGGGGGAGGTGGTGATGGCGTCGTACTCCTTCTGGGTGGCGTGGAACTGCACCGGCACATGGTTGTAGCCGATGCACAGCAGGCCCTCCCCCCGGCGGAACCGGGTGATCTGCCGCACCTCATCCTCAGAGAGGTTCAGCACATTTTGAATCAGCCGGGCCTCCTGTTCCTCCATCTGCATCACCAGCTTGATCCGGCTGGAATCCAAAATGCCCTTGCCGTATTTGCCGCCGTCCAGCCCAAACAGGTCCTGCATCCCCTGGGTGGAGGTGATGGCGATGCCGCCCAGGCCGCGGATGGTCTTCACCATCTCCTGGACGAAGCCCGCCGCCAAAGGGTTGGAGTTGGCCCCCACCAGGGACCACAGCTCATCGGCAAGTAAGGCGGACAGGTCGCTGCCCGCGTCCATGATCAGGTCGTTGGCGATGTCAGTGGCCCAGAAGATACCGGGGAGCAGCAGGTCGTCCGGCATCCCGGAGGTGTCCAGCACGATGTACTTGTTGTTCAGGTCAATGTGGTTACGCCGGCCCATGGCGGAGGCGGAGCCGGTGACATACCGGGCCAGCACCACCGCCAGGTGCTTGGTGTCCGGGTTCTGGGAGAGTACGTCGTACCAATCCGGCAGAATCGGCATTTCCACGAAGTTCCCCTCCCCGTCGGTGACGGAGGAATTGTCGAAGGTGATGCCGTACCGCCGGTAGCACTCCACCAGGGAGGAATCCAGATGGTTCTTGTCCTCATCGGACAGATCCCGCTTTTGCAGGGAGTACCAGATGATGAGCCGGGAGATCTTATCGGCCAGCACCGAGTCGTCCCGGGCGGCCATGTCCCGCAGGCCGGCGTAGCTGTCCAGGGACCGGCGCCGGATGGCCATGATGTTGGGGCAGTCCTTGGAGGAGGGGGACAGGCGCAGGTACAGCCCGCCCAGCAGCTCGCACAGGGGGCGGAACTCGTGGCCCTTCTTGGGCACGATGAAGATCACCCGCCGCCCCTGCTGCCGCAGCCGCCCGCCCAGGCATTGCAGGGTGAGCGTCTTGCCCACGCCGGAGGACCCGCCGATCCAGCAGTTGCCGTTGGTATATTTGTAGTCATCGTAGGGGTCCAGAAACACCGGGGAGCGGTTGTAGAGGTTCAGCCCCAGGAAGATGCCGTTGCGGTCGCTGAGCTCGTAGGAGGCAAAGGGAAAAGCCGCCGCCACGCCGGAGGTAAGGGCATTGCGCCGGGATTTGCGCTCCACGTCCGCGTCCAGGGCCAGCAAAGGCAGGGCCGAGAGAAACGCCTGCTCGTTTTTGTAGTCGCAGCGGCGGGCGATCATGTCAATGGATACGCACAGCTTTTCCACCGCCGTCACCCGCTGTTCTAACGTCTCCGGGTCGTCCGCCGTCACCTCCACCAGCGTGTGCATATAGTAGAAGTCCTCGTTTTGCCGGTTCATGGCGTCCTTCAAATACAGCCCGGAATTGATCGCGCTGTCCAACTCCTCATAGTCCTGGCGGGTGTCCCCCACGTCCCGCATCCGGGAGCGGTTCACCATGGTGGTCTGGGAGATCTTGGAGAGGATCTTCTCCTTGCTCTGACGCTTGACCGTGAAGCCGAGGCTGACGCCCTCTCCGGCCTCCACCAGCGGGGCCAGCCAGCAGGAGCCCACGGTGGTGGAGTAGCCGTACCCCGCCACATAGAGGTAGGCGTGGTACACCCCGTCCACCAGGATATAGTCCCGGCTCTTGGTGTCGATGGCGGTGGGGGACAGGATGTCCAGGATGGTGGTGGAACCCGCCTCCAGCTCGGACAGGTCGGTTTTCTCCTCGCCGAATATCAGGCGTTTCAGGGAGAACTTTTCCTGGCCCTCCGCCTTTTTCAGCGGAGGCTTTTTGCTGGCAGCGGTTTTGGCCCCGCCCCTGGCCGTTTTTTTCTTCTGCATATGCCTCACTCCTCAAACACGCCGTGGACGGCGGTGGTCATGTCGAATACCCCCTCCGGCAGCTGTACCCGGCGGGAGGTCCGCTTGTTGATGATTTCGTACAGCAGCTTCAAAATGAAGTCGTCGGCAAAGCTGGGCTCCAGCACCTCCAGCTCGCAGCCGTCCAGATACCGCCGGGCGGTGTCCGCCTCCTCGTTGAGCCGCTGGACAATGGCGGCAGCGGTGCGGCCTTTGGCGTGCATCCTCCCCTCGTACTGGAAGATGAGGAAGAAGCGGTGCCGCAGGGCGTCGCTGGCCACCCCCTGGCCAATCTCTTTGATGTTGTCCTCGATCATCTCCCGGCAGGACTGGTTTGGCTCATGGGCGGCGAACTCCTTCATCCGCTCCACGTAGTCCGCCGTGTCGGCGGGCAGGGTGCGGGTCTGAATCTGCAAATCGTCCGGCGCGATCTTCAGCCACGCGGCGTAGCTGGAGATGATGTTCTCCCGGTCGTTGGGGGATTTCAGGTAGATGTTCACCGGCAGCACCTCCAGGATCTTCACGAAGCGGCCGTCCTTGGTAACCACCACGCCGCCCACGATGTTCTTGATAGGAAGCCATGCCTGGATGCTGTCCCGGAAAGGTTCGGCGGCGGGAGCTTTTGCCCCGCCGCCGAACAGCAGTTGTTTCAAATCCATGGTTCAGTTTTTTCCTCCTCTGTAAGTCATAAGACGGCGCTTGTTCCGCCAGCGCCACCAGGCGGTGATCCAGCGGGTGAGGCTGTCGTCCCGAACGCCGATGAGCCCGAAGCCCCCCAGGGGGACTACGATGATGAGCGTCACCGTGATCTTGGCGGTCAGCTCCAAAGGCAGCAGCACCAGGCAGAAGTACAGCACGGGCAGCACCAGGATCACGGCCTCCACAAGATTGCGAAGCTCGAACATCCCCATCACCCGGCCCGCGTCGGTGAAGTTGGCGGGGATGTGGTAGGTCTCATTCATCGCCGTTCACCTCCAGCAGACGGCCCCGGCAGCGCCGGAGATCCCGGTTCATATCCCGGATGACGGCGGCACGCCGGAGGATCGCCTGTTCCACCGCATCGGCCAGCTGTATCTCCAGGCGGGGCGTGGCCGCGATCTGCCCCAGCTCCGCCCGGCTGATGTACTGGTCGGACAGCCAGGACACCTCGGACAGCTCGGTGAGCTGGAGGCCATGGCGCAGCCGCAGCGCCCTCAAATTGGTTTCATGTTCCATGAAATTCCCTCCAAACAGTTGATTTCATCCGCCGCTTACCGCGAGAACACCCAGAAGGGCCCGCCCGCGCCCGCCCGGGATGCGGCCTCGTTGACGACGGTGCGAAGGGGCCACTCCTGGTTGCTCCGCTTTACGCTGGCGGGGTAGAGTAGGGAAGCGCCGCCTTACCGCATTTCTGCGGCAGGTTTGCGCCACCCCCTCTCAGAACCGTGCTTACACCTCTCGATGTACACGGCTCGCCATCATTACTCCGTTTTACAAAACTTTTTTCTATGAATCAGCTTATGGCAGCTTTCACAGACCACTAACGTTTTGCGCCGTTTGGCAATCATGATTTGCTCCCAGGTTTCCTTGCCCTGCAAATCCTTCACCTTACGGATATGATGGATTTCGTAGTGTTCTGCATCGGTCGCTCCGCATAACTCACAGACTTTTGCGGATAGACGTTTTTCAAGCGTTGTTGTAGTATACGCAAAGCGCACAACAGCATTTGAGATTTGGTCGGTGGGATTCCAAGCATCTTTGCAATCGCTGTATTTTGCAAAATAGCAGCGTTTTCGCCCCTGTTTGGTTTCATAGGGTATCCCCCAACCGCCCCGTCCATCTTTGTACTGCGCCTTGATTTTACTGATTTTGCTTTTGTGCTTTCCCGCAAGGGTTTTTAGGCAGCTATACTCCATCAGATACGCAAAATAATTCAGTTTCCCGAAATTACTCGCTATAGAATAGTAGTTGCAAAGTCCCCGCAGTTCTGCATTATAAGCAGATATGATTTCAAGGTCAGTACATCGCAGCAAGGTTTTCCGGCGCTCCGGCTTGATTCTGCCGTCCTCTGTCTGACATATCACTTTTTTATCAAACAGAAAAGGCATGATTTTATCCTCAAATGGCACACAGAGTTCTACCATACCATTCAAAGTCCTTTTGGTACGGCTTCCCGGCCCTCCGTGCTTGATTTGGCCGTTGCGTCTGACCCGCACATCATAACCTAAAAATCTGGCGTATTCATTGCTGTGGGTGATAAGCGTCTTCTCCTCGCTGAGTTCCATTTTCAGCGTCCCCGCAATAAACTCCGACAACTGGCGCTTAATTCGCGCACAATCCTCCTTGTTCCCATTCACTCCAATCAGAAAATCATCCGCATAGCGCACATATTTCAGCTTTTTATCCGTCTGCGATTTGCAGGGCGTTTTAATCAGCTCTTTGCGCAGTGTTTCCCGCCGACGTAAAAGTTCAGATTTTTCACGGTCTTCGGCAACTATGAGTTTTTTGCGGATATATTCCAGTTTACTGGCAATCTTCTGATATTCCGGCGTAAACTTCTTCTCTTTGGGTTTATCGAAGTTTTTCGCGAGATTGACAACAAACTTGTCCAGCTCATGCAGGTAGATGTTTGCAAAAATCGGCGAGCAGATTCCGCCCTGCGGTGTCCCGCTGTATGTCATGTGGTACTGCCAATCTTCACAATATCCCGCTTTCAGCAGTTTCCAAATCAGCTTGATGA
>CAJUQN010000025.1 GCA_910588625.1 uncultured Oscillospiraceae bacterium
TTATAATGCAAAATCGCCTTGCATTTGTTTGAATCAAGTTCTGTTAAGCCCACCAGGAATAGGGACTTGTGTGACCACACAGGTCCCTATTCCTATTTTCCCGAAAAAGTTTCGTCAAGACAATTTAAAGCTCTCACGCAAGCGTCGTTTTACCCCGCCCTTAATGGAGCGGAGAAACGGCGCTTTTTTTCATTTTGGAGCAATTCCACAGATAGGGTGCAGAAGCTCCAAATGATAACAAACTGATAATTCACCGCAAAACCCCTGGCTATTCCCGCCAAGGTGTGGTATGGTTTCGCGCTGCGAAAGGAGGCAGGCACGATGCGAAAAATTCTGGAAGACTTCTATTTCGGAAACATTACACCCTCAGTGAGAAAAATGACGCCCAACTCAAATTTGCGGCGGGCGGTCAACAAAGTTACCCGGTGTGAGAATCAGCTCCAAGAGCAGCTCAATGAGGCCGAGCAGGCGCTCCTTACTGAGCTGATCAGCGCCCAGCATGAGATTGACAGCATAACCGAATGTGAAAGCTTCATTCTAGGCTTTCGGCTCGGCGTCAGGATCATGGCCGCGTGCATGGATGAGGACGACGGCGATACACAGCAGTTGACTGACGGCAGTTAAGTACAGGGGGAGCAATTGTGAAGATCGACACTTCTACGAACCAAATCAAAATGTATCCCCGCCCGCATATGAATCGCCCCGCTTTGTCCAAAAGCGGGGCGATTCGCATACCTCCCCTGCTGATACAGGCTTATATTGAGAAAAAATGAAATAGGAGAAGATTTGACTATGATTTTGAAAGCGATCCTCAGCAACAAGGCCCACCCGGAATACGGGCAGGCCACCGTTCCCTTCCCCATCCCGGACAGCGAGTATGACCACACCATCGGTTTACTGGAGGATATGGGTATCGGCTCCCCCACCGCCCAGGACTGCCGGGTGGACAAGTTGGACAGCCCGTACCCCATTCTCAACCGACTGGCGGCGCAAAACGCCAACGTAGACGAGCTGGACTACCTGGCCAAACGGCTAGGCAGTTTCTCCGTGGGCGAGGCTGAAAAATTTCAGGCCATGGCCTCCAGGCTGTGCCTGTCCGGCATCAAGGATTTTATCAACCTCACCTTCTGCTGTCAGCAGGCCACGGTGATCAGCGATTTCTCTGATTTGGAGCGGGTGGGCAAAGACCATGCCCTGACGATCAATGGCGGCATGATGCCCACATCGGAGTTCAACCGGGTAGATGGTCAGGCGGCCGCCCTGGACCTGATTCAAAGCGGCGCCGGAATCGTCACGCCCTATGGTGTCGTGTACGATAACGGCATGAAGCTGGAGCAGGTCTATGATGGCAGGCATTTTTCGGAATACTTTTATCAGGACTGTGTGGCGTCGGTGGCGCTCTCCCGGCCCGGACAGGACGGGAGAGAAACGCTCTACCTTCCATGCCCGGACATCAAAATCGCCCGAGCGCTCCAGCGGCTGGATGTGAAAGACGTTTCTCAATGCACGGCGGTGCTGGACACCGACGATATCTGCGACGCAGTCCGCAAGGTGTTTGAGGAGGAATTCAAGCTGAACGAGCACTTGGACGCCCTCAACCGGCTGGCCCGCTGCTACCGGGGCTTCAAGGACGACGAGCTGGAAAAGCTCCACACCGTCTTCGACCACGCCTGGCCGCAGACCCCGGAGGAGGCGGCATATCTGGCGGAGAACCTCCGGGACTTCACCGTAATCAATGGCATCAGCACCGCTGAGGAGTACGGCCAGATCATCGCGGACAGGATGGACGTCAGCCCCGAGCTGGCAGAATTCCTGGACCTCCAGCGTCTGGGCCAGCGTCAGATCGACGAGGAGGGCGGCGAGTTCGGGGATTGGGGCTATGTCGCGTACAAGGGTACCCAGCCGGAAATCAAAGAGATCCTGGGGCGGCATATCCCGCCCACGCAGGAACCGCAGATCGGAGGGATGGCTTAATGGTGCTCCGCATAGCAAAGACCCACTTTGGTGAGAAGGTCCCCATCACGTTCCCCACCGAGGCGTCTAAGGTGTGGAACGAGATGAGCGGGCTGGAGGAGTTCGGCACCTACGGCACAATAAAATACATCATTGGCGAGGGCATTTCAGAACACTTTGCCAGGTACATCACCCTTGCTGATCTGAACACCGAACCCGGCATCCAGAAAATCAACCAATTGGCTGAACTTGTCGACGCCATGGACGATACCACGCAGAAGGTCTTTCTCGGGGTGCTGGCCGCAGGGCGTCCCGCCAGTCTGGATGACGTCCTGCACGCCGCGTCCAAGGTCGGCCAGTACGAGCTCATCGCGGAGGTCAGCACAGACCGGGAGCTGGGAGAGTGGCTGGTGAATCATGGGCACCTGGGGACAGAAATATCCGACACCGTCCGTCCCTACCTGGATTACCCGTTCATTGGCGCTCAATATTACAAAAGCCACGAGGGCACCTATACGCCCAACGGATATGTAAGGTTCCGGGAGCCGTTCCCCGTGCTGGAATCGGCGGGACCGCATACGATCCAACTGACGCTCACCGCCCGGAGCGGCGAATTTCCTCTTGCCCTCCCCGTCACAGAGGCACAGCTGGACCAGGTAAAAGAGGCACTGGGCATAGAAGATTTTGCCCAAGTCGGCATCGGCGCGGTCAGCTTCTCCTCCCCGCACCTATCCGAACTTATCCCATTGGACGCTGTCACGGTGGAGGAGGCCAACGAACTGGCCGGATGGCTCCAGGAGCTGGGCCGGGAGGATACCGGGCTGATAAAGTTCTGCGCCGTGCTGGAGGTGGAGCAGCCGGACACGTTCTCAAAGGCCCTCACCATAGCCATGGACTTGGACGATCATGAGCTTGTTCCCGCGGACATGAGCGAGTACGGCAAGCAGGTGCTCCAGCGGATCGGGGCTGACGAGGAGCTTCTCGACACCATCGACGGCTATATGGATTTCACCCGGCTTGGCGAGGACTCCATGGCGGAGGACGGCGTGCGCAGAACTCAGTTTGGCCTGGTGCGCCGCCTCAGCGCCCCTTATCCCCAGCAGGAGGAAATCGGTCCCGTAATGTGCTGAAAAACGCTGGACTTCCTGCGGGAGTTGTGATATGTGTGTTGGCTGCAAAATAAAAAAGAGGTGAAAAAAGTGCAAATCAACATCTATAAGGACCCAATGCAAAAGGCGTACCTGTTTGGGACCGCCGTCCTCTACAGCGAAAAACCCGTCCCGCGGGAGGACGTTCCCCAGCACTGGTACTGCTATGAGCTCAGGGGTACTATGTTAGAGCCAGACAGGCCCTACGCCCTGGTAGACTTGGCAATGGAACACTGCGCAGGTTCTATCCTGTCTCCTCTGCCGCTGAAAAAAGAAACCGCTCAAAGCAGACTGGTCAAAGGCAAATTCGAATTGACCTCCGAGTATGTCCGGCTGGCTGAGTTCTGCTCCGAATATCAAATTCCACAGCCTCAGACCCCCATACGGCATATGTTCCGCCCCGCTTCCTCCACGGAATCGGGGCTTTTTTATGCCCTGCCGCCTGAGAAGGATGAGGAATTGGGAGCTATCGGTCATGTGCGGATTGACTTCGGATATAAAGGCCGGGAGTTCTGGCACACTTGGTGGCCGAGGGGTCCCGAGGAGCTGAACACGCCCGAGTTCAAAGAGGAACTGGGTAAGGTGGTGAACGACCTGCGGCTGGGTGTGCTGAAAGACCTGCCGTCCATGCGGCGGTACTGCTGGGGGCTGGAAAACGGCGCTATCACAGGCGGGACCTGCTGCCAGAATTACGGTTTCACATTGGAAACGGACCGATATATCTACCGCCTGCGGTGCAACCCCACTGAAGGGGACTACCAGGCTTATCTCGGGTGCTTCGACAAACAGGCCCAAAAGCAGGAGATGGGCCTGACAGAGAAGGGGCGGCAGATGCTCCGAGACGCTGCCGACCCCAGCCTCCCCCACCAATACAGCTGGTATGTGATCCAGGATATCACCCACGCCGATCAGCGGGTGGACCAGGTGCTTCCATTGGGCGAGGCCATCGAGCACTACATGGAACTGGACAACGAGGACAAACGGCTGGGCGTCACCAAGGACGACATTGCCACTGTGGACCTGGTGATCCGCAAGGATGGCCGGGAGTGGATCTCGGAGGACTACCAGAAACTGGACAGCTTCGCCCAGGACCCGGTGGTGGCAGAGGCGGTGGGCCAGATCCGGCAGGCGATGGAGGAGCAGACGCAGGGACAGGCCATGACGATGGGAGAGATGATGTAATGGTCCGGAGCGTACCCCGGCATCTGCGGGATGACCGGCAGCGGGACTTTATCCGCTTCTTCGATCAGGCTTGCAGACGCCACAGCCCCTGGACCGTCTGGGCGGATTTTGTGGTCATGAGCGCCGCCAGCATCTCAAATTCTGTGGACAAGGACCACGCCGGGGAGCGGGAAAAGACTTACGCGGCCCTTGCCTCCAAATATGACCGCTCTGAGCTGGAGTGCCTCAGCAGGATGTTTGCCGAGGTCGTCAACGGCCTCGAGGAGAATCCGGATCAGGACTTCCTCGGGGACCTGTTCATGGCGCTGGAACTCGGTAATGAGCATAAAGGGCAGTTCTTCACTCCATACAGCGTGTGCAGAATGACAGCGAAAATGACTTACGGCAAAGACCTTGAAGCGAAAATAGACCAGCGCGGCTGGGTATCCGTCAATGATCCGGCCTGCGGTGCCGGGGCCCTGCTGGTGGCCTTTGCCAACGAATGCAGGCTTCAGCACACGAATTATCAGACCTCGGTGCTGTTCGTCGCGCAGGACATTGACCACGTCGTGGGCTGTATGTGCTACATCCAGCTGAGTTTACTGGGGTGCCCTGGATACGTGGTCATCGGCAACAGCCTTACCGAGCCATGCTCGGGCATCGACGGTGATCCCCTGATCCCCGTACCCGGGGACAATATCTGGTACACGCCCATGTACTTCCGGGACGTATGGCACTACCGCCGTCTCGGGCAGGTCATGGACCGTGTGATACGCGTTTTCCCGCAGCAGACGGAGCCGCGGGACGTACTGGAAACGGAAGCTGTCCCGGAGCCTGAGCCATTGGACTGCCCGGCTCCACAGCTCCTGGACGAAACCGATATGGGACAGCTCACATTCTTCTAACCATGAGGAGGTTACGGCATGACAGCCTATCTATCTCGAGGGGAACACGATCCCGAATACAGCATCCGCTTCCCCACTACACCGGACTCAGTGAGGACGGCCATCACGGAGTTGGACGAGCACTGCACCAGTTCTGAGCCGGTCAGGATCGTGGGCACTCCCAGCCCGGCCACGGCTCTCTGCCAGTATATCAGTTGCGCCAACGTGGGGGAGGAAGCCGACATCCTGAAGCTCAATATGCTGGCGGGACTGGTCGACGGCATGAGCACACAGGAACAGCACATCCTCTGGGGGGCTCTGGACGCCGAGAGCATCGACGGCCTGGACGACGTCCTGCGCGTGGCCTCCAGCCTGGAGCAGTATCAGTTGGTGGAGGGCGTCACATCTTATAAACAGCTGGGCGGCTGGCTGGTGGAACACGGGCTGGCGGGGGTCGACTTCCCCGAAGAAGTGCGGCCATATCTGAATTACGAGGGGATCGGGCTGGAATACGGCGACAGCCACGGCGGCGCGTTTACGCCCTATGGCTATGTAAAACGGCGGGAGGGAGTTCAAACACAGAAGGCAGAGGATCGCCCCTCCTTCGCCCTTACGCTGGTTTCCCCCACCGGCACTTACCGGCTGGACCTTCCTGCCTCGGATGCCGAATTTGAACAAGCGAGAGGAGCACTGGGGCTGGACAGCCTGGACAGCGCCGTCATTGGGGATGTGGAGATTGGTTACACCTGGGCCCATCTTCTCCCCATGAACAGCATCACCCTGGATGAGGCCAACCTTCTGGCCCAGTTCGTCCAGCGGATGAGTGAAAGCGAACTCAGAACATTCGGCGCCGCACTGGAAACGGAGGAGTCCGCCGCGTTCTCCGATGCGGTCTGTATCGCTGAGAACATCGACGATTATGAGCTGGTGGACTCGACCGACGGCGCGTATGGCCGGGACGCTCTGCGCAAAGCAGGCGCGACAGACGAGGTCTTTGGGCTGCTTGACGGCTTCACCGATTTTGACGCGCTGGGCCGGTCCGAGATGGAGGCGGACGGTGTGCGGGAAACCAGTTTCGGTTCCGTCCGCCGCCTCAGCGTACCCTGGCCCCGGCAGGAGCCGACACAGCCTGAGCCGGGTATGACCATAGGGATGAGCCTGTAAATCTCAAAAGAATTGGAGGAGTACATCAAAATGAACGACAAATTTTTTCCTGAATTGTCCCGCCGTCTGAAGCGGGAGGGCATCGCTACCCAGCCTGTGGAAAAAGCCTGCCTTGGGGATACAAATTTGCCACCTGGCAGCGCGCCCCGGACCGCACCGCCGTGGTCCATGGCCACTACTATGACGGCGGCGACAGATATGAGTCTGCCAAGCTGGACTTTGCCTGCCGGGCGGGGCTGGTGCAGGAAAGCCGCCAATTCAGCAATGAACAGCTGGCGGAAGTTTGCCGCTGTGTCTGCGAGACGCTGGACAGCGAGTACCCCATCACAGATCAGCGGCGCAAGATTCTGGAGCAAGTGGCGGAGCAGATCGAGGGCAGCGTGGAGGATCTGGACGAGCTGGTGGGGCAGTCCAACCAGCGGGAACTGGAGGCGGCAGAGCAGCAGAACGGCGGGCCGGGAATGGAGATGTCGCCGTGAGAGTTCGATATAAACACAATCGTGAACCTTCGTTTTACGAGTCCACGTGCCTGACCACCATACCTCACGAGCCGCCTCCCAGCCTGTCCGGCCCCGGCGGCCGCTGCGTTGGTTGTCCCTACCCTGCCCATGGCTTCGTGTGCTGGGGTGAGGATAACTGCCTCCGCACTGAGATGTCCCGGATCATGGAGCGGGACCGGGGGAAGCTGTGAAGATTGGTTTGGTGGATGTGGACAGCCGTCACTTTCCCAATTTTGCGTTGATGAAGTTATCCGCCTGGCACAAGGCTCAGGGGGATGCCGTGGAATGGTGGAACGGCTTCACCCACTACGACCGGGTGTACTTATCAAAAGTGTTCACGTTCACCCCGGACCACGATACCGTGATCGACGCGGATGAGATCGTCACCGGGGGCACCGGGTACAAGGACTATGGGACCCTTCCGCCAGACGTGGAAAAAATGTTCCCGGATTACAGCATTTACCCGCAGTATCACCGGGCCATCGGCTTTCTGACTCGGGGGTGTTGTCGCGCCTGTGAGTGGTGTATAGTGCCCCGCAAGGAGGGCCCCATCCGTCCAGCGGCCACCTGGGAGCAGGTCAAGCGCCCGGACAGCCGGGAAATGATCCTCATGGACAACAACGTGCTGGCCTGCGGCCACGGCCTGGAGCAGATTGGGCGCATGGGCCGGGAGGAGGTGTGGGTGGACTTCAACCAGGGGCTGGACGCCCGGCTCATCACGCCGGACACCGCCGCCCTGCTGGCGAAGCTGAAGTGGATACGGAGCGTCCGCCTGTCCTGCGACACCAGCGCCATGGTGCCGGTGATCCAGCAGGCCACGGCGTATCTTCGTGAGGCTGGCGTCGCTCCCTCCCGTTTCTGGTCTTATATGCTGGTCCGGGACGTGGCGGACGCCCACAAGCGGGTGCTGGCCCTGGAGTCCATGGGCATCGACGTGTTCGCCCAGCCCTACCGGGACTACGACGGCGGTGAGCCGACAGAGGAGCAAAAAGCCTTCGCCCGCTGGGTCAACGTCAAGTCCGTTCACCGTTCCTGCGCCTGGGAGGACTACAGCAGGTTCAGAAAAAGAAAAAGCGGGGTGATTTCTGTTGGTTGTGCCAAATAGCTTTCGGCGGAGCGTTGTGGTATGTTGCTGTCGACGCCAGCGAGGGGAGGTGATCCAATGGGCAGGAGAGGGCGGAAATATCAGGTGAATACGTTCCAGCGCAAACAGCGTTTGGCTCCGTCCCGTCAAAAGGGATGGGGCCTTTTCTTATCCAGGCGGGAAATTTCCAACTCAAAATTCAGAAGGAAGTGGTGAAATCGTGAGTATTCAAAAGGAATGGCTGGATTTCCTGCGGGAGCAGTACCCCGTGGGGAGCCGAATCAAGCTCCGGGAGATGGGGTCGGACGACCCGTGCCCCATCCAGCCGGGGGCCACGGGCACGCTCCAGTACATCGACGACGTGGGGACGTTTTTCGTGGCCTGGGACAACGGGCGGGGCCTGGGCCTGGTGATCGGACAGGACTCCTTCACGGTGTCCCCGCCGCCCCTCCAAGCCCTCAAACTCTATATGCCGCTGACGGTGGGCTATTACGTAAATGAGGACGGCTGCGGCTGGAGCGATGAGGAATACACGATGAGCGCCAGCGAGGCGGCGGGCTGCGCCCCGCAGATCATCAACGCCCTGCGGAGCGAACACCGCTGGCTGGAAAATGCGGGCCCGGAGGAGATGGAGCGGGGGCTGATGGCCTGTTTTGACGGGCCGGACAGCGTGGATCAGAAAGTACAGTCCTGGATGTCCAGTGTGTCTATCCCGACATCTGTGATTTCGTGAAGCAATACAGTGATATGGCGGATTTGATCAAGGACAGCAAAACTCTAGGCGAGTTCTCCCCCTGCCATCCCTTCTCGCACATCGAGGATATCAGGTACTGCGTCGCCGCGATGGAACTGGAAGATTGCAAAAATCTGAAGCAGGCTTTGGACATCTGCCGAAATCTCGACTGTTATGATTGGGTCCCCTGCGCCCAATTGGAGGACCACGCCAAAGAAGCGCTGCAAAAGGCCGATGTATCAGACGATCTCATCCAATCTGGCGCCATTGATCTGCGAAGCTACGGCGCTCGCCTGCTGGAAGCGCGAGGCTATACACTTTCCGCGGACAAGAGCGGTTATATTGCCCGAAACTCCCAAGCCTTTGTGTATAAATACAGCCCCCAGCCCGTTTCAGACAGCCCGAGCAATGATGATGTAATGGTGTGCGGCGGCTGTGAGCAAGCGTCGGATTTTTCCTTCCTGACTCAATTACCGGGTACGAAACAGGAGCAGGACTGGCTGAAGGAACGGCTGGAAACGCTGAGTGTCCGGGAGGGCGTCATTTTATCCGCCGCCGCTATGAGAAACCCGCCCGAGGACATGGTCCAGGCCATCAACTGCCTCCAGTCCCTGGACGGATACGAGGTGCGCGTCGGCGCGGGCAGCTATGAGGCGCTGGGTCAGGCGTATCTCCGCGATAAAACCAATGTGCCGGAAGACGCTCTGCCCTTTGCCGACCTGGAGCAGATGGGGCAGTATTACGAAGACCAGCACCCCGGCCTTTTCGTGGGGAACTGCTATGTAGAGTATCCTCCCACAGCCTCCCAGCCTGTTTACCACGGCCAAGGCTCACTCCTGCCCCGTGACGACGGTTGGAGCGTCAAGCTGAAGCTGGCCTCCCCCGCTGCGCCCGAGGGGGTGTGGCTGCGCCTGCCGGGGCTGGACGAATATGGTGACGAGAGCTCTACTGAGGAGGCGCTGGCCCTGCGGGAGCTGGACGTCCACCGCTGGGACGAGTGTTCCCTGGCGGATGCCCGATGCGTCCTGCCCGAAGCGGGGGACCTCATGGCGCAGTACGGCGGCAATGTGGCGGACCTGATCTACGATGGCGTCCAGCTGGGTTTCGTGCTGGGTGAAAAAGGCCAGGGTATGCCCCATTTCATGGAGCAGTACACCGCCGCGCTGGCGCTGGAGGGCTGCCAAAACCTGAAGCTGGCGCTGGATATCTCACAGAACCTGCGCTGCTACAACTGGGTTCCCCGCACCAGTTTGGAAGATTCCATTACACGGGAGCTGGTGGCCGCTGCCGTGTCAGAGGAGATCATTCGGGCCAGCGGCATCGACCTGACCGCCTATGGAGCCCATTTGATGGAGGAAAAGGGTTATACCCTTGCCCCAGACGAGAGCGCCTACATCAAAAGGAACGACGAGGAATTTCATTATCAGTTCAGCACCCCCGCCCAGCCCCAGGAGGAGCCTGGGATGGCGATGCAATAAGGGAATTATCATATGAGGGGCCGTTTTCCCGGCAAGGGTATCGGTCCCTCTTTTTTTGTGCCCTTTTTCGGGAAGCGGACCCAGAAAAGGAGGAAAACGTGAAAGAAGAACTGCTGCTCGAATACCTCAAAACTGTGTGTCCCGGACGCAAACGCGCCCAGACAAGCATCCGCCTGGAGGGAAAAATCCAGATCAGCGGCGATGGGCTCCGGAGTTTGGTCAACAAACTGCGCAGGCGGGGTGAACCCATCGCCAGCGGGCCCTGCGGATATTTTTACGCGCTCAACGCCGGGGAAATCTACAGCACGATCCAGCGGCTCAAAAAGATGATCCTGGGGCTGGAGGCCGCTGTCCGGGGACTGGAAAAAGCATTGGAGAAGTTTGGCTGGGCCGAAACCTCCGCTGAAGTTCAGCGTGATGATGGGGGTGATGCCTCTGGTTGACCTCACCTGCAGGCCCCCGCTGAACTGGGTGGGAGGCAAGGGCGCCATCCGGGACATCGTCCGGCTGGTGTTCCCGCCCTGGGCGGATCGCCGCGCGGAGCATTTCTGCGGCGGCGCGGGCATCCTGTTCGGCACTCAGCCCAAGCCCGGCGTGATGGAGGTCCTGAACGATTTTGACCGGGACGTGGTGAACTTCTTCCTGTGCGTCCGGGAACGGCCCCTGGCGCTGATGGACGAGCTGAAGCGCCTCCCCCTGCAGTCGGAAGCGGAATATTTGGAGCTGAAGCGTTACCTGTCCGGCGAGGAGGTCATGCCCGATTTTTCGTTGGACGAGCTGCGGGTGGCCCATGAGCGGTTTACCCCGGAGCAGTATGAGGAGCTGGCCCCTATCATCCGGGGCCGCGCCGAGCTGTGGGATGTGCGCCGGGCCGCGATCTTCTATAAGGTCAACCGCTGGTGTTTCAACGGCACCATGGACGCCTACGCCATTAAGCCCGCCCGCCTCCCGCGCTTTATCCCCGGCATCCTGGCCGCCTCCAAACGGCTGGAGGACGTGGTGATCACCAACCGGGACTTTGAGGAGTCTTATCGCGTCAACGACAAGCCGAATACCATTCATTATTTCGACCCGCCCTACTTCAAAACGGAAAAGATGTACCGCCCGGTATTTTCCCTCAAAGACCACCAGCGCCTCCACGACCTGGTCCCAAAGGCGGAGGGGTATGTGGTGATCTCCTACAATAACGATAAATACATCCGGGATATGTACCACGACTGCTACATCCTGGGGTTTTCCCGTCAGAATTCCATGTCCTCAAAGCCGGGGGCCAAATTTGAGGAACTGCTCATCACCAACTTCGATCCCCGGCCCGTCATTGAGGCCAACGGGCAGCTCTCCATGTTTGGGGAGCTGCCCCGCGGCCTCAACCTGCTGAATACCCCAAAATAACAGGAGGAAAACATTATGAATAACTCCGCCTATGATTACATCAATACCGGAGTAAAGCTGATGCTGGAGCACCCCGAGTATTACCACAATTACCACCTGTGGATCTACGAGTGGGACAAGTCCCAGCCCTGGAAGCTGGCTGGCCAGTCCGGCGTCCCCATGCAGCGGCTCCTGATTGCGGTGCCAGATCCCGAGCAGCCTGACACCGGCACCGTCAAGCTCACCGTGAAGAAGCTGGAGGCGGGTACCAACAAGCCGCTCCCCGGCGTGACCTTTACGATCAAGAACGCGGAAGATCCGTCCAAATTCTCTGTCACAAAGGACACGGGGGCGGACGGCACCATCACCCTGACCGCCGAGGCGGATCGTCTCACCGCTGGCCAGTACCTGATCACTGAGGACGCCGTGCCGGAGGGCTACGTGGCCCAGACCGCCTCCCAGCTGGTGACTGTCCTGCCCGGCGGCGGCGCCAACAGCGAATTTACCTTCTACAACGAGCCGGACGAGCCCGGTGGCGGCGACGGTTCTATCCGGAAAGTTGATTCTGATAACCCCACTGTGGGTATCGCAGGCGCTGTCATCCGCATCACCAGCGTGAAGCTAGACGACGGCGGCAGCTTCTTCGGAGAGTACACCACCGGCGACGGCGGCTACATCCCCAAGGACAAGCTGGATTTCTCCAAGCTGCCCACCGGGGCATATCTCGCGGAGGAGATCACCCCGCCCGAGGGCTATATTTTGAGCTCCGATGTGTCCAAGGTGAAGCAGCCCTTTGTCTGGGATGGCAAAACCGACGTGTCTCTGGTGTTTGAAAACTCCAGCAAGGTCAAAGTCCAGCTCAAGAAAGTGGACGAGAGCAATCAGCCTCTGCCTGGGGCCATTTTTGTGGTCCTCCGGGACGGCCAGGTGATCTCCACCGAAGAAACCCAGGAGGACGGTACCATCACCGTGTCCAATGTCGCCGAAGGCTACTACGAGTTTAGGGAGGCGTCCGCTCCCGCTGGCTTCGACTGCGACCGCTCCCCTGTGGGCGTCCATGTGGAGGCCAAGGATCTCCAGGGGGAGCAGACTATCGTGGTCACGAAGATGAACCACCACAAGCGCTCCCTGACAATTCAGAAAAGGGACGCTGAGAGTGGCGACCCCATCCCCGGTACCTCCTTCCACGTCCGGGGCGTGAACCTGGGCTATGAAAACGACGTGGTCACCGGCGTGGACGGCAAGGCCGTGCTGGAGGCTATGCCTTCTGGGTGTTATGAAATCGAGGAAGTTGACGTCCCCAAGCCTTACATTTTGGACTCCAACAACCGGAAAACCGTCTGGATCGACGCCGAAAAGGATAAGGATGTCGTGGTCGACTTTGTCAATTCCAAGCTGCCCGGCGTCCGCCTGCTGAAGCTGGACCGGCAGACCAACAAGCCCATCCCCAACGCCACCTTCAAAATTGAGGAGGTGGACGGCGGCTTCACCGACCAGCGCCAGACCGACAAGGACGGCATGATCTTCTGGGAGAACCTCCGGCCCGGCGCCTATAAGGTCTATGAGGTGGAGCCCGCCCCCAACTATGTCCATGACGACACCGTCCATGTGGTGCAGCTGGAGCCGGACCACACCACCACCATTGAGCTCACCAACATCCTCAAGCCCACCCTCAAGGTGCTGAAGGTGGACAGCGTCACCCACAGCCCCATTGCCAACGTAAAGTTCCAAATTTGGCGGGGCAGTGATGACACCATCTCCGGGGAGCTCAACGACCTGGGCGTGTTCCAGACCAACGCCAGCGGCGAGATCGTGCTGGAGCACATCGACACCGGATGGTACCGCATCCGTGAACTGGAGAGCGCCCCCGGCTTCACCATCAAAGCGCCCGATACGCAGGATATATACCTGAAAGCGGGCGAAACCCACACGGTTCAGTTCGAAAACGTGCCCAAAAACGCCATCGCGGTGGAAAAATATGATTCCGTCACTCATCAGGCTCTGCCCGGCTGCACCTTCCAGTTGAGATATTTGGACGGCGCGTCCGGTACGGGCGGCACCGTCATCGGGCAGAAGGTGACTGGGAAAAATGGCATGGCCATGTGGACCGGCCTCAACCCCGGAACTTACATCATTGAGGAGGTGGACCCCGCCGATGGATACCACATCGTCAAAGCCTCCGAAACGGTCTATCTGGCGGACAGCGGAGAGCAGTCCGTAGTGACGGTGCGTTTCAACAATTCGCCGGACGGCAGTTTGTTGATCCGCAAGGTGTGCGCCACCAACCCCAGCGTCACCCTCCAGAACGCCGAATTTAAGGTGACCTATTCGGACGGGACCCTGATTGGCGACAGCAACGGCATTTTCAGAAGCGATGAAAATGGAGAGGTGCGCATTGACGGCCTCACCCCCGGCAAGAGCGTCATCGTGACCGAGGTACGGGCCCCCGCTGGTTTTCTGCTGGACACCCAGAGCCAGACGATCCAGGTGAAGGAGGGCCGCACGGTATCTGTGACCATGAAGAACCAGCCCATGGGGAAATTAGTGATCCAGAAAAGGGATAGTCAGACCAACGAGGTTTTGCCCGGCGCCCAGTTCCGCGTCACGACAGCGGCAGGCTGCGAGGTGGGCCTGGACGGCGTGATCGGCACTAGCTCTTTGACCTCCAACGGCATCTTTACCACGGACAGCCAGGGTGAAATCCGCATTTCCAACCTCGCTCCCGGAGCTTATGTGATAAATGAAATCAAGGCCCCGGATGGCGGGTACGTCATCGACACCCCCTCCACTAATGTGGTCATTGGCCAGGGTGGGGACACCCAAACGGTGGTCATTACGAACACCAAAAAGGGTGGACTCATTGTTGAGAAATATGATAAAATCACCCGGCAGCCGTTGAGCGGCGCTCAGTTCAAGGTCATGAACGCCAACGGCGAGCTCACGCCGGATAACGAGGGGTTGACCTCCTCCAACGGTCTGTACACCACCGACCAAAACGGCCAAATCGTGCTCTCCAAGCTCCTCCCCGGCACCTATGTGGTATCCGAGGAAAAGGCCCCGGACAACTACCGCAAGGACCCTACCCCGCAGACGGTGGTGGTGAACGCCGGGGACACGCAGACGGTCCGGTTTTATGACGATCCTCTCTGCACTCTCACCATTTTGAAGCGGGATTCCGTGACCAAGAAGCCCTTAAAGGGCGCGGAGTTCCTGGTCCGGGACAGCTCCGGTCATGTCATCGGCCCCAACAACGGCCTTTACACCACTGGCACGGACGGCACTGTGACCGTCACCGGGCTGGCTCCCAACTCCACCGTCGTGGTGTCCGAGAAGCGGGCTCCCACCGGCTATATTTTGGATGAGACTCCGAAAAACATCGTGGTCCGCTCCGGTGTGGCCAACGGCCTAATCTTTGATAACGAGCCGGGCACGACCCTCATCATCCGGAAATTCATCGAGGGCACCGAGAACGAACCGTTGTCCGGCGTCTGCTTCCGGGTGGTTGACGGCTCCGGCGCGGCAGTGGGTCCCGACGATGGACGCTACTACACCGATAAAGCGGGAGAGATCGTGCTGGAGGGCATCGAGCCCGGCACTACCGTAAAAGTGCGCGAGATCAAGACCGTGGAGGGGTTCGTTTTGGATGGAACTCCCCAGGACATTCTGATCAAGGGCGGCGAGGTCCAGCAATTGACCTTTTGGAACAAACGTGCCGGGACACTCGTCATTGAGAAAAAGGATTCTCTGACCGGCGCGCTGATCTCCGGCGCACAGTTCCATCTCACCTACGCCAACGGCGGCTATGTGGACACGGATGCTATGAAAAGACGGATCATCAGCATCATCACCGCTCTGGCCCTGTGCCTGAGCCTTTGCCCCACCTGGGCGCTGGCGGAGGAGGCAGACCCGTCCCTCTGCAAGCACCACCCGGAACATACCGAGGACTGCGGCTACACCGCCCCCACCGAGGGCCACGACTGCGGCCATGAGCACACAGCGGCGTGCTACACCCTGGGGGTACTCCCCGACGCGGACGGCGGCGACCCCTACGAGATCGGCGGGGACACGGAAAACCTGCTGGACTGCCATCACAGCCATGACAGCGCGTGCGGCTATGTCCAGGCCGACCCCGGCACGCCCTGCGGGTACGGCTGCCGCATCTGCCCCGTGGAGGAGTTGATCGCCGCCCTGCCGGAAAAAGTCACGGAGGAAAACCGCGCGGACGTGGAGGCGCGGCTCCAGGAGATTCTCGCCCTGCTTGAGGAACTGCCGGAGGAACAGCAGGATCTGGTGGACATCACCCCCTGCCTGGCGCTGCAGGAGCAGCTGGATGCCGCCGGCGCCGCCTCGCCCCTGGCGGAGGGGGACGGCACGGCGGAGCACCCCTGGCTCTGCGGGGCGGAGGGGAACAACCTGACGGCCGTGCTGTCTGATGACAAGGTTACCTTGACCATCTCCGGCACGGGGGCCATGGCGGATTATTTCGGCAACGGTGCCCCGTGGCAAACCGCTTACAATACCATCACCAAGGTGGAGCTGCCAGAGGGCCTGACCACCATCGGGGATTTTGCGTTTTCGAATATGGCTGCCCTGCGGCAAATCACCATCCCGAACACGGTGACCAGCATCGGGAACAGTGCGTTCTTGGCCTGCAATATGAATAAGGTGTCCATCCCGGAGGGTGTGAAAACGATTGGATCTTATGCGTTTGACAACTCAAGCCTGGAAAGCGTAGTCCTCCCGGCCAGTGTAACACAGGTTGGCGCTTATGCGTTTAATTCATGCAAGCAATTACAAACGTTGACCGTTCAAGGGGAAACGAAGCTTATGATGCGGGCGTTCAATGGGTGTAGTAAATTGAACACGATCACCTTTTCGAGCAAAACCCCGCCAAGCATTTTCACGGAGGTGTTTTCGGGGTGTTCCGCCCTTGCAACCATCAAAGTCCCCCACGGGTGCGAGGCGGCGTACCAAACCGCCCTGGCGAACAGCGGCATCTCCAATCTCGAATCTATCATCACCGCCCCGGAGAAGCACGAATGGAACGACGACGGCTCCTGCGCCTGCGGGGCCCAGGCCGTGGCGGTGCGTAGTATTTTCGGAAATACCACCACCACCACCTTTTTGGAGAACGCGGAGCAGTTGAGCGACGCTTTTACCCAGGACGCAGAGGGGGACGTGGAGGTCTTCCTGCTGAAAGCGGTGGAGCTCAGCCAGCCCATCACGATACGGGGGAGCGGGTTCGGGCAGTTCAGGCTGACCGGCGCAAACTGGCCGATCACGTACATCGGCAATGGCGCCGCGATCCAGATTGCGGGCGGCAACGTTACGCTTTCCACCTGCAAAATCGACGGCAAGCAGTGCTGCGTGGCGGTTTCGGGCGGCGAGGTCGACATCAGCGACAGCACCTTCAACGCCGCCGGCAATGAATACGAGGGCGGCCAGGGCGTATATATCAATGGCGGCAATGTCACAATTGCCACAAGCACCTGCTCGGGCATGGGTGGCGACAGTGCCGCCGGCGTGGAGATCCAGGGCGGCGCGGTCACAATTGCGGGCGGCACCTTCTCCGGCGCGGGCGGCGTCAATGCCGCCGGCGTGAAGGTCGGGCAAAACGGAAAGGTCACTATCCAGGATGGCAGCTTTTCCGGCACGGACGGGTACGACGCCTCCGGTTTGCGTGTCTTCGGCGAGGCCGACATTTCGGGCGGCGTGTTCACCGGAAGCTACTACGGCGTCTACAACGCCGGGAACACCACCATCTCAGGCGGGACGTTCAGCAGCGAAAGTCACCCGCTTGACACCAATGGCTCGTTTGCCGAGATGCTGGCAACGGGCTGCGCCTATTACCGGGACAATAAGCCCATTAAAGTGGACAACGGCCTGTCCCCCGGCACTGTGACGGTGCGGAAGTGCGGACACCCCGGCGCGGAGGTCGCGGACAACGGCGACGGCACCCATAGCGTAGACTGCCCCTACTGCGGGGGCAGCTACTCCCACGATACTGTCCTCAAGGCCGAGGCGGATCCGGCCACCAACACCGTGACCTTGACCGGCGGGTGCAACACCGAGGGCTGCGGCTACAGCAAGGAGCTGGGCACCGTCAGCTTTACCTTTGAGAATCTGGTCTATGGAAACCCGAACGCCAAGGTGACATTTACGAATATTCCCGTGGACTATATCTTAATATGTCAATCTTTTCAGCGCGACGACGGCATAACGGAAGCATCATGGACACTGGCAGAGCTTTTTGGCAGTACAAAGGTGGCTGCGGGAAAGCACAAGATGGAGGTATCCTTCGCCAACGCAGCCAATATCTACTCGAATGTGTGCGAACTGGACTTCACGATTGACCCCGCCCCGCTGACGGCCTCCATTACCGGCACAGCCACCAAGCCCTATGACGGCACAACGGACGTTGCCTCCGATCAGCTGTCCATCACCCTGACGGGGGTTGTGGGCGGCGATACCGTGACCGCCACGGCCACCGGCTACGCCTACGACAACGCCAATGCGGGAGAGAACAAGACCATTACCGCCAGCGGCATCACCCTCACCGGCGCGGACGCGGGGAACTATACATTGTCCAGCACCACCGCCACCACAACGGGGACGATTACGAAGTCTCAGCCCACCATTGCCTTTGTCGGCGGCTATAACCCCGGCAAGACCTATGACGGGCAGACGATCTCCAATCCTACGGCGGACGATCTGACCATCACCGGCGCGAATTTCAGCGATGTGACCTTTATATGGAGTGCCACGCCCAAGGATGCGGGGACCTACACCCTGACGGCCTCCATCCCGGTAACGGACAACACCAAGGCGGCGTCCACCACACTGCCCGTCACCATTAGCCCTGCGGCGCTCACCGTCACGCCGGACAGCAATCAGAAAAAAGAGTATGGCGCGCCTGACCCGGCGCTGACCTACAAAATCACCTCCGGGCAGTTGTACGGGAATGATGCCCTGACGGGTGCTCTTACCTATACCGGAACTGATGTGGGCGAGTACGAGATCACCCGGGGGACCCTCGCCGCCACAGGCAACTACACGCTGACCGTGGCCTCCGGCGTGAACTTCACCATCACCAAGCTCTCCCTGGAAAACGCCGTGGTCACGCTGGGTGCCGCCAGTTTTACTTACGACGGAACCGTCAAGCTCCCGGCTGTCACAGTGACAAAGAGCGGCTCCCCTGTTAATGCTGGCGAGTATGACATTTCCTACTCCAACAGCAACGGTGGAGCTGGTGACCACACCCACGCGGGCACCGTCACCGTGACCGTTACTGCCAAGAGCAGCGGCAATTACTCCGGCTCCAACAGCACGGCAGTTTTCACCATCGCGCCCAAGGAGCTGACCCCGGCCATCACGGGGACCACCACCAAGACCTATGACGGCACAACTTCTGCTCCTGCCGGTCTGTCCATTACATTGGACGGCAAGGTGGGCAGCGACGATGTGACCGCCACCGCCGCCAGTTACGCCTATGACAGCCCGAATGTGAAGGACGCCAAAAAGATTACTGCCAGCGGCATCACCCTGGGCGGCGCAGCGAAGGACAATTACATTCTGAAATCGAACACCGCCGAGGTCGCCGGTACGATCATCAAAGATACCAGCGCCACGGCCCCCGCCGCTGGCGAGGGGTACACGCTGGACTATGCCCGGGAAACGATCAGCATAACTGACGGATATGAAGTCAGCACCGCCAACGACGGCTCCGGCTCCGCTGTCCCCAAAGGCAGTGTCTCGGCCCACCTGGGCAAGACCCTCTATATCCGGAAGGTGGAGGACGACAACCACGCCGCCTCCGGCTGGACAGCATTCACCCTGGCAGCCCGGCCCGATGCGCCCAGCCTGACCAAAACGGACGAAACGCTCAAGGGCCAGAAAAACGGAAGCCTCTCCGGCACGACCACCGCCATGGAGTACAGCGTTGACGGCGGCAAGACCTGGACCGCCTGCCCTGGAACGGCGCTGGGGGACCTTTCGGGCGGAACCACTGTCCAGGTGCGTGTGAAGACCACGGCAGCGGCCCCCTGCGGCGCCGCCAGCTCCCACACCATTGCCGAGGGCAAGCCCATCACCGTGGCCTTTGACAGCAAAGGCGGCAGCACCATTGAGGCGCGGCCCGGCCTGACCTATGGCGCTAAGGTGGAGAAACCCGCTGACCCGACCAAAGAAGATTATGAGTTCCAGGGCTGGTACAAGGAAACGGGCTGCACCACAGAATGGAATTTCGTCAGCGACACGCTTACCGCTGAAAACGTCACCCTCTACGCCAAGTGGAAGCAGGTCCGCTTCTCGGTGGGCGGCACCGTCAAGGCCAACGATGGGACCACTCCAATCAGCGGCGCTATTGTGACACTGATGAGGGGCAGCGACCAGATCGACCAGGGGACAACAACGGATGCTGGCGGGTTCACATTCACCAAACACGTTGCTGCCGGAGCTTACAATATCGTGACCACCTACACCACGGAGGAAAAAAATCAGCAAATCGCAACTACGCTGATCACGCTTTCGGACAGGGACATGACAGAGGTTGAGGTCAAGCTGCCCCCGGAAGGGGCCAACTCCCAGCTCACTGTGAGCAAGAACAGCGACACCCCCGCCGTGGTGGTGGGCGGTTTGGATGTTGAAGCCGCTGCGCTGAAAACTGGCGATGTCTCTACCGTTACCGTCAGCATGGAGGTTGAGGGCAAGAAGGAAACACAGGTAGAGACACACGTTGTGGAGGCTATCAAGGATGAGGTCAAACCCGAATCCAGCACAGACGCGCCCGTGGTGGAGTATCTGGACATTACTGTTACGAAACAGGTAGATTCCGGCTCTAAAGAGGTGGTAGAGCAGACCACCCAGGTTATAGAAATCGTGGTTCCGTTCAGCTTTAGCGGCAGAACCAATGTTGTTGTCGTGCGTTATCATGGTACAACCGCCCAAAAACTTACGAAGGCCGACACAAGAGCAGACGGAACCTATCGAACGGACGAGATCAACGGCTACATCTATATCTACACCAATCGATTCTCCACCTATGCCGTGGGCTATACCGCCCAATACACCATTACCTTTAATGCCAACGGCGGTACGGCCACGGAAACCACCAGTACCACCGGCTCTCAGGGCACCTTGTCTAGTCTGCCTACCAACCCCAGCCGGGATGGCTATACCTTCAAGGGGTGGTACACAGCGGCCAGCGGCGGCACTCAGGTCACAACGTCCACTGTGTTCAAGGCAGATACCACCGTCTACGCCCAGTGGCAGCAAAACAGCAGCAGCGGCAACACCCCCACAGGCGGAGGTGGCGGTGGGGGCGGATGGAGTGGCGTCACCACCTATGCCGTCACTGTCAGCAGCCCAGCCCACGGGAAGGTGACCGCCAGCCCCGTCAATGCCACGAGCGGAGGCACTGTCACGCTGACCGTGACCCCGGACAGCGGCTATGTCCTGAATGTCCTGACTGTCACCGACAGCCGGGGGGATCAGGTCAAGCTGACCGACAAGGGAAATGGGAAGTACACCTTCACCATGCCTGACAGGGCAGTGACGGTGAAAGCCGTCTTTGCGCCCCTTCCGAACGGTACGCAAAAGCCCTGCGACGGCGGTTCGGACTGCCCCTCCCGTGGGTTTGCGGACCTGGGGAGCGTGGGTACATGGTATCATGAGGCCGTGGATTATGCCCTGCGCAACGGGCTGATGGGCGGCTATGGGGACGGCCTGTTTGGGCCGGACGATACCCTTTCCCGCGCCCAGCTTGCCCAGATCCTCCACAATAAAGAGGGCAGGCCCATCGTCAACTACCTCCTGCGCTTTGAAGATGTCCCCACCGGGGCATGGTATACCGAGGCTGTCCGCTGGGCCGCGTCGGCGGGCATCGTGGACGGCTACGGCAACGGGCGGTTCGGCCCCGGCGACAATATCACACGGGAGCAGTTGGCCGTCATGCTGTGGCGGTACGCGGGGAGCCCCGCCGCCACCGATAAGGAGCTGCACTTTGCCGACGCATATCGGGCCAGCGATTGGGCATTGGAGGCTCTGCGCTGGGCCACAGAAAAGAGCATTATCAACGGTAAGGGCAACGGCATTTTGGACCCCTCTGGGCAGGCCACTCGCGCGGAAACGGCGCAGATGCTCTACAATTTCCTGCGTTGACAGAAAGAAGTTGATATAAATCCTATATTTTCAGCTTAACCCCAGGTTGCGTTATGATTGATGACAGCCCTTCTGGAGATTTTTGTACCAAGTCAGCCGCTTTTCGTGATGCACCCTGTCGTTAAGTTGGATCGGTGGCGCGATCCAGCCGTAAGGCCACGGGTCGAGGCGATGTGCATCTCGCCTTGATTGAGTGCGGAGAGATAGAGAGTCCCTCGCCTCCACCGCTTGCCCAACACATCGTATGTGTTGCCGCTCTATTTAAATTTATCCGCGGTCAGCGTAAACTTATTGGCTGTACCGCCGCCAGCGGGATTTTTTGACGCCGCTGCACCCGACAAATCAACACTTTTTCTCAAAAAGAGGCCGCAAACACCGTGTGTGTTTGCGGCCTCTTTTTATTCGACACGGTTCGACATTTTCCACCATCAATTTTTGGAGTCCTGCTGGGGAAAGCGTCTCTTTTTTTTACGGATAAGTTTCCATTTATATCCTGTTATAGCACATTTTGTAAGGCTCCGCATTCATTGCCGAGGGCCTCCGCTTCTGAAATCAGGGTTTTGCCCCTATCCCCAATTTCAGAAGAACAGGAGGAGTCCACATGGGCTTTAATTACGCCAAAGAAAAAACCCTCTTCGAAAAAGAGTGGAAAAAGCTGCGGAAGGAATACGAAGCAGCTGGTATGTGCGCTGCCGATATTGAATCTGTACATGCCTTTGATTGGGAAGTCTTCCTTTCCCGCAGGACATATGAAAACCACACTCAGCCCCTTCCCGATGTGCATCTGAGCGGTGAAGACGTTCCGCTTCGGAGTGCCTTGTTTAAGAAATATTCTTCACTCTCTACATCGTTTGGCATCGAAGATTTTCATGGGCGATATGACTGGCTTGATTCTATCAGTGATATGGGTCTCTACAGAAAATTGACTGCTCTCTCTGCCAGGGATTTAGAACTGCTGACATTCATTATTTTAGAGGGGCACGATCAATGTGACCTGGCGAAAAAATGGGGATGTACGCAATCAGCTATTTCTCAGCGATTCAAAAAAATAAAAAAATTTTTGAAATGAGCTTATAAAAGAAGCCTTCTCGCTGCCTACACAGTGAGGGGGCTTCTCCCCTTCTTCCAATTCACCTTGAAAAACACCGGGTCCACCCGGTCACATCCGGCGACTGAAATACGTTCCCTGACGGCCCGCCAAAAGCGGAAAGCGACTCTGGAGGATGCGCCAAGACCCACCTGTGCGGGTTTCCCGCATAAAAGACGGCCAATGTAAGGTGGCGAGCGGTACCCATCCGTTCACAAAACAGCTCTAACAAGCTGTATCGCAACGATCCCGTCAGGCAATAATGATACTCCTGTCCAGCCATTTTCATGGGGGCAGCTCGGAGAGATCCTCGGAGGGGTGAGATTCCCGTGACGCACGTTCGGTGCGGTTTCAGTCTGTCGCCCGCCACCTGGGGAAGTAGTGTCGAATACAGGTGAACGAAAGGCAGTAAGACAACGTCTTTCGAGCGAAACCTTGATAATAGAAGCCACAGGGATCGTCCGATCCCACGCAAAATCGGACGGTCCCTGTTTTTGTGTTATCAAGCAGTCAGAGCATTGTGCAGGTTTGCCAATTCAAGACTCCGCTTTTCATGGAACATGATAGATGGCTTTCGAGCAGGTGCTGTGATATCCTCAATTCCGTAAAAAAGACTGAGCCAGGAGGAAACTATATGAGTGTCTATGTCACAGGCGATACCCATGGCGATTTTCAGCGGTTTACCACAAAGAACTTTCCTCAGTTGAAAGGGATGGACCGGGATGACTATATGATCATCTGCGGTGACTTCGGTGGCGTGTGGGCTGGAGAGCAGACGGACGGGCATAAACTGGACTGGCTGGAGGACAAGCCCTTCACCACCCTGTTCGTGGATGGCAACCACGAAAACTTTGACCTTCTGAATTTCTGCCCCGAACGAGAGTGGCATGGCGGCAGGGCCCATGTCGTGCGGCCCCACGTCCTTCATCTGATGCGAGGTCAGGTATTCGAGATTGGCGGACTCACCTGGTTCACCATGGGCGGAGCCGCCTCCCACGACACTCAAGATGGCATCCTTGACCCTGCCAAACCCGGTTTCGAGCGGCGGTATTGGGCACTGCGGCGGATGAACGCCATGTTCCGGGTGCTGGGCCACTCCTGGTGGCCCGAGGAGATGCCCAGTGAAGCGGAGTACGCCGAGGCAGAGGCCAGTCTAGAACGATCCGGGTGGTGTGTGGACTGCGTCCTCACCCACTGCGTTCCTACTAGCGTCACCAAGGCCCTCGACCCCAGCTACCAGCCTGATAAACTGACAGACTTCCTGGAGATGGTCAGAAATCGGTGCCAGTTTCGACGGTGGTTCGCGGGTCATTACCACACCAACCGGATAATCGACGAGCGGTTTATCATCCAGTGGGAGCAGATATCCCAGCTTGAATGAGCGGGGCCAACGTTCTTTTGTCAATATGAAAGGGGCTTCGGCCTCATTTCTCAAAAATATGTCTGTGATTTTTATAATTACTATAGAATTACCGGCTGAAACATGATATACTAAATCCAAGAGCAAATTGCTGCGGAAGGAGCTTTTGTATGGGACTTTTACCAATGGACCTGGATATCCTGCCCCCTTCCGATGACCGGGTATTCAAGCTGATCCTGACCTCGCCGGACGCCAAGCCTGTGTTGATAGACTTGATCTCGTCAATCATCAAACGTCCTGTGGTCGACGTTGAGGTCCGCAACAGCGAGATCCCCCCAAGCGATACCCAGGAAAAGGCCGAGCGGCTCGATGTGAACTGCCGTATCGTCGACGGGTCCCAGATAGACTTGGAGATGCAGGCCAGCCGCATCCAGGAGGACTCTGACGGGAAGCATCAGAACCTGAAGGGCAAGAGCATATACTATCTGTGCGACCTCCACTCCTCACAGCCATCCAAAGGGGTGCGGAGATACGACAGACTGGCCCGGACCTATCAGGTGACGTTCTGCTCCTATACGGTGTTTCCGGAACGGACGCAGTATGTCAATTCCTTCTCTCTGCGGCATGACGAGGACAATGAGCTGCTGTCAGATGCCATCCACGTCGTGTATGTGGAACTGAGCAAGCTCCAGGCAATCATGGAAAAGTCCGTAAATGATATGACGGACCTGGAGAAATGGGCGGTGTTCTTCCAGTACGCCAGCGAACCCAACTACCGGGAAACAGTGAATGAGGTCATAGCGTCGAAGGAGGTGCTTCAAATGGCCGGAAATCTGTTAATGAGCATCAGTCAGGATGAGCGGGAACGGGCAGTGTTCCGCAGCCGCAGGATGTATCAGACTGATATGCAATCGAACCTGGCCACCGCAGAGGATCGGGGCCGTGCGGAGGGCCGTGCGGAGGGAATGGCAGCTTCCATCCAAAGTCTGATGGATACCATGGGCTGGACCATTGAACAGGCCATGGCTGCGCTGAAGGTTCCGGAGGCGGATCGCCCCAAGTACACGAAACTGCTGAACAACTAAATCAAATCATTGAGTCGCTGGTTACCGATCAAAGGTACCCAGCGATTTCTTTTGGGAGGTTTTGAATATGGAAAGAACAGTGAACGGCGGCAAAAAATCCAGCATGACCATAATCGTAGAGGGACATCAAGTGGCCCTCTATTTTTCCGATGAACCTAACGCCCAAATCGCGCTCAAGGTCAAGCAGGCGCTCCTTGGGACATACCTGGCGGCGGGGAAATAATTCTTTCGTTTTTCCGAATGTTTCAGTAGCTATATTGGCCGTAATGTGAGATAATGGCCATAGCGAAGCCACCGCACCTCGACAATTGAATAGGGATCGAATGTCTGACCTCTCACATTACAAAATCCAACAGAGAGGACAGATATTGAATGGCTGAAAGAGTTCATTGTTTATACCGGGTATCCACGACAAAGCAGGTCGACCACGACGAGCTGAACCAGGCGGACATCCCGGTCCAGCGGAAAGCCTGCCGGGAGTTCGCCAAAAAGATGGGCTGGATCATCGTGGGCGAGGAACAGGAAACCGGCGTGTCCGGCTACAAGGTCAGCGCCGATGACCGGGACAAGCTGCAGCTCATCAAAAAGCAGGCGGAGCAGGGCAAATTTGATATCCTGCTGGTGTTCATGTTCGACCGCCTGGGCCGCAAATCCGATGAAACCCCCTTCGTAGTGGAATGGTTCGTGAAGCATGGCGTCCGGGTATGGAGCGTCAACGAGGGAGAACAGCGCTTCGAGTCCCACACCGACCGCCTGACCAACTACATCCGTTACTGGCAGGCGGATGGTGAGAGCCAGAAAACCTCCATCCGGACCAAGACGGCCCTGAGCCAGATGGTGCTGGAAGGCCGGTTCCGGGGCGGCAAGACGCCATACGGATACCGCTTGGAAAAGAGCGGCATCCTCAACAAGCGGAAGCATGAGGTCAACCGGCTGGTGATTGACGATGAGGAAGCTGAGATCGTCCGAATGATGTTTGACCTGTGCGTGTCTTCGGGATACGGAAAATTCCGGCTGGCCCACTTCCTCAACGATCATGGCATCCGCAACCGCAAGGGTGAGACTTGGCATGATGCCACCATCGGGGCTATCCTGCACAACCCGCTCTACAAGGGTATCCTGCGTAGCGGCGAAACCTACTCTGAGCCCTTTGAGGAGCTGCAGATCATCAAGCCGGAGCTCTTTGACATGGCCCAGTCTCTGATGACGGAGCGCACCAACGAAAACAAGGAATACCGGACGCTCCCGCTGAACACCACCGGACAGTCCCTGCTCTCGGGCAACATCTTTTGCGGGCACTGCGGCGGTCGGCTGACCCTGACTACTAACGGAAAGGTCTACCGCCAGGCTGACGGGACGCCGCTGAAGAAGAAGCGTATCCGCTACGTCTGCTACAACAAGACTCGGCACCGCGTCGAGTGCGATGGGCAGACGGGCTACACTATGCACATCCTGGATGGCATCGTGGTCAACATTCTGCACCAGGTATTTGACAAGATGAAAAGCGCCACCAGCGATATGATCGTCGGCAATGCCTGCCAAAAGCAGATGGCGCTCCTTCAGGGGGACCTGAAACGGGCCAGGACCGAGAACACCAAAGCAAACACAGACTATGAGTCCCTCAAAGCTGAGGTCCTGAAAGCAGTGCAGGGAAAGAGCGCGCTGCCCATGGAGGTGCTCAACGAGGTGCTGGAGGAAACCAGACAGCGCGTCCTTGACACCAGCCGCCGGGTCACCGAACTCACGTTGGAGTTGGAGAGCGAGAACAGCAAGATGTCTGAGATGCAGGCTGAGTTTGATCGCATCGCCTCTTGGTCCGAAATCTTCGACAGCAGCGATATTGCCACACAGAAGATGATCTGCGGATACATCATCAAGAAGGTCCGGGTCTACCGAGACTATCAGCTCTCGGTGGAGTTCAACATCAACGTCGAGCAGTTCCTGAATGGTATCGACAGCGTGGAGCAAACTGACTGCTTCGAGCAAGCGATGGCACAGTAATCCACCACAGACTCTTTCAGCTGGGATATACCACCCAACCGAAATTTTGGCCGTTCAATGAAAATGAAAGCGCTCTCTCGCACATCTGGGGTAGTACACCGGATGATGCGGGAGCACACGTCACCAGTGAAACGACCCCGAATTTGTTTGAAAAGTGCGAAAGATTAGCAGTTGACAACTCGTCAAAAATGTTCTACAATAGGCACCATTGAGCAGAAACAAGGCGGTGTTTAGGATGAAAAAGTCCTGGAAAAAGTTCATATGGGGGTATGGCTCAGCTGGGAGAGCGCTTGAATGGCATTCAAGAGTCCTGCAAACAAATGTCAAGCCCTAAAATGAGAAAATTTTGATAGGGTAAAATGGGCATAGCAAACCAAGCCTGCAAAAGCGGAATTTTTTGCAGACCACGCAATTTATGGATTCTAGCGCCGATCAACTCTCGGAGGGCTCCTGGACACTGGCCATAATGAGACACTCCTTCACGCGGGCATAGTAGATACGCAGGAACTTGTTCTGGGCTGCGGTCATGTAGACGAAATATGGCTTGCCTTCGGCCCGCTTCTTGTCCAGAAACTGGTACACCGGCTCGTCAGTGGGAGACTTTTTCAGGTAAGTGCAGACGATCTGGTACAGCGTCTTGCGCAGGTGAGGTGAGCCGCGCTTGGTGGTGGGATTGCTCTTGGAAATGTGCTTGCCGGACTCGTCTACCGCCGGATCAACGCCCGCGAAGCTCACAATGGAGCTGCGGCGAGGGAAACGGCGCACGTCGCCAATCTCCGCCATCAGCTGTGGGGCAGTTTTCTCGCCAACGCCATACATGGCTCGGACAGTATCGTATTCCGGAAGTTGCCGGGCCAAACGGTCCATCTCAGCACGCAGGACGGCCAGCGTGCTCTTGGCCGAGGCCAGTTCCTTGGCGGCAGTGGTGATGATCAGCTTGGTGTTGCTGTTCTTAGAACCTGTTTAATATCTTCTGATGAGGATGGCAATGAGGGCGAAAGTAAGAATCTGAGCAGAAATAACGAGTTTACGCTCACAATTTTTCCAAAGCCTGCGGAATTTGTCCAGCCAGCCGAAAAGGCGCTCTACCACCCAACGACGCGGCAGCACAACAAATCTGTGTAA
>CAJUQN010000026.1 GCA_910588625.1 uncultured Oscillospiraceae bacterium
CAAATTCCGCAGACTTTGGAAAAATTGTGAACGCAAACTTTATATTTCTGCTCAGGTTCTCACGTTTGCCCTTATTGCCATCCTCATTAGAAGATTTTAAACAGGCTCTTAGCAAATTCAAATTTTGAAAGGTTCACGGGCATAGAAAATACCGAATAGTATTTCCCGGCGCTTTCTTCTTTTCTGTGTGACAAAGAACACAAAATTGCGATTGCTCCCGGAAGCAAAAACGCATACCACCAGTAAAGTGTCATGTATTGATACCCCATAAATCCACCCATAAGCCACGCAAAAATAGCTGTGATTAGTGGAACAATGAAAATCAGTTTGTTCGATATTGTCCGCTTAAATTTCAAATGTTCTGATTTTAGATAGTCCATGCCTTAACCCTCCCTGTGATTGTTTTTTACAACGTCCATAAAAAGCTGTTCCAAATTTTCGTTTGCGTTCAATTTTCCCTCATATCCAAGAACGCCACCCGCGATAATGCCGATATGGTCGGCTATCTGCTGCACTTCTGAAAGAATGTGACTGGACAGGATAACCGTAATACCTTTAGCCGGAAAAGAACGAATAAGCTCTCTAAGTTCTTCAATCCCAATCGGGTCAAGCCCGTTGGTTGGTTCATCAAGTATGAGCAGCTTCGGGTTGTTTAGTAATGCAACCGCAATTCCAAGACGCTGTTTCATACCAAGAGAAAACTGTCCGGCTCGTTTCTTGCCTGTTTCCGTCAGTCGGACGATTTGCAGCACTTCATCAATCCGCTTATCTGTCAGTCCTAAAATAGTAGTCCTTACTTTCAGATTTTCATAGGCGGTCAAATTTTCATAAAGCGGCGGCATTTCAATCAACGCTCCGATATGGTTTAAGTCGCTGCGTTTCCATGCGTGACCGTCAAATTCGATATTCCCAAAAGTCGGTTTCAAAATGCCCGTAATCATTTTGAGCGTCGTAGATTTCCCGGCGCCGTTCGGCCCCAAAAGTCCATAGACGGAATTTTTCTCAATGTTCAGGGATATGTTGTTTACGGCTGTTTGCCCGCTGAAAGATTTGCAGAGGTTTGTTGTTTTCAAAATCATTTCCATAGTCTGTACTGTCCTTTCTTTTGATTATGGGAAAAGACTAGCTGATGTTTTTGAAGATTTCATAAAGAACGCAAAATTTTCTTGATTGCATTTTATGAATTATTTTAGCTAACTGATAGAACCGTGTAGACATATCAAAAAGGAAGGTGAGCATCAAAATGAATAGGCCGCAGCTTATGAGCAGAATACCAAAGCGTCTAAAATCCCCCCGTCCACGCCTGGCTGGTGTAGACGAGGGGGATATTTGCTTAGTGATAAATCAGGTCTGAAAAGATGATTTCTTCTACTTTTGCTTTGCAGTTATTCATCAGCCCCACCCATGCCATCTGATCGCGGGACTTCAATTCTTCGGTGGCTCCTGCTGCTTTTGCCATCTGCGGCATTATCCTGTCCAGCCAGTCATTGGCGGTGTCGTTGATGTCCAGCAAATGTGCCTGGAGCTTACCAGTGGACACCAACTCCTGGTACAACTTGTGCTGTGCTGCTTTAGATAGGTCAATCTCATGCGCCCATACTTGCCGATGTCCCTGGCAGATTCTTTCGGTTCGGGGTCTGCTGCCAGATTGGGGATGTAGTAATTCCCAGCCCGGATATAAGTCAATTCTGCCATAATGCCCTCCTTGTGTTCAAATACTATCGTCCGTTTCTTTCTTTTGCTAAAAGTTCAGTTGATCGTGTCCCTGTTCGTGAATTTTATTGGGCAACTGAACTCGTCACAAGGTATTATGGCACATCCCTGCCCAGCGCAGGACAATCCACGCCAGCCCCACCGGACAGCCGCCGCACTCCTTTACCGGGTCCACGTCCCACACGGAGGCTTGCAGGTGCCGGGTGTGCGGGTGGTTGGTTTTGTGCATCAGAATGGCATCCGGGTCGTGGTTGATGGCGATTTTCACAATGCGCCCTGTCGCCAGCTCCATTCCCGTTGACGCGCCGCCCGCGAAATTGTCCACGATGATTTCATCCAGCGCACCAAGTCGAATCTGCTTCAACACATTTCACCCCTTCCGGGCCGTCGCCAGCGTCAGCCGGAAGCCGCCAGGATACTCCTTTTTCCTCGCCATTATCACCCCTCCTTTTTAATTGTGGTCTTTGATCTGCGTCTCGGCTCGAAGCATGCCTGGGTCAGCGGCTCCGGGTGCTTCCCCTCGTCCACCCGCAAGTGACAGCACGGGAACGGGTTGTACCCCTCCTTCGTGACCATTACCGTGTAGAAGTGGCGGCACTTTTTACACTTCATGCCTGCCTCGCCCGCTCCGCCGCGTTCAGGCGCTTCACTTCCGCCATTGCAGCCTTGTAGTCGTCGTATACCTTTACGGATTTATGGCCGTCCGTTTTGACCATATCGTGGAAGTCTGCTTGGTACATCTGCAAACTGCCGCCCCGGCGCAGTTCCGTATAGAGCGCAGAAGCGGATATGTTCAGTTTCGTGGCAATGTCCTTTGCGGGCGTGCCAGCCTCCCATAAATCTTCCATCTTCTTCCGTTCATCAAAATGTGCGGAAAGCGTAACCGGCCATCCCATCACCTCCCCAGGCATAAAAAAATTAGATTGCAGGTCCCCTCTTGGGGATCTGCAATCTAAATATTAGTGGCCTCAGGATTCTACCTATTGGAACAGAAAAGGGGATTGCTATTTCTTTTTCTAAAGTATATAATGTTAAGATGATCTTTTCCCAACTGTAATTAGGAGGCACAACGCTATGAAAGACCTGCTCCAGCTTCTGGAGAACGACTCCACCCTGACCCATGCCCAACTGGCCGCCATGACCGGTATGACCGAGGCAGAGGTGTCGGAGGCGGTTGCGCAATACGAAAAGGACCATGTGATTCTGGGCTACAAAACCATCGTGGACTGGGACCGCACTCACCGGGAGGCCGTCACCGCCATGATCGAGGTGGAGGTTACCCCCCAGCGGGGCGAAGGCTTCGACCGTATCGCCCAGCGGATTTATCAGTATGACGAGGTGGAATCCCTCTACCTCATGTCCGGCGGCGCCTACGACCTGACCGTCATCATCTCTGGGCGGACCCTGAAGGAAATCGCCCATTTCGTGGGTGAAAAGCTGGCCACCATCGAGGGCGTCACCGGTACCGCCACCCACTTTATTTTGAAGAAATACAAGGAAAAGCACCTGATCTTCCCCATCCAGGAGGTCCAGGAGGAAAGGTTTGTGTTTGAATGATCGACTACAATAAACTCATGTGCCGGCGGGTGCAGGACATCCAGCCTTCCGGCATCCGGAAATACTTCGACCTCCTCCAGGGCATGGAGGAGGGGATCTCCCTGGGCATCGGGGAACCCGATTTTCAGACCCCCTGGCACATCCGGGACGCGGGTATCTACTCCCTGGAGAAGGGCTTCACCAAGTACACCCCCAACGCGGGCCTGTCCGACCTGCGCGTTGCGATTTCCCGCTACTTAAAACGGCGGTTTGATTTGGAATACACCTCGGCGGGTCAGATTTTGGTCACCGTGGGCGGCAGCGAGGGCCTTGATTTGGCGTTCCGCTGCCTGCTGGAGCCGGGGGACGAGGTCGTCATCCCCACGCCGTCCTTCGTGTGCTACGGACCGCTGGTGTCCATGATGCACGGCGTGCCCGTCCTTGTGGAGACAAAGGCGGAGAACGATTTCCGCCTCACCCCCAACCAGCTCCGCGCCGCCATCACGCCCCAGACCAAAGCGGTAGTGCTCCCCTTCCCCAACAACCCCACCGGCGGCATCATGGGCCGGAGTGATTTGGAGGCGCTGGCCAGCGTCCTCCGGGGGACAGATATCATGGTAATATCTGATGAAATTTACGCCGAGCTGACCTATAGCCAGCGGCACGTTTCTATGGCCAACATCCCAGATATGTACGAGCGCACGGTGGTGGTCAACGGCTTCTCCAAGGCCTACTCCATGACGGGCTGGCGGCTGGGCTACGTGTGCGGACCAAAGCCGCTGATTTCCGCTATGACCAAGCTGCACCAATACGCCATCATGTCCGCCCCCACCACCAGCCAATACGCCGCCATCGAGGCCTTGGAACAGGGCGACGGAGACATTGAGGCCATGCGGGACGAGTACGACGGCCGCCGCCGGTTCCTGGTGGACGGTTTCCGCAAGCTGGGGCTGAGCTGTTTCGAGCCCTTGGGCGCGTTCTACACCTTCCCCTGCATCAAGTCCACCGGGTTGAGCAGCGAGGAGTTCTGCGACCGCTTCCTGGCCCAGCAGCGGGTGGCGGTCATCCCCGGCGCCGCCTTCGGCCCCGGCGGAGAAGGGTATGTCCGGGCCTGCTACGCCGCGTCCATGCACGATTTGGACGAGGCGTTAAAGCGGCTGGAGAAGTTTTTGAAGAGCCTTTAACAGAAAGGGAGCGCATCAATTATGAACATCGTTTGTTTGGATATGGAGGGCGTCCTGGTCCCCGAGATCTGGATCGCGTTTTCTGAGGCCAGCGGCATTCCTGAGCTGCGCCGCACCACTCGGGACGAGCCGGATTATGACAAGCTCATGGCCTACCGCCTGGCCATCCTCAAGGAGCACGGGCTGGGCCTGAAGGAGATCCAGGCTACCATCGCCAAAATTGACCCGCTGCCCGGCGCCAAGGAGTTTTTGGACGAGCTGCGCGCCCTCACTCAGGTGGTGATTTTGAGCGACACCTTTGAGCAGTTCGCCAAACCCCTGATGGAAAAGCTGAACTGGCCCACCATCTTCTGCAACTCCCTGGAGGTGGATGGGAACGGCGAGATCACCGGGTACAAAATGCGCTGTGAGAAATCCAAGCTGACCACCGTCAAAGCCCTCCAGTCCTGCGGCTTCGACACCATCGCCGCCGGGGACAGCTTCAACGACCTGGCCATGATCCAGGCCAGCCGCGCGGGCTTCCTGTTCAAGTCCACCCAGGCCATCAAGGCCGACTACCCCGAGCTGCCCGCCTTTGAGGAGTTCGGCGACCTGCTCGGCGCCATCAAGGGAGCGCTGTAACGCACATCTTTCATTGAAAAGAGGTTTTCACCATGAATGTTGATTTCTCCCGGCTTCCCTTCCAGCCCGCCGATATTCTGCTGCCCCAGAACTGCGACTATGACAAGTGGGCAGTAGTGGCCTGCGATCAGTACACCTCCCAGCCCGAGTACTGGCAGCGGGTGGAGGAGCGTGTGGGTCGGGCTCCCTCCGCCCTGCGGCTCATCCTGCCCGAGAGCAGCTTAGACGGCCCCCAGGTGGAGATCGACATCATGGACATCAACGCCACCATGTCCCGCTATGTCCGGGACGGGCAGTTCAAGACCCTGCCCCGGTCCATGGTTTACGTAGAGCGCACGCTGTGGAACGGCAAGGTCCGGCGGGGCCTGGTGGGCATGGCCGACCTGACCGCCTATGACTACGAGCCCGGTTCCGATGCCCTCATCCGGGCCACGGAGGGCGTGGTCATGTCCCGCATCCCCCCCCGGGTTGCGGTGCGGAAGAACGCCCCCATTGAGCTGCCCCATGCCATGCTCCTCACCGACGACCCCGGGCGCACCGTCATCGAACCGCTGGCGGAGCAGACCGGGGCCATGCAGGTGCTTTACGATTTTGATTTGATGGAGCAGGGCGGGCATATCAAGGGCTGGCTGTTGACTGAAAAGCAGCTGGAGCAGGTGTCTAGGGCCCTGTCCGCCATGGCGGAGCCCGCTGCCTTCAACGCCAAGTACGGCGCCCAGAACCAGCCCGTGATGCTCTTTGCCGTGGGCGACGGCAACCACTCCCTGGCCACCGCCAAAGAGTGCTACGAACGGCAGAAGCGGCTCATGCCGCCGGAGAAGTGGGACTATCTGCCCGCCAGGTACGCCCTGTGTGAGCTGGTGAACCTCCACGACGGCAGTTTGGAGTTCGAGCCCATCCACCGGGTGGTATTCCACACCGACCCGGAAGCCCTCCTGGACGCGCTGGTCCGGGCTTACCCCGGCGCCCGCCGGGGCAGGGACGCTGACACAGACGGCCTGCCCCTGCGCTATCTCTGCGCTGGGTCCGAGGGTGTGGTCACGGTCCCCGCCTCCGCCGCCCGTCTGCCTGTGGGAGCCCTCCAGAGCTTTTTGGACGACTACCTCATGGGCCACGAGGGCCGGGTGGACTACATCCACGGCGAGGACGTGGCCCGGGAGTTCGCCGCCCGGCCCGGCAACATCGCCTTTCTCCTGCCCCCCATGGACAAGGAGGAGCTGTTCCCCACCGTCATCCACGACGGGGTGCTCCCCCGCAAGACCTTCTCCATGGGCGAGGCCCACGACAAGCGGTTCTATCTGGAAGCGCGGAAAATTCGTTAGGAGGAACCTTTTATGAAACGTCCACTGCAAGGCATTGCATTGATTCTTTTTGGCGTCCTGCTGGTCCTGTTTGACGTATCCGGCGGACTTTGGCTTCCCAATATAGGCACGTTCGCTATCGGCTGGGGCTTATTCGGCTTGATCCTTGGCATCGCCGGAGCCATCGTTGCTTTTCTTCCTGACCGCCGCGAATGAAAAATTCCTCCCGGCTTTGCCGGGAGGAATTTTTTTCTGTCACAGTCACATGATGCTGTCGTCGTAATCGGCGAAGTCGTCGAACTCCTCGGGCTCGAAGCAGCGGTTGGCCCGCTTCTCCTCCACCTTGTCCACCACGGCGTCGATCAGGTCCATAATTCGGTCCCAAAACGCCACGACGGCGCACACCACGGCGGCCACCGCCACGGCGGTCGCCACGATCTTCATAATAAAACCGACGGTCTTTTTCATATCCGGTTCCTCCTTCCGGTCAGTCCGCGTCCTGGAGGGACGCGCACAGGTGGGATACCACCAGGCAGGCCACCGACGCCGCCGCCAAGGCGATGGCGGAGGTCCTCAAGATAAAGCTAGCAATTTTCATAAGCGGTCCCTCCTTTTTGTGGGTATATCTAGTGTACACGATTCCGGCGTAAATTACAACATATATTTTGGGAATCGCTGACAAAAACCTTTCCTTGACAAACCGTCTCGTTTAGCATATACTGTTTAAGACAAAGGCAAGGAAGGGAAGCAGTACCCCTCCCCCTCCGTTTCAGAGAGCGGCCGTCTGGTGTGAGGCCGTAACGGAAGCAGGGCGAAGTCGTCCCCGAGCCCTGGTCTTGAACCTCAGTAGAGACCGGCGGGCCCTCCCGTTACAGAGGCAATGAGCGTCCCCGCTAGGGGAAATTCAGGTGGTACCGCGGACTTTTTCAGTTCGCCCTGAGCAAACAGCTTGGGGCGGGCTTTTTGTTTTGCGCGGGCAGGACGAAGAGACCAGCGCCCCGAAAAGGAGTGTATTCAAAATGAGCAAAGAACTGCCCAAGGTCTACGAGCCCCAGGAGGTGGAGGGCCGCGTCTACAAAGCCTGGGAGGAAAACGGCTGCTTCAGGGGCGCCCGGGACCCGGAGAAGAAGCCCTTCACCATCGTCATGCCGCCCCCCAACGTCACCGGCCAGCTCCACATCGGCCACGCCATGGACGACGCCATGCAGGATATGCTCATCCGCTACAAGCGGATGCAGGGCTATGCTGCGCTGTACCTCCCCGGCACCGACCACGCGGGCATCGCCACCCAGATCAAGGTGGAGGAGGAGCTGCGGGAGAAGGAGGGCCTCACCCGCCACGACCTGGGCCGGGAGAAGTTCCTGGAGCGGGTGTGGGAGTGGAAGCACAAGTACGGCAACCGCATCGTGGAGCAGCAGAAGAAGCTGGGCGTGTCCGCCGACTGGGAGCGCTCCCGCTTCACCATGGACGAGGGGCTGTCCAAGGCGGTGCGCCATGTGTTCGTCTCCTTGTACGAGAAGGGGCTGATTTACAAGGGTTCCCGGATCGTCAACTGGTGCCCCCATTGTGTCACCGCCCTGTCCGACGCGGAGGTGGAGTACCAGGACAAGCCGGGCCATCTGTGGCACATCAAGTACCCCATTGTGGGCGAACCGGGACGGTACGTCATCGTGGCCACCACCCGGCCCGAGACCATGCTGGGTGACACCGGCGTGGCGGTCAACCCCGCCGACGGGCGCTATCAGGACATCATCGGCAAGAAGTGCCTCCTGCCCCTGATGGACCGGGAGATCCCCATTGTGGCCGATGAATATGTGGATTTGGAGTTCGGCACCGGCTGCGTGAAGATGACCCCCGCCCACGACCCCAATGATTTCGAGGTGGGCTTGCGCCACAATCTGGACACCATCCGGGTGCTGGACGACCACGGCGTGGTCAACGAGAACGGCGGAAAGTATCAGGGTATGGACCGCTACGAGGCCCGCAAGGCTGTCATCGCCGACCTGGAAGCTCTGGGCCTGCTGGAAAAGATCGAGGATCACCAGCACAACGTGGGCGCCTGCTACCGCTGCGGCAGCGACGTGGAGCCCATCATTTCTGCCCAGTGGTTTGTCAAGATGGAGCCGCTGTCCAAGGAGGCGCTCCGCGTGGTCTATGAGGGCGAAACCAAGTTCGTCCCCGACCGCTTCGCCAAAATCTACACCAACTGGATGGAAAATGTCCGCGACTGGTGCATCTCCCGCCAACTCTGGTGGGGCCACCAAATTCCCGTTTGGTACTGCGCGGACTGCGGCCACATGACCGTCACTCGGAAGGACCCCGCGTGCTGTGAGAAGTGCGGTTCCAAGAACATCGAGCAGGACCCCGACGTGCTGGACACCTGGTTCTCTTCCGCGCTGTGGCCCTTCTCCACCCTGGGCTGGCCGGAGGAGACGGAGGACTTTAAGTATTTCTACCCCACCGATGTGCTGGTGACAGCCTACGACATCATCTTCTTCTGGGTGGCTCGGATGATTTTCTCCGGCTGTGAGCACACCAAGAAGCCGCCCTTCCACACGGTGCTCATCCACGGCCTGGTCCGGGATGACAAGGGCCGCAAGATGTCCAAGTCCTTGGGCAACGGCATCGACCCGTTGGAGATGACGGAGAAATACGGCGCGGACGCCCTGCGCTTCAATCTGATCACCGGCAACGCCCCCGGCAACGACACCCGCTTCTTCGTGGAGAAGTGCGAGGCCATGCGCAACTTTGCCAACAAGATCTGGAATGCCAGCCGGTTCGTGATGATGAACCTGACCATTGATCAGTGCGTCCTGCCGGACAAGCTGGAGCAGGAGGACAAGTGGATTCTCTCCCGGCTGAACCGGGTGGTCAAGGAAGTCACCGAGAACATGGACGCCTATGAGCTGGGGGTGGCCTCCGCCAAAGTGTACGACTTCATCTGGAGCGACTACTGCGACTGGTATATCGAGCTGACCAAGGCCCGCCTCCAGGGCGGCGACGAGGCGGCCAAGGTCCAGGCCCAGCAGGTGCTGGTGTACGTCCTCACCGAGACGCTGAAGCTGCTCCACCCCTTCATGCCCTTTATTACCGAGGAAATCTGGCAGGCCCTGCCCCACGCCCCCGGCGCCGACGGCGGCTTCCTGATGCTCCAGAGCTGGCCGGTCCACAGCGATGCGTTGAATTTCCAGGAGGCCGAGGCCGCTATGGAGTCCATCAAGGACGTGATCGGCGCCGTCCGCACCCGTCGGGCCGAAATGAACGTGCCCCCCTCCAAGAAGGCGGCGCTGACCATCGTCACTCCCAAGGCGGACGTGTTCAACGCGGGCAAGGGCTTCCTGACCCGGCTGGCCTGGGCCTCCTCCATCGAGGTGCGGTCCGATGACCCCGCCGATCTCACCGGCCTGGTGGCGGACGTGACCCACGACGCCAAGGTATATATGCCCCTGGCGGAGCTGGTGGATATCGAAAAGGAAAAAGCCCGTCTCACCAAGGACCTGGGCAAAAAGCAGGGCGAGCTGAAGGGCCTGGAGGGCAAGCTGTCCAACCCCGGCTTCCTGAATAAGGCCCCTGCTGAGGTTGTGGCCGCCGAAAAGGAGCGGGCAGAAAAGCTGAAAACTCTGATTGCCAAGATTCAGGAGCAGCTGGCGAATATGTAAATTTTCCCAGCCGCAATTGCACCTTCGGCAAATTGTGACCCACCCAATCCATTATAATGAGCGCGATACGGGAGATTCCCCGTACCGCGCTCATTTTTGTTTTTCCGAGGGGGACAAGCCATGCCCATCACAGTGACCAACCGGGACAGCTCGCTAACTATTACCCTGTCCGGCGAGATCGACCACCACGGCGCCCGGGAAATGATGACTCAGCTGGAGGACGCCATAGCAACCCGTCTGCCCGCCCGCCTGGTGCTGGATATGTCCGGTGTCACGTTTATGGACAGCTCCGGCATCGCTGTGCTCCTGCGGGCCCTGCGGCAGATGAAACAGGTCGGCGGTTCCCTGCGGGTGTCCAATATCCCTGCCCAGGCCCGTCGCGTGCTGGACGCCGCTGGGGTGGGCCGGCTCATCACCTTAGATTGAGGAGGGCTACATACATGAAAGCCATTGACCAGGTGACCATCGCGTTCACCTCCCGCTCCGCCAACGAGGGCTTTGCACGGACCTGCGCGGCCTGTTTCGCCGCCCAGCTGGACCCCACTCTGGATGAGGTGGCTGACATCAAGACCGCCGTCAGCGAGGCAGTGACCAACGCCATCGTCCACGCCTACCCGGACTGCCTGGGGAAGATCATCATGCGCCTGCGGCTGTTCGACGGCGGCGTAATGGAGATTCAGGTGAAGGATTTTGGAATAGGTATTCCCGATGTGGAACAGGCCCGGACGCCCCTGTTCACCACCGGCGGGGAGGAGCGCTCCGGCATGGGCTTCACCATCATGGAGAGCTTCATGGATGGCCTCAAGGTGCGCTCCCAGCCGGGAAAGGGCGCCGCCGTCACCATGCGCAAGCGGATCGCCCGCCGGACGGGCGCCTCCAAATGAGGGGCCTGGACGCCCCTGCCCTGCTGGAGGCCGCACAGGCCGGGGACAACGATGCCTGCGAACGCCTGCTCATCGACAACAGCGGCCTGATCTGGTCGGTGGCCCGGCGGTATTACGGGCGGGGGGTGGACCCGGAGGACCTGTATCAGCTGGGCTGTCTGGGTTTTTTGAAGGCTATTCGGGGGTTCGATACCGAGTATGGGACCCAATTTTCCACCTACGCTGTGCCAAAAATCGCGGGGGAAATCCGGCGGTTTCTGCGGGACGACGGGGCAGTGAAGGTCAGCCGGGGCACCAAGGAGCGGGCCGCTTCCCTGCGGCTCAAACGCTTGGAGCTGTCCCAGCGGCTGGGCCGGGAGCCCACGGTGGGCGAGCTGGCCCAGGCCACAGGGCTGGAGCCGGAGGAGATCGCCGCCGCCGACACCGCTGTGCTGACGGTGGCATCCCTGCAAGGCGAAAGCGGCGAGGACGGCTTTTCTTTGGAGACGGTGCTGGGGGACGAGGGCATCGAGGACGAGCTGGTGGAAAAGCTCACCCTGCGGCAGGCCATCGACGAGCTGCCGGAGCGGGAGCGGAAGGTGATTTTGCTGCGGTTTTACAAGAACCTGACCCAGGACCGGGTGTCCAAGGTGCTGGGGGTGAGCCAGGTGCAGGTGTCCCGCATCGAGCGCCGGGCGGTGGCAAAGCTGCGGGAAGCGCTGACAGAATAAGGCCCGGACGGAGATCTTTTGCTCTCCGTCCGGGCTTGTCTGCTATAACATCAGGCTTTCTCACAGTAAAATTCGTCCAGTAATTTCGCCAGTGCCCTGGGATTTTCCTCGTTGACAATATGTCCTGTGTTTTCCATGACCTTCAGTTGCGCATATTTGACGGCCTCAGCGAAATAATATGCCGATTTCAGGTTGGCGCTGTCCTTTTTCCCGCAGACCACCAGTGTCCGGCATTGAATATTCCCCGCTCTGCCGCCAACATCCCATTTTTTCATGGAATTCCCCAAAGCGAAAGTGTCCTCCTTGCCAAAGGCCATGCCTGCAAACGCCGACTTAGGCAGCAACTTGAAAATCACGTTTTGTATCCCAAACATCATCTTTGGCACCTTATGGGGCGTGCCGATTAGAACCAATGTTTTTACCTTCTCCGGGAAGTCGAGGGCGTAGCTTAACGCCAGCATTCCCCCCAATGAAATACCGCATAAATGGACAGGCTCCCCAATTTTATTGCAATATTCCGCAAAGCAAGCGGATAGATTAGCGTAGGTCGCTTCTTTCCCATTTAGGATTGCGGCCAAGTCCGGACGCAGGGCGTCGCCACTGTTTTCCATATAAGAAATCGTCTCGTCCCAACTTGCGGCCTTATGCCCCGAACCATGGACAAAAATCCGTTTCTCCATAAAGTAACCGCCCCCAAATTACGGCTTAAAGCTGTCCTTCAAGCTCACCGCCCGGTTGAACACTAGGCGCCCCGGCTTGGAATCCTTGCTGTCGGCGCAGAAATACCCCTGCCGCATGAACTGGAACCGGTCCGACGGCTGAGCCTCCGACAGCCCCGCCTCCACCTTGCACCCGGTCAAGACCTCCAAGGAGTTGGGATTCAAGCACTCCAAGAAATCCTTGCCCAACCCGTCCGGTTCCGGGTCGGAGAACAGGTTGTCGTACAGCCGCACCTCCGCGTCCACGGCGGTGGCCGCGTCCACCCAGTGAATGGTGGCCCCCTTCACCTTCCGCCCGTCGGCGGGGTTGCCGCCCCGGCTCTCCGGGTCGTACTCGGCGGCGATCTCGGTAACGTTCCCTTCATCATCCGTTTCGTAGCCCACACACTTGATAAGATAGGCCCCCTTCAAGCGGCACTCCGGGCCGTTGGGGTACAGGCGCTTGTACTTGGGGATGGGCTCGGGCAGGAAGTCCTCCGCCTCCACCCACAGCTCCCGGGAGAAGGTCACCGTCCGGGTGCCGTCCTCAGGGCGGTTGGGGTTGTTCTCCACCTCGAAGGTCTCGGACTGTCCGGCAGGATAGTTGGTGATGACCAGCTTCACGGGACGCAGCACCGCCATCACCCGCTGGGCGGTCTCGTTCAGGTCCTCCCGGAGGCAGTACTCCAGGAATGCGTATTCAATAGTGTTATCCGACTTGGTCACCCCCACCCGGTCGCAGAAATTGCGGATGGACTTAGGGGTATACCCCCGGCGGCGCAGGCCGCACAAAGTGGGCATACGGGGGTCGTCCCAGCCGGACACCCGGCCCTCCTCCACCAGCTGGCGCAGCTTGCGCTTGCTCATGACGGTGTGGTTGATGCCCAGCCGGGCGAACTCGATCTGGCGAGGCTTGTGGTAGGGAATGGACACGTGCTCCACCACCCAATCGTACAGGGGGCGGTGGTTCTCGAACTCCAGGGAGCACAGGGAGTGGGTGATGCCCTCCAGCGCGTCCTCGATGGGGTGGGCGAAGTCGTACATGGGGTAGATGCACCACTTGTCCCCCTGGCGGTGGTGATGGGCGTGGTTGATACGGTAAATCACCGGGTCCCGCATATTGAAGTTGCCGGAGGCAAGGTCGATTTTGGCCCGGAGGGTCATCTTTCCCTCCTCAAACTCGCCGTTCTTCATCCGCTCAAACAGGTCCAGGGACTCCTCCATGGGCCGGTCCCGGTAGGGGGAGGTGGCGGGCACGCCGATGGCGCCCCGGTGCTCCTTGAACTCATCCGGGGACAGCTCGCACACGTAGGCCAGTCCCTTTTTGATCAGCTCCACCGCGAACTCGTACATCTTATCAAAGTAGTCGGAGGCGTAGTAAAACCGGTCCCCCCAGTCGAAGCCCAGCCAGTGGATATCCTCCTGGATGGCCTCCACATACTCCACGTCCTCCTTAGTGGGGTTGGTGTCGTCCATGCGCAGGTTGCAGATACCGCCGTACTTCTCCGCCGTGCCAAAATCGATGGTCAGCGCCTTGCAGTGGCCGATGTGGAGATAGCCGTTGGGCTCGGGCGGGAAACGGGTGTGGACAGTCATGCCCTGGTACTGCCCGCCCTGAGCGATGTCCTCATCAATAAAGTCATGGATAAAGTTTTGGCTCATGGTCACGTTCAGCTCTTCTGCCATGTCTGTCACTCCTCGGTAAAATTAAAGTGGGCTTTGAAATCTCCCAAAGCCCACCTATTATATCCGTTTTTCCAAGGAAAAGCAACTGGTGTTTTGACTATATCGGCGCTATCCGCCTACATCCTCTTGGACGGCGTAGTCCTCACAGGCCGGGTGGAGCGCGTTGGGCCAGGTATATCCCAGTTCTGTCAGATCCTGATCGGTGTAAAGCAGCTTTTCGGGCTCTGCCGGCTCTTCCTCTCCAGCCGCCCCCGCTTCCACGGGCCAGAGCCCCGCAGGCAGCAGGTGGCGGTAGCCTCCGGCTGTGGACACGATAAGCCACAGCCCCGCCGAGCCGTTCACCGGCTCCACCTCGATGCCGCACTGCTGGCACAGGTATTCCATGGCCATCAATAACCCAAAATCTGAGGCCGGTTCTCCGGACAGCGTGTCCAGGGCCAGATTGGTGCCGTCCGTATGCCTGAGCCCGGCGGCGGAACGGACGATGGCGGCCAGCTCTTCCACGGTGTAGCCCTCTCCGGCGGGAGGGCTGGCCTCCAGGAGAGAGGCGGCGGCATTGTCCAGAAGCTGGGCATAGCCCCTCTCCTCCTCCGCCACGGCGTCGATGCTCTGGCTCCAGTTCAGCGTTACCTCGATGACCCGCCGGATGCCCGTCTCCGGATAAAGGGAAACTGTGGCCTGCCTCAAATCGTGGTGCCGATACAGGGCGGGAGCACTATACCCCGCCAGCTCCAACAGGTCCTCCACCAGCGCTTGGTCGCCGGAGAAGGAAGAGGCCAGGAACACTGCCGAACCCCGCTGCTCCGTCACCAGCCGGGACAGCTCCTGACGCACACCAGCCAGGCCCATAACCTCCCGCAGGTCCTCCATCTCCTGCGCGGTGCGGGAATAAGAAATGCGGAACTCCACCTCGTAATAGGTGAGGATACGGGTGGTGTCGTAGGTCAGGGAGCGCACGGCGTAGGCCCCTAATGGGTCCGCGTACATCACCTCATCCCGGGCATTGGTCAGGTCCCCCTCCACATCCCCTGTGTAGTTGTACAGACGAACAGTCCCACGGGTATAGCGGCCGTTGACGAAATAGAGAACGGCGTTCACCAACCCCTGATAGCTCTCCGCGCGAAGGACGGAGTCATCCTCCGTGACGGCGTAATCCACGTGGGTAGAGACGGTCTCGTGGCCTCGCTCCAGCATAGCGGAGCAGCCGCTGAGCAGCACGGCGGCGCACAAAGCCAAAGCCAACAGACGTTTTTTCACTGGAACACCTCCCCGCAGAGTGTAGGCCTTCCCCTGCAAGGGGGAAGGAGGTATCACCGAAGGCGATCACGGACGAGGGTGCGAAGGGGGAAGAATTTTTCATCCCTACAAGTCGTCCTTTTTATAATCCCGGAAGCCTTCGCCCAGCACCTCGTGGGCATCGCACACGATGACGAAGGCGGCGGGGTCGATATCCTTGACGGTAGCCTTGATGGCGGCGATCTCCCTCTGCTTGAAGGCGCACATGAGCACATTTTTTTCTGCTCCGGTGTATGCCCCCTGGCCGTGGAGGATGGTGACGCCCCGGTCCAGGTCCTTGACAATGGCGTCGGAGATCTCCTGGTTCTTGTCGCTGATGATATAGGCCACCTTGGCCGTGTCCATGCCATAGAGCACGCCGTCCATAACAATGGTGGAGATATACAGCGCCACCAGTCCGTACAGCGCGGCATACAACGTTTGGAACGTGATGGAAACTGCCACAATTACCGCAAGGTCAATGCCCATCAACAGCTTGCCCATGGGCAGCCAAGCCAGCTTCAGCTTGAGCAGGCGTGCCATCAAGTCAGTGCCGCCGGTGGTGGCTCCCTGCTGGAACACCAGCCCCAGGGACAGCCCCAGCAGCAGTCCGCCGAAGATGCAAGCCAGCAGGGGCTCCATGGACTCCCACTCCCGAAGGGGGGTAAGGATGTCGATAAACACTGAGGAAACAAACATAGCGTACAGCGATGACACCAGCAGACGTCCGCCGATGAATTTCCAGCCTAAGATAAACAGTGGAATGTTTATCACAATGACCGTAACGCCGATGGGAAAGGCCGGGACCAGATAATTGATGATCTGAGCCACGCCGGTAATGCCGCCGAAGGCGATGCCGTTAGGCACATAACACCACACAAACCCCAGCGCGTAAACGGCAGAGGCTGCAGTGATGATCAAAACAGGGAGCAGAGTCTTTTTCAACCGGGCCATAGAGCGTCTCCAATCGTTGAAGGATGATAAAAAGTTTCTTTTTGCCCCGCTTTTTCTTTAACGAAGAAAAAGCGGGCCGCCGGAGGCACGTTTTACAGGATGCTCATCTGCTCCTCACCGCGGTCCTCCTCCTTGAGGAGCGCCCCGGCGGCGGGCAGGGAGCGGGCCCGGTACCGGGCGGGGTTGACGATGTGGGTAGCCGAGAGAGGTTTGGCCCACTCCACGTGGCGCTTGTTCTTCACCGCCATAACGTTGACGCCCTGAGTGCTCCGGGTGGTCTTGGGCGTGAGGGACGCGGTGTGGAACACCACGCACCGCCCGTCGCTGGACCCTACCGCCATCTCCTGGTCCTCCGAGAGCAGAAGCGCAGACACCAATGGAAACTTGTCACAGTAAGCCCCGGTGAGCTTTTTCCGCCTGGTCTGAGTCTGGTAAGCGGACAGCTCCACACGGGCCGCCTTGCCATTGTCAAAGAAAAACAGCACATGGGCGGAGTAATCCCCCGGCACACAAGCCCATACAAATTTTTCCTCCGGGTCCATGCCCAGCTTGGTGGGCAGGTAATCCCCCAGCACGCTGGCTTTGGTGTCGTCAAAGTCGGACAGGCGGGTCTTATAGCACTGCTGCTTGTCGGTGAATACCAGCAGCTCGTCCCGGTTGGCGCCCTCCCATTGGAGGAAAGCGCCGTCCCCTTCTTTATATTTCTGCTCAGAACTCATGCGCAGGGACTGGGGCGTAATCTTCTTAAAGTATCCCTCTTTGGAGATAAATACATTCACCGGATAGGAGGGGATCTCCTCCGCCAACCCGGCTTTTTCCTCTGCCGCCTGCTGGTACTCGTAGACGATCTCGGTGCGGCGGGGCACATCATACTTCTTTTTGACGTTTTTCAGCTCGTCAATGATGATTCCCTTGATACGGCCGGGAGAGTTGATGATGTCTTTGAGGTCGGCGATCTCCTCCTCCAGAGAGGCGGTCTCCTCCACCCGCCTCAGGATATACTCCTTGTTGATGTTGCGCAAGCGGATATCCGCCACATACTCCGCCTGAATCTGGTCAATCCCGAAGCCAATAATCAGGTTGGGCACCACCTCGGCCTCCTCCTCCGTCTCCCGGATAATGCGGATGGCCTTGTCGATGTCCAGCAGGATGCGCTTCAAGCCCTTGAGAAGGTGGAGCTTCTCCTCCTTCTTCCTGCACACGAAGTAGGTCCGCCGCCGCACGCCGTCCATGCGCCAGGCCGTCCACTCGTCCAAAATCTCCCCCACGCCCATGACGCGGGGCATTCCGGCAATCAGGATGTTGAAGTTGCAGGAAAAGGTATCCTGTAACGGCGTAGCCTGGTACAGACGGGCCATCAGCTTTTCAGGGTCGGCGCCACGTTTCAAATCAATGGCAAGCTTCAGACCGTTCAAGTCCGTCTCGTCCCGCATATCGGAGATTTCCCGAACCTTCCCCGCCTTCACCAGCTCCGCCACCTTGTCCAAGATGGCCTCCACGGTGGTGGAGTAGGGAATTTCGTAAATCTCGATGACGTTGTCTTCTTTGATATAGCGCCATTTCGCCCGCAGCTTGAGGGGGCCCCGGCCCGTACGGTAGATTTCCGCCAGCACCCCGCCGTCGTACAGGAGCTGGCCGCCGGTGGAAAAGTCCGGGGCCTTCAAAATGCTCATCAGGTCTGCGCCCGGGTCCTTGAGGTAGGCAATCGTGGCGTCGCACACCTCCCCCAGGTTGAACCCGCACAGGTTGGAGGCCATGCCCACGGCGATGCCCTGGTTGGCGGCCACCAGCACATTGGGAAAGGTGGTGGGCAGCAGGGTGGGCTCCATCAGCTTGCCGTCGTAGTTGGGCACGAGGTCCACCGCGTCCTGGTCGATGTCCCGGAACAGCTCCTGACAGATAGGGTCCAGCCGCACCTCGGTATAGCGGGACGCCGCCCAGGCCATGTCCCGGGAGTACACCTTGCCGAAGTTGCCCTTGGAGTCCACCAGCGGGTGCAGCAGGGCGTCGTAGCCCCTGGACAGGCGAACCATGGTGTCGTAAATGGCCGCGTCACTGTGGGGGTTCAGTTTCATGGTTGCCCCGACGACGTTGGCGGACTTGGTGCGGTTCCCTCCCAGCAGCTTCATCTGGTACATTGTGTACAGCAGCTTGCGGTGGGAGGGCTTAAAGCCATCAATCTCAGGAATGGCCCGGGAGACGATGACGGACATGGCGTAGGGCATATAGTTCAACTCCAGCGTCTCGGTGATGGGCTGCTCCAGCACCTGGGCCCGCAGGCCCATGACGTTGGGGTTGTCTACCTTTTTCGGGCCCTTCTGCTCGGAGGTCTTTTTCTTAGCCAATAGGATCAGTCCTCATTTCAGGATATGCCCCCGCCTGCCAAATGGGGCCCCCACAAAGCCGCCCCTCCAGCTTTGTGGGGAGAGGAGGGGCGGCGTAATGAGTGAGCTTTCGCTGAAGGCGGAAGCGAGGGATATGGAGCCCGCCCCGACGAGGCGGGGACGAAAAAGCTCAGGGATTCAACAGCTCGGCGCCGTTGTCCACGTCCACGATGGTGGACCCTCCGGGCGGCTCGCTCAGGGGCTTGTCGGCGGTGGCCTTCTGGGTCTGGGCAGCCTCCAGCTTCATCTCGCCCAGGTTGGCGATGTGGCAGTTCATGTTCATGGCGACGTTCCCGGCGGACTGCTTCACGTCCATGGTGATCTTCATGCCGGGTACGCCGGTCTGGGCCGCTGTCTCCATTACGCAGGTCATGTCGGTGGCGCCCTTGCTGTCCACCTTCATAGTAATCTTGTACTCCTTAAAGGCAGACTTGACCGTCTCTATGTCATCCGCATCAAGGCCCATGCCCTCGTACAGCCCCATCAGGGAGTCCAGGTCGATGGTCAGGGTGGAGGCGCCGCCGGAGGTAGTGAACTTGTCATCGCCATACAGGGTGTTGAGCGCCTCCACCATCTCCATGGCGGAACTCCACTCGGTGACGCTCACGCAGGGCATGGACTGGGTCAGTACCTTGCCGATGGTGGTGTCGCCCGCCTGGGCAAAGGCCAGCTGACCCCAGTCCGCGCCCAGGTCCGCGGCCAGCCACACATTGTCCTCCCCGGCCAGCTCATCCAGCGCCGCCGCCCGGAACCAGACGGAGCCGTCACGGGTCAGAATGATCTCCATGTCCTCCAGCCCGTCCATCACGGTGTGGAACAGGCCGGCGTACTCCTCAAAGTCGGCCCCGTACAGGTCGGTGAACACCTTTTCCAAATCGCTCAGCGCGTTGTCGGACAGCTTGAGGGACAGGCTGGCGCTGGCGGCATCGGTGTTGAAAATCTGCTTTCCAGTGAGGTCGGCCTTGTAGGTCTTGCTGCCGTTGAGGGTGTCAAAGAGGTTGAGGGTGAGATTTTCCTTTACGTCAGCAAGGTAGTTTTTGCCCTCCTCCATGCCCGCGCTCTTGTTGGCCTGCACCTTGTTGAGAATCGTGAAGCTCTTATCGATCTCCGCCGCCAGGGCGTCCCGGTCCAGCAGGATGGCCGTCTGATAGGCGTTATCCCAGCCCACGTCGTAGCCCAGAGTCTGGGCGGTGAAGCGCACAGGGACGTAGGTACGGCCATTCTTTACATAGGCGGCAATGGGCATCGTCACCCATTCAGTCTTGAATTCGCCGTCTCCGGGGTTTTGGCGCTCCACATCCACATTGGCATCGTGCATCTCAAAGGTCATGGTCACATCGCCAACGGTGCAAGCGACTTTGTCCCCGTCAACCTTGACCTCGCCGCCCATGGCCTCCACCAGCGCTCGGACAGGCGCCATGACGGAGCCTTCGTTGGTCACCTCGGGGGCGGCGTCGGGGAACTTGATGTATTCGCCGTTGACCATCACGCCCACCTGGCCGGGCACGCCGCCCAGGGCCTTTTTCATCTCGTCCCGACGCTCCTTGAGATTCTGCTCCAAAACCTCGTCGAAATAGTTGTCCCAGTCAATGTCATCCAGACTCGGGATGTCCAGGCCGCTGAAATCAATGGGGCCGCTGGTGATGATGGACGTAGGGCCGTCCGCGCCGCCGATGATGCCCAGGACCGCATCATTGGTTGCCTCCGGCAGGAACGCGCTGATGGGAATGGCCTCCCCCGGCGTGTAGACGGGCGCCGCTTCGCCGTTCACAAAGTAACCGGCGCCACCGTCCACCGGGGCCGGACCGTCTGGGCCGTCCGCGAAGGCGGGAACCGCCAGGGACGCAGCCATCATCACAGACAACAGGATTGCCAGCAGTTTTTTCATGATGTTTTCCTCCTTTAGCGTGTTTGAACCTCTATTTTTTCGCCGTGCCAGCGGCGAAGGGCACTGGTTCAAGAGATATCCGCCATATCCAGATACTTGTAACCGCTGTCGGCGATGTGGTCCTTCCGGCCCTGGAGATTGTCCCCCAGCAGCAGATCGAACACCTCCGCCGTCCGCTCCACGTCCTCCGGCATGACCTTGATGAGCCGCCGGGTCTCCGGGTTCATGGTGGTCAGCCACATCATCTCCGGCTCGTTCTCGCCCAGGCCCTTGGAACGCTGGACGTCGTATTTTTTGCCCTCCAGAGAGGCTACGATGTCATTTTTCTCCCGGTCTGAGTAGGCAAACCAGGTTTTTTCCTTGCAAGTAATCTCGTACAGGGGGGACTCGGCGATGTAGACATACCCTTTGTCGATCAGGGTAGGCGTCAGGCGGTAGAGCATGGTCAGCACCAGGGTGCGGATCTGGAAGCCGTCCACGTCGCCGTCGGTGCAGATGACCACCTTATTCCAGCGCAGATTGTCCAGGTCGAAAGCGTTCAGATCTTTGACGTGCTTGTCCTTGACCTCCACCCCGCAGCCGATGACCTTTAGCAGGTCGGTGATGATCTCGCTTTTGAAAATGCGGGCGTAATCCGCCTTCAAGCAGTTTAAAATTTTGCCGCGGATGGGCATGATGCCCTGAAATTCCGCATCCCGCCCCAGTTTGACGCTGCCCAGGGCGGAGTCGCCCTCCACGATGTAGAGCTCCCGGCGGTCCACGTCGCGGGTGCGGCAGTCCACGAACTTCTGCACCCGGTTGGAGATGTCCACCGAGCCGGACAGCTTCTTCTTGATGCCCAGGCGGGTCTTTTCCGCCGTCTCCCGGGAACGCTTGTTTACCAGCACTTGTCCGGCGATCTTCTCCGCGTCCATAGGGTTTTCGATGAAGTAGACCTCGAACTGGGAGCGGAGAAAGTCGGTCATGGCCTCCTGGACGAACTTGTTGGTGATGGATTTTTTGGTCTGGTTCTCATAGCTGGTCTGGGTGGAGAAGTTGTTGGACACCAGCACCAGCGCGTCCTGGATGTCGTTGAAGGTGACCTTGCTCTCGTTTTTCTGATACTTGCCGTTCTGCTTGAGCCAGCCGTCGATGGCGGACACAAAGGCGGAGCGCATGGCCTTTTCCGGCGAACCGCCGTGCTCCAGCCAGGAGGAATTGTGGTAGTGCTCGATGACCTGCACCCGGTTGGAGAAGCAGAAGGCCACCGACAGCTTTACCTTGTAATCCGCCTTGTCCGCCCGATCCCTGCCCCGGCGCTCCGTCTGCCAGAATACGGGGGCGGTGAGAGGGTCCTCCCCGGCCAGCTCTGTGACGTAGTCGATGATGCCGTTCTCGTAGCGGAAATCGGCGGTCTCGAACTTTCCGCCGGTCTGGTTCCGGAAGCGGAAGGCCACCCCGGCATTGACCACCGCCTGACGCTTCATCACGTCGGTGTAGTAGTCCACGGGGATGTCGATGTCGGTAAACACGTCCAGGTCGGGCTTCCAGTGGAATTTGGAGCCGGTCTTTTTCCGGTCGGCGGGTTCCTTTTTCATCTCGCCCACAATCTCGCCCTTCTCGAAGTGGAGGGTGTACTTGAAGCCGTCCCGGTAGATCACCGCGTCAAAGTACTCGCTGGCGTACTGGGTGGCGCAGGAGCCCAGGCCGTTGAGGCCCAGGGAGTACTCGTAGTTGTCCCCGTCGCCGTCTTTGTACTTGCCGCCGGCGTAGAGCTCGCAGAACACCAGCTCCCAGTTGTAGCGGCCCTCGGCCTCGTTCCAGTCCACCGGGCAGCCCCGGCCAAAGTCCTCCACCTCGATGGACTTGTCCTCGTATCGGGTGACGGTGATGAGGTCGCCGTGACCCTCCCGGGCCTCGTCGATGGCGTTGGAGAGGATTTCAAAGACCGCGTGCTCACAGCCCTCCAGGCCGTCGGAGCCGAAAATGACGCCAGGGCGCTTGCGCACCCGGTCGGCCCCCTTGAGGGAAGAGATGGAGTCGTTGCCGTACTGCTGTTTTGGTGTGGACCTTGCCATAGCTGCACCTCTTATTTTTGTTTTCCCCAAATGGGAAGAAAATGTCGAATTGGGACGGATGGCGGCGGAAAGCGCCCCGTCCGGGGCCCTGGTCGGGCCTTAATGATCCTTAATGATATAGTATACCGCAAAATGGGAGGAAACGTCAAGGGCAGGCAATAGGTAGAATCCCGCAAAACCTCTTGCAATCTGCCGCCACATAGGGTATAATACATTGACTTATTTCTTCTGAAACTATAAATTTTCGATATTGGAGGACGATACCAATGGCAATGATTACAGCAGGCGACTTCCGCAACGGCAAGACCTTTGAGATGGACGGCAAGGTGATGCAGGTCATCGAGTTCCAGCACGTCAAGCCCGGCAAGGGCGCCGCTTTCGTGCGTACCAAGATGAAGAATGTGGTCACCGGCGCCGTCACCGAGACTTCCTTCAACCCCACCGCCAAATTCGAGGAAGCCTTCGTGGACCGCAAGGACATGGAGTACAGCTACAATGACGGCGACCTGTACTACTTCATGGACCCGGAGTCCTATGAGCTGGTGCCGATCAACAAGGACGTGCTGGGCGACAACTTCAAGTTTGTCAAGGAGAACATGGTGTGCAAGATCATGTCCTACAAGGGCAGCGTGTTCGGTGTGGAGCCCCCCAACTTCGTGGAGCTGGAGGTCACCGAATCCGACCCCGGGGTGAAGGGCGACACCGCCACTAACGTGACCAAGCCCGCCATCCTGGAGACCGGCGCGGAGATCAAAGTGCCCTTGTTCATCAATCCCGGCGACAAGATCCGCATCGACACCCGCACCGGCGAGTATCTGGAGCGCTGCAAGGGCTGATGCCTTCGGTGGCTTCCTTTTTTCTTTGATAAGCAAGAAGGAAGTGAAAAAAGAAACTTTTATATTTTGTGGATTGATTATGCTGCGCAGCCGTTAGACAGTTGTTTGCAAACGGTGCGCAGCATAAGCAACGTTAAGGAGGGTATTTGATGACCATTTCTGAGAAAGTGGCCTATATTCAGGGGTTGTTTGATGGATTGAAGTTGGATACAGAAAAATCCGGCGAGGCTCGGATTCTGTCAGAAGTATTGGATGTGCTCCGAGAGGTGGGGCAGCAGCTGGACAGCATGGACGCCGTTATGGACCAATTTGACGAGGAGCTGGACGTCCTGGGTGACACTGTGGCTGACCTGGAGGAGGCCGTGTTCGACGGCGAGGACGAACAAGACGCCGACTTCCACAACTTGGATGACGGGGAAGAGGAGGATTTCTTTGAAATCCCATGCCCCACCTGCGGGGAGGACCTGGTGGTGGACGACGAGGCCCTGGCCGCCGGCCTGGTGGAGTGCTCCGTCTGCGGCGGTAAGTTCGCCCTGTCCTTCGATGACGAGGACGCAGCCTCTGATGAGGACGAGGAGTTTTAAGGAAAAGGAAACGCCCCCGGCTCACGGGCATGGTAGATAAAGAACTTTGCAAAAGCAGAAAAATGTGAGGAAACCATCACAAAACTATGTCAATGTGACATAATTTATTACCTCTAAAAGCGCGATTAGACAATCGCGCTTTTTTCAGGCCCAGAAGGAGGCCGCAGCCATGCCGAATGTCATTTTGCAGGACTGCTTCTATGATGACGAATGAGAAGAATTTATTTCAAAATTCCCCGTCTGCTGATCACGGACCAGAAATTCAAACACGTATCCATGGACGCCAAGCTGCCCTAGCGCCCTTGGCAAAAATTTTCACGCGGTTGTTCATTTCATCGCCCATGACGGAGCGATTCAGGGCTCGCCAGCGGTCACGGGTGCCAAACACCCTGGTCTGGGCAGCGCCACCATGACCAGGGCGATATTGCCCACGCTGTACGTCGGGTTGTCCCCCTGCATATCCAGATAGCGGGCGTATGCCTCCGGGCTGCTGGTGATCTGCTCGATGCCCGCGTTCTGCATGGCGACGGTGTTCTCCCGTTCCGCCTGTTGCTGTGCGTATCCACCTTAGACCGCAGCCGGAACCAATACGGTACCATGTGGGAGTGCCCGGATTTTGTCCCGCTGAACGGCGCAGATATGTTCATCGTTTCCCCCCAGGAGGCAGATGGTATTTCCTTTGAGGCCACGGATTCGGCCATCATCGACGTTGAAAAGTACAGTATTGATCTGTGACAGCGTTTTCATTCCCCAGAATGATCCCCTTAACGGTGGAGATCTTTATCAAGGTGGTTTGCAGCGGTTTAAGGGCGAGGTCCGGGAGAACGGCGTGGAACAACCCGGCGCCCCTCACCGGGGCGCTTTGCGGCATTCCCCGCCCATTTTTATTTGAAGGAGCTTATCCTCCAAAGCTCTTGTTTCATTTTTTGGGATATGGTAGAATACGTATATCAGACAGGTCAAGGCAGACCGGGAGGACCAAATGCAAACAGCGGGGATAGTCGGGCACCATCCGCCGCTGCTTATGTTCCGTCCGGCCCTGCTAAGCTGCCATAAAAACCCAGGACAGGAAGCGATGTCAATGAAAAAAAGGGGCGCTGCGCTGCTGCTGGCACTGGTGGTGATGCTTGGGTTTATACCGCCCACCCACGCCGCGGCGGTTCCCAGGCAAAAGCTGGCCGCCATCACCTTTGATGACGGCCCCGGCCCATATACCGACGGCCTGCTGGACGAGCTAGCCAAGCGAGGAGTGGTGGTCACCTTCTTCATGCAGGGCCGAAATGCCGAGCGGTATTCCGCCGTGGTGAAAAAGGCCTATGAGGCGGGGCATCAGATTGCCTCCCACACCTATGACCACCCCATGCTGACCGGTTTAAGCGACACGGCTATTCAAAACCAATTGACCGCCACCGCCAACGTTCTGAACCGCGCCACCGGCGGAAATCACTCGTACATGGTCCGCCCGCCCTACGGCAGCACAGACACCCGGGTACTGTCCGCGCTTCACGCCCCGGCCATCCTCTGGTCGGTGGACACCAGGGACTGGGAGTCCCGCAACGCCGACGCCGTCTGCCGCCGCATCGTCAACGACACCAAGGACGGCAGCATCGTCCTGCTCCACGACATCCACGCCACCACCATCCCCGGCGCACTGCGGGGCATCGACGCCCTGCTGGACCAGGGCTATGAACTGGTGACGGTAAGCGAGCTGCTGCGCCGCCGCGGCTTTGACGCCATCCCGGGGGTTAAATACTACCGCATTCCCGGAAGCACCACGCTGCCCGAAATCTCCCAGCCCAGTATCCTTCCGGCTGATACGGCGGGCGGAAGGTTCATCACCCTGTCGGCGGACGCCGGAACCACGATCTACTATACGATTGACGGGACTACACCCACCTCCCATAGCGCAGTATACACCAGACCCTTTCCGCTGGACGAGGCGGCAACGGTGAAGACGTTTGCGGCGCGCACCCTCAACGGTGGCCGCAGCCGGGTCTCAACACTCACCCTTGACGTGTCGCGGGCCAAAGCGCCAGTCATTACGGTAGACGGCTGCCAGGCGGTGATCTCCGCCAGTGGGGAGGTCCACTACACCCTGGACGGCACTGCGCCGACGGCATATTCGGAGCGCTATACCGCGCCGGTCCCCCTCCCTGCGGGCGTCATGGTCCGGGCTATCGCTACCCGACCCGGCTACCGGGACAGCCAGACCGTCAGTCTGCTCCGTTCCCACCGGGGCAATCTGTTTTCCGACGTTCCGCCCACCGAGTGGTATTATCATGACGTGGACGAGGTGGTCTCGCAGAAACTGATGACCACCGAGGGCCACGCTTTCTTCCCGGAGCGGGCTGCCACGCGGCGGGAGGTGGCCGTCACCCTATATCATCTGGCCGGTACGCCGAATACCTTTGGAATATGTTCCATTCCCGACGTGACCGATGCCGACCCCGCATACGCCGCCATTTTGTGGGCGGTGGATCAGCACATACTGACCGGCTTCAGCGATGGCGCCATCCGCCCCGACGCATCGGTCACCCGAGAACAACTGGCCACAATGCTGTTTCGGATGCAGGGAGCGGTACCCGTCGGCGGGTCCTCCCAGATGCGGCTGAATTCCTTTGAGGACTGCGGCAGCATCCAGGACTACGCCTGGAACGCCATGGGCTGGGCGGTGTCCAAGGGAGTACTCCAAGGAGTTTCCGATACCAAGCTAGGCCCCGGCGTCACCGTCACCCGCGCCCAGCTGGCCAGCATTGCGCTGCGCATCCAGGCGCTCTGAGCAAACGCAAAAGGCCATCCTGACCGTGATTTTCGCGGCCAAAATGGCTCTTTTCCACATATCAAGCGCGTATTTTCCCCAGCGAATAGGGCCCGCCGTCCATAACCTTGGTATAGGAACGCCGGGTCGCCACACGGTTCACCGGTTCTTTTTCCAGCTGAGGCGGCTCTGTCTCATATTGTGAAGGATTCAGATCCGCTCCCCTGTGGACTCGTTCTCTACGATGACATACCCCGGCTTGATCTCCTTCATAGAAGCCATCCGCCGCGCCCGGGCCAATGGCCATCGGGTGGTGCTGTGCTCTGGGCGCAGCTACGGGATGCTTTCCCCTTTACTGAAATACGGCTGGCCTGGTGGGCAGCGGAATCTACCGCATCGTGGAGGGAAAAGGCCACAGCTACACAGACGCATCCTTCAAGGCGTTTCTGCTGGAAACCGCCCCGAGGTGCGGCGGCTCAGTGAGTATACTTGCATCCCTTTGGAGCACACCATTGCCTGGCTTCTTTCTTGACATTTGACAGTTGCCTTTTTATGTTCCGGCTGATATCATCTTATCATCAAAACAAAACGGAGGGATACCAAATGCTGTTTGTAGAATATCCGAAGTGCACCACCTGCCAGAAGGCCCGAGCGTGGCTGGAGACCAGAGGGACTGCCTTTGACTCCCGCCACATCAAGGAGGATCAGCCCACCGCCACCGAGCTGACCGCTTGGTACCAGCGCAGCGGCCTGCCCTTGAAGCGGTTCTTCAACACCAGCGGCCTGAAATACAAAGAGCTGGGCCTGAAGGACAAGCTCTCCACCATGAGCGAAGAGGAGCAGATTGCCCTGCTAGCCTCCGACGGAATGCTGGTAAAACGGCCCATCCTGGTGGGAGCCAATTTTGTGCTGGTCGGCTTCCGGGAGGCGGAGTGGACCGCCGCGCTGAATGGCTAGCAGGGCGGCTGACGGCACACCGCGCCATCTTTTGAGAAGCAGGAATGCGTTCTCAACGAGATGGCGGAGCTTGTAGAGATATTTGTCTTATTCTCTACCCTGCCACCCAACGGCGGGGCAGCACAACAAATTGGTTGAAAGATTTTGCAATTTCCAGCACTAAGGAACCTCTGAAATGAGGTTCCTTAAAAAACTTGAAAAAGTTTTTGTCTTGGGCTTGACATACGGGTGTCTCAGCGAATGAAAGCCTCTGTTTCGCAAGCCTGTCTGGCTAAGGGAACGATGAAATCTGTATTGTAGGGCACGAGGTTTAATTAGATGGCCTATGCGGCGCGTCAGGATATAAGTTTCCTCAGAAACGCCTAATTGCAGTTCAGAGAACAATGACAGCAATTCTATGGGCCAGGCACCTTTCGCATGGAGAAGTCAGTTTTAGGTCGCTGGATATGCAAACCATTCGATTTAAGGAAACGCTGATTTAATCCCCCGAAATGATAGAAGATGTGATAAAATAAG
>CAJUQN010000027.1 GCA_910588625.1 uncultured Oscillospiraceae bacterium
CTGTCCGCCCGGGACACCGGCAGCGAGGTCATCATCGAGATCATCGACGACGGCCGGGGCGTGGACGACCAGGCCGTGTTGGCTAAGGCCATCCGCCAGGGCATCGCCTCCCCCGATGTGGAGTACAGCCACAAGGAGATTCTCAGCTTCCTGATGGCCCCCGGCTTCTCCACCAATACCGAGGTCACCGAGTTCTCCGGCCGCGGTGTGGGTATGGACGTGGTGAAGAAGGGCGTGGAGGAGCTGGGCGGCTCCGTGTCCATCTCCAGCCAGCTGGGCAAGGGCATGACCACCACCATCCGCATCCCTCTAACCATGGCCATCATGGACGCCATGGAGGTAGCTGTGGGCGGTTCCATCTTCACCATCCCCATCAACAATATCATGTCCACCTTGAAGGTGTCCTCCAGCGACGTCATCCACGACTCCAGCCGGGGCGAGATCATCAAAGTACAGGGCAACTTCATCCCCATCGTCCGGGCCCGGGAGCTGTACCAGCTCCAGGATGGCGTCACCGAGATCGAGGACGGCGTGCTTATCTGGCTGGAGACCGGAGACCACTCCTACTGCCTGTTCGTGGATGAGCTGCTGGGCCAGCAGCAGGTGGTGGTCAAGCAGCTGCCCGCCTACGTGAACAGCTACAATATTAAGAGCTACGGTATCAACGGCTGTACATTGCGCAGTGACGGCAGCATCAGCATCATTTTGGATGTGGCCAGCCTCTACACCGCCGCCCGTGGTATGTGAGAAGGAGAGTATAGTATATGAGTGACGAAGTCATGTTCGCCCGCCAGGACGAGATGGCGGCCCTGAACACCGTGGACGACACAGTGGATTCCCAGAAGTATCTGATCTTCATGGCCGACCATTTAAAGCTGGGCGTGGTGGCCGAGGATGTGGTGGAGATTCTGAACAACCAGGTCATCACCTACCTGCCCATGGTGCCCGACTATATCCGGGGCATCATCAATATGCGCGGTCAGATGGTCCCCATCCTGGACATCCGGGCCCGGCTGGGCCTGCCTCCCCAGGCGGACAGCCTGGTGGTGGTCCTCAATCTGGACGACGTCCAACTGGGTATTTTGGTGGACGGCGTGGACCAGATGCTGGATATCCCCAAGGCCAATATCCATCCCCTTCCCGCCAACAGCACCCAGATGCTGGTGTCTGGTATGTGCTCTCTGCCCGACGGTTCCGGCACCATGATGGTGCTGGACTGCGCTCAACTGATGCCCAATGAATAAGCTCGAAATGGGAGCGGGCGGCTCCAAATCTTTTTCCGCCCTGACCATCACGGACAACGATTTTAACCGACTGGTGAAGTTTATCCAGTCCAACTATGGTATCGATCTGACTCAGAAGCGGCAGCTCATCACCGGCCGTCTGTCCACCCCCTTGAAGCAGCGGGGCTACACCAGCTTTACCGATTTTGTCAACCATGTCCTTCAGACCAAGGACAACGACCTGATTACCCTGCTGCTGGATAAGCTGACCACCAATTATACCTTTTTCATGCGGGAGAAGGAGCATCTGGACCTGTTCTGCAAGCAGATCATCCCCGACATCGTCCGCAAGCATCAAAAGGACAAGACCCTGGCTATCTGGAGCGCAGGGTGCTCCACTGGCGAGGAACCCTATAACATCACGATGTTTCTCTTCGATTACCTGGGGCAGCAGGCCAGCCAGTGGGACACCCGGCTGCTGGCCACCGACATCTCCAACCGTGCCATGACCGCCGCCAAAAAGGGCGTGTACGAGCTGCCCGACACCATCCCCGCCGACTGGAAGAAGAAATACTTCGTCAAGCAGCCCGACGGACACTACCAGGTATCCAAGGCGGTGCGGGACAATGTGATCTTCCAGCCCTTCAACTTGATGGACCCCATCCATTTCCGCCGGAAGTTTGACGTCATCTTCTGCCGGAACGTGATGATCTATTTCGACCAGCCCACCAAGGACGCGCTGGTCCGTCGGTTCTACGACGCCACCCTGCCTGGGGGCTACCTGCTCATCAGCAAGTCGGAGAACCTGAGCGCCAATATGCCCTATAAGAGGCTGGCGCCGTCTACCTTCCAAAAGTAAACTTTTATAGGCTGGGCCGGCCTGTGTATGCCGGTCGGCTCGGTACTATTGTAAAAGGAGGCCATTCCTTATTATGGCAATTCCTGTGACCCCCAATCTTAACAAGAAAATCCGCGTCATGGTGGTGGACGACTCCATGGTGGCCCGGAGCATGATCATCCGCGGCCTGTCCGCTCATCCCAGGATTGAGGTGGCGGGCTTCGCCATCAACACCCTGGACGCCAAGGTCAAAATCCCTCAGTACAAGCCGGACGTCATCACCATGGACGTGGAGATGCCCGGCCAGAGCGGCATTGACTTTTTAAAGCAGTACCTGCCAACCAATCCCATCCCGGTTATTTTGGTGTCCTCCCTAAACCTGAAGGTGTTCGACGCCCTGGCCGTGGGTGCGGTGGACTTTGTGCGCAAGCCCGACGACCAGCAGAGCGTGGACGGCTTCATCGCCGCTTTGACCCAAAAGGTCATCATTGCCTCCAACGCCCACGTGCGCACCGCTGGAGCTGGACTGACCCCCAAGGCCCCTGCCGTTGCGGCTGGCACCATCCCCAAACTGGGCAACAGCCCCATTCTGAACAACATCATTATTGGCCTGGGCGCTTCCACCGGCGGCACCGAGGCCACTTTGGCTGTTATGAAGCGGCTGCCCGCCGACATCCCGCCCATGGTCATCGTCCAGCATATGCCCCCCGGCTTCACCAAAATGTACGCCGAGCGCCTTAACCGCCTGTGCGCCATGGAGGTGCGGGAGGCTCAAAGCGGTGACGAGCTGCACCGGGGCCTGGCCTTGGTGGCCCCCGCCGACCTCCAGTGCCGCGTGGTTCGCATCGGCGCCCGCTACACCGTCAACTGCACCCCGGGCGAGAAGGTCAGCGGCCACCGCCCCTCGGTGGACGCCCTGTTCCAGTCCATGGCCGACGTGGTCACCTGCAAGATGGTGGGCATCATCATGACCGGTATGGGCCAGGACGGCGCTGTGGGCCTGCTGGCTATGCGGAAAAAGGGCGCTTACACCATCGGCCAGGACAAGGAATCCTCTGTGGTGTACGGTATGCCCGGCGTGGCGCAGAACATCGGGGCTGTTATGATTCAGGCCTCCTGCGACAACGTGTCCAATGTGCTCATCCGGCATTTGAAAGGCCTGGGATGAATTGGAAAATCCCGCAAAACATTGCAAATTAAGGGTTTACAACCGCCCGGAGCCTGTCAAGACTGGCTCCGGGCGGTTGTATATGCAAAGAAATTTCCTCCTTTTTCTTATGTTCGAGTCATCTTTGCCGATATATAAAATGGATGTAAAAGTAAGAACCCTTTCGGATTAAAAAAGGATGTGAGTGACTGTGTTGACCTCGTCTGGAATTTCTTCCATCGGCCCCGCAAAGGTCTATCGGACCAAGGCAGGACAAAAGGAACGGGCTAAGGTGGGCCTCGGAACCACTCAATTTGACAGCGTGACCATCTCTACGCCCAGCCAGGACAGCCGGTTCCTGGGCCTGGTGGGCAAGCTGTCCCAGGAGGTGCGCGCCGCCACCACCACCGGCGACATCGCCACGCTGCGCCAGCAGGTGGCCAGTCAGGAGTATACCCCTGATCCCATGGCCATCGCGGCCCGGATTCTCTTCCTCGGGGAGGGCCAGTAAATGAGCGAACCCTTTCAGGAGTACTTGAAGCTGCTGCGGGACGTCAGCGCTCAGCTGGAGCAGCTGGCCGTTCTGTCCACCAAAAAGGCCGACGTGGTCCGTGACAACGACCTGATGGGTCTGGATGAGGTACTCAAGCAGGAGCAAGCCCTGGGCCTCAACCTGCGGGGGCTGGAGCTGAGGCGGCTCAAGCTGATCCCCCAGCTGGGGCTGGAGGAGTCTACCCTGTCAGACCTGCCCTCCAAGTGCCCCCCGGAACTGCAAATGGAGGCCAAGAAGACCATGCAGGACCTGCAAAACAGCTATTCGATCTATCGTAGCTGCGCGGATATGGCCCGGAATGTGCTGGAGCTGAACCTCCATAAAATCGACAAGTTTGTCACCGCCCACGGCGGAAGCGCCAAGGATTTGGACGCGGGCTACGCCCCTCCTGGCGTGGAGCCCCCCAAGAATATGAAAACAGATTTTCGCGCTTGACCGCGCAGACGGATAAGGAGTTACTGCTATGTCTACCATGGGAACCTTTGACGCCTTTACCAGCGCCCGCCTAGGTATTTATGCCGCCCAACACGGCTTTCGGGTCACGGGCAACAACATTTCCAACATCAACACCATAGGCTATACCCGCCAGCGGTTGGATCAGATCAGCTTCAAGGCAGGCGCCTATGACCGCTACCGCTCCGAGCTGGATAACCATGTGGGCAGCGGCGCCCTGGTCATGAACATCAATCAGGTCCGCGACCCAACCCTGGATGTGCGCTACCGCGACGTTTCCGCCAGCTTCGGTTTTAACAATGAGATGCTGGAGGGACTGGACCGCATCGCCAGCATTCTGGACGAGGTGGGCGTGGGCGACGACACCAACGTGAACAAGAAGGGCGACGGCCGCCTCCACGCCCAGATTCAGGCCGTGCTGGAGGCTATGCGCAACTTCTCCGCCAACCCCACCAAGAGCAATAACGACCTGGTGCGCAACGCCGCCTCCAGCTTGTGCGAGATTATCAACAGCTACGCCCGGGAGTTGGAAACTCTGCGGGTGGAGACCGAACAGAAGTTCAACGACAAGGTCAAAGAGATCAACGAATGCCTGACCAACATCCGGGACCTGAACGAGGAGATCCGGGACAACGAGATTTTCGGCGACAACGCCCTGGAGCTGCGGGACGAGCGCAACCGCCAGATCGACAAGCTGTCCGAGTACCTGCATATCTCGGTGACCTACAGCTATGAAGACGTGGGCGCGGGCAAAAAGGTGGAAAAGCTGACCATCAAGCTGGATGACAGCAATCCGGACAGCTCGGTTCATACGGACGAGTCCGTGCTCATTGACGGCATTTTCGGCGCCCAGCTCTATTCCCCCAAGCTTATGCTGAATGAGAAGTTTGACCCCTCCGCCAAATATGACGATGCCGCGGCCGACCCCGCTGATAATATTCCTACGTTCCAGTATTTGGTGAGTGAGGACGATCTTCCTGAGTATCTTGACCCCACAACCCTGGTCGAATATGGGGAGATTGATGGCAAAACATTCTACTGCACTAACGACCCGGCGCTGGCCTCCAAGATGGACAATTCCAACTTTGACCTCCAGATCAGCAAGCTAGTCGACCAACGGGGCCGGGAGTGGAAGGACGCCCAGAGTCTGTATACCCCCATAACGAATCAGCAGATAAAGGACCTCATAGCCGCAGGCGCTCCCATAAATCCAGGCTGGACAGAAAACAACGATGCCACGACCGCAAAATACAGCTTTTTGCTTACGCCGGCTGCGGGCGCTACCTGGAAAGACGGCGACCAATTCGAAATTGCCGGAACTACGTATACGATTGGTGCTGGTGGTGCTGGCATAAGCGCTGATGATGCCAATGACCCAGAGAAGATGGCCGCGTTCATTGCCGGAAAGCTCACCTCCACCAAATTCAACATTAGCGCCGAGGGCGCTAAGATCGTGTATACAGCCAAGACCCCCGGCGCTATTCCAACAGAAGACCTTCCCTCCATCACCACAGTAAACGATCCCGAGCATAAGCTCAGGTTTGGCAGCCGCTATGTCGAGACGGCGGGCAAGGACAACTCGTTCACCCCCCCCAACCCCACCACGGATGTGGACGATAAGACCGGCACCGAGACCATCGTCAGCTATCTCCAGGTTGACGGCGTGTGGAACAAGGTCACCACCACCGTCAGGCATACCTACGAGGTTGACCTGGACGACAACGACACCTACGGCTCTCTCCAGGCCATCCGGGAGCTGCTGACTGAGAAGGGCGAGTTCGTCACCGCGGATGACGTGGCCATCGACGAGGGCGCCGCCAAGAAGCGGGGCATCCCCTTCTATCAGATGTCTTTGGACCTGTTTGCAAACAAGCTGGCTGCGGAATATAATAAGCTCAACAACGGCTTCTGCTATAATGAGAACGGGAACTATGTTGATGCAGACGGAAAAGAATTGGAGTTGGCAGAGCCAGACGGTACACTTCTCAAAGTCAGCAAAACCAACGGATTGACTGAGGGGCAGGCGCAGAATTTAATTGCCAACGGCTATGCCACAACCGACAGCCAGGGAAATACGGTTCCAGACCTAAACAAATGGCTGACAGAGAATAAAGCCAAGCAGCCCGAAGGCGTGGGCAACCTGTTCAGCAACCGCAACGACGGCGACAAGACTGATGATCCCCCCATCAACGCCTCCAACATCACCATCTCCCACAGCTGGGCCAAGGACGACGTCCAGCTGATCCCCAAATATCAGGTGCTTTGGGACGGCAGCCTGGACCAATCCTCCCAGAACACCAACGCCGACCACATGGTCACTATGCTGGACAAGGATAATATCCTCATTTTCAACCCCCAGGACATTGACCCCGACGCAATCAGCACCAAGCTGTTCGAGGGCAGCTTCGGCGAAATGTTCAACGCTATGAACACCACCCTGGGCGAGGACACCAAAAAGGTCACCGTGGCCCTGAATATGTACTATACCCAGCAGGTGGAGATCGACACCGCGCGGGACAGCGTGTCCGGCGTGGACCTGAACGACGAAGCCATGAACCTGATGCAGTACCAGAAGGCCTATTCCGCCGCCTGCCGTCTGATGACGGTGGTGGACGAGGCCCTGGACCGGCTCATCAACAATACCGGCATTGCCGGACGCTGACGATTTAAGGAGGTAATCACAGTATGATTCGAGCAACCACAGGCGGCGTGATGCGGGGCTACCGCAAAAATCTGATGAGTTCCTTCATCGCCAGCAACAAGGCCCGCGAAACCGTGCTGACCCAGCGCAACTTTAATTCCTATGCCGAGGCCCCTGCCGACGCGGCCCGGGCCTTCCGGCTGAGAATGTCCCGGCTGACGGTGAACAGCCAGCACAAAATCAATGAGGATGCCTACTACAAGTACCAGGGCGCGTTTAGCTGCCTGGACTCGGTGAGCAAGCTCGTTGACACCCAAAACGGCGGCACCCAGCTCCAGACTCTGAAGAGCACCACACAGAAGATGCTCAACGACCCCACCGGCGACGCCCGCACCCAGCTGGCCAAGGTGCTGGACGAGATGTCTCAAACCATCGTGCAGACCATGAACCAGAAGTATGGCGACAGCTTCATCTTCGCCGGGGCGGACGGGTATAACGTCCCCTTTGAGGTGAAGTCAGAGAATGGCGTCAACCGGCTCTATTACCGTGGTGTGCCGGTGGACGCGGCGGAACCCAACGTCATGAAGGACGCGACTGGGGAAAAGTTCGTCCGGGTGGTAAATGGCCAGGTCGACATCAACGATCCGTATGGCGACAACCTTCCGGCGGGTACGCCTGTCAACTATCTGAAAATGGATAACCTGACAATCATCTCCAAGGACGAGTATGATAAGCTCTACGCCATGCCCAACGTTGAGCTGGACGCCAATGGCCAGTGTAAGCGGTACAGCAAGGTCGATGGAGAGTTTCAGGCTATTCCCCCCATGGATCCGGACAACGCGCCCCCGGAGGACACGACGATTTATTATCAGCGTCTCCAGGCCGATGGAACTTCCTTTGACCCGCCTCAGTTCATCACCACAGACCAGTATAATGAGGAAGTGGACCGGCACAACGAACCTGCCGCGGTGCTGATGGGTATCGACTCAGGGGCCGCAAACCCCGCTGATCCAGTTATCGTGGAGGTCGATAAGGATGGGGTTCCCACAAAAAATGGCGGCTACTATCTGCTCGTCGATGACAAGCCCCAGGTCATCAGCCAGGAGGACTATGACACCGCCAAGCTGAACGCCGATAAGCTGGACTACATGGTGAACCAGGAAAAGCGTTTCGTGGACATCGGCTTGGGCTTCAAGGAGAATGAAAACGGCAACCTCATCGAATCCAGCGGTTTCAACGAGTGCCTTAACGGCCTCACCTTCCTGGGCTACGGCATGGACGAGGACGGCGACCCCAAGAATATGTATTCCATCGTTCAGCGCCTCAAGGAGATCGCCGAGAGCGTGCCCGACGGCCAGGATTGGAGCGATGATACCTACAACGAGTTTTTCGGCCTGGTGGGCAAGCTGGAGGACGCCGCCTCCAACTTCAAAACCGAGTACACCAACATGGACGCCGGTACTCTTAAACTGAAAAACAACTTGGATATCCTGGAGGATAGTTTCTACAATCTGGACGAGCAAACCGCCAATCTGGAGGATGTGAACATGGTAGAGGCCATCAGCTCCTTTATCTGGGCAGAATACTGCTACAACGCCGCGTTGAAGGTGGGCAACAGCATCCTTTCCCAAAGCCTGATGGACTATATGAGCTGACTTTAACGCCCGCGGCGTTTGCAAATTGAGCTAGAGAGGAGCGGAAAAGGAGACCATGTATCCACTGATTGAGATCAAAACAGTTCCCATCGAAATTGAGATGAAAGTTTCTCACGCCAAGCTGGAGTACACCCGTGGGACCGCTGACCTGGAGATTTCCCGAGGTGAGGGCGGCCTGAGCATCAAGAGCCGGCCTATCAAGCTGAACATCGACACCTTTGAGGCTCGGAATTCTGTGGTTCCCACTGCCATGCGCTCCCAGCAGCAGGCCGCCCAGAAGGGGGAACAGGCGTCCTACACTGCCACAGCCACCTATGCCCAGCACGGCCAGATGCTGCTGAACGCCAAGATTGGCGAGGAGCTCATCACCAAGTTTGCGGCGGAGGCCGCTATGAAGGACTACAAGCCCAATGTGGGCTTGGATTTCCTGCCCTCTGTTCCCCCCGAGATCAGCTGGGATCCGGGCGAGATGCAGATCCGCTACGAAATGGATAAGCTGAACTTTGACTGGCGGGTGGATAGGCCTCAATTTGAGTTTACCCCCGGTGATATTGAGCTATCCGTCACTCAGCAGCCCGACGTTATCATCAAGTACGTGGGCGGGCCGCTGTATGTGCCCCCCTCCTCCGACCCCAATTACGAGTCGGTGGACGTGGAGGCCTGACGCAATCACACCCAAGGAAGCGCCCCGGGCGCATGGAGGTTTTTGTGAAGCTGCAAACCAAGTATTTTGGCGAGATTGAGTATGAGGCGGAGGACATTATCTCCTTCCCCGCCGGTCTGTTTGGCTTTGAGGAGGAACAGGAATTCCTACTGCTGCCTTTCGACGGCGGCGCCGGCTCCCTGCTCTGCTTCCAGAGCACCCATACCCCTGCCTTGGCCTTTGTGGCCATGAACCCTTTTTCTCTGCTGCCTGACTATATGCCCGTTCTCCAGCCCAATGAGCTAAAGGATTTGGGGGTGAAGGACAGTCAGGAGCTGGGCTTCTATGTGCTGTGCGTAGTGAAAAAACCGGTATCGGACAGCACAGTAAATCTGAAGTGCCCCGTAGCCATTCACCCCGAAACACGGGTGGCACGGCAGGTCATTTTGGATTCGGATGCCTACGAGATGCGCCATCCCCTGGCCCAATTCGGCACAGAGGGGGGCACATTATGTTGATCCTGCAGCGCAAGGCCGGCGAGTCTTTGCTTATTGGCGAGGATATCACGGTCCGTGTGGTCTCGGTAGACGGGACACGCGTGCGGCTGGCTATCTCTGCGCCGGAGGACGTATCTATCCTGCGCACCGAGCTGGTCGTCGCCGCCACCGCCAACCGGGACTCCGCCATGGAGGAAGCCGCCCCTGTGGAGCTTCTGGACCTGCTGGGCGGCGTGCTGGATAGACGGGAGGGCACGCCCTCCCAGACCCAGACTCCGGCGGCGCCGGAGGGAAAGGAGGACTAACCTATGATGGAATCTATTGCCAGCATGGCAATGGGAATGAGCGCCGCGTCGTTTGCCACCAACTACTCGATGGCTGTCACCAAGAAGATGATGGACAGCCAGGAGTTGGCGGGCCAGGAATTGATGAAAATGCTGGAAGCTGTTCCCACTCCCTCGAAGGGTGATTTTATCGACGTTTATGCGTAAATCGAAAAAGCCGGCCTGCGGGCCGGCTTTTTTGTGTCTAAATTTCCTTTGCAATGGCTATGATTATGTCACGAAATGACACAGAGGAGGCCGTTCATGGAGTTTTCCCAGTTTTGCGCCTGCGGACCGTCAGGATACGCCCAGCTCAAGCAGAAGGTGGACGCCTGTGCCCGCCTGGGGCGCAGCTATGAGTTCTCGGGGTGCAGTCTGCCGCCGGGGTGCACGCCGACCCAGGCTCAGGTGGGGTTTTGGCGGACGGGGGAGGACTATCTCATCTATTTCCGCCCTGCGGTGGCCTACGGAGGCACGGACCCTAGGCTGAACGAGTTTTTTTTGCGGGGCGCGGTCCAGCGCTATGCCGGATTTCAGGCTATGACTGACTGCCTGCGGGACCTAGACGGTGCTTTCACCGCGCCAAAGCCGGACCTCTTCCGGACATTGAAGGAGGCATTCCAGGACCGGGTCCTGGGCCAGGAGGCGGCGGTGGAGGCAGTGGCCTTCAAGCTCTGGGGCCATGTCTGCAAGCAAAATCCTCTGCGCCCGCTGTCGTTGATCTTCTACGGGCCTACTGGAGTGGGGAAATCGGAGCTTGGCAAAGCTGTCGCCCCCATTTTGAACCAGTGCCTCGGCGAGGAGCGCTTCCGCCTGGTGTGGACAGAGCTGAACACCTTCACACAGGCCCACTCCGTCTACCGTCTCACTGGAGCACCGCCGGGATATGTGGGCTATGACGACCCGCCAGTGCTGGAGGCGGTGCGGCGCTGTTCTCACACAGTGTTTATGTTCGACGAGTTGGACAAGGCCCATCCGGAGGTGTTGAAGGCCCTGATGTCCATTCTGGACGAGGGCCGCTGTACCGCCCGCCAGGAGGACCGGGATGGAAGCCGGGAGCTTGATTTCCGGCGCTGTGTGTTCCTGTTTACCACCAATACCGACCTATCCACCAGAGGGCAGCGGCTAGGCTTCGCTCTCCCCGAACAAGTCAGTCCGACAAAGCCCCCGCTCTCTGCCCCCGCCTGCCTTGCCCAGCGGCTATACCAGGCGGATGAGAACGCCCGGCTAGCCCTGGCCCGGTCCGGCGTCCTGCGGGAGATTGCGGGACGGTTCAGTGGGCTCATTGCCTTCCACCCTCTCGGCGACGCCGCCAGGATACAGGTCACCGCCAAGCAGATCACCGCCTTGGGCCGTGAATACGGCCTGGAAGTGGCTCAGGTGGCCCCCGATCTGGCCCGCGCCCTTACCCCGCGGAAAGCCATTTCCCCTCGCTCCACCGTTCCCATGCTGGAAGGATTGCTCACCCCCATATTCTTAGCCCAAAGGCCAATGAAGGGCGTCACATTGCGCCTAGAGGGCGCCATAGACCATCTCTGCCTCGTTCCCATATAAAAAACCGCTGAGAGCTCATGCCCTCAGCGGTTTTCGTCATTTATTGGTTGTACTCAAAGTCCAGTTCTATGACCTCATTCGTACCGAGATCCAAACGATAAAGGTGCTCGCCGTCGATGGTCATGAGGTACATCCCCATGATATCATTACTTCCGGCCACATTGTGATCGTTATATACGTGCAGCCGGATGGCAGGCTTACCATCCACCATCTCGGTGCCATCCATGGGCAAAACCTCATACTGGTCCATGGACTCCCCGGGCAGGCCCAGCTCCGCCGGACTCATGGCCTCCAGGCACTTCCGGGCGCTCCGCTGGGACACGGAGTGCTGCGCGGCGGCAGCGTTGGCAGGCGCCGTGACCTTGCCCTCTTCCTCATCCGCTGTCACAACACACACACCAGGGGACCAAGTGATCCGCACCGTGTGCACATAGGTGACGGGTTCAGGGGTGGGCTCGGGGTCCGGCTCAGGGGTGGGGGTAGGCGTAGGCTCCGCACTGGCCTCCGGGTCCAGGGACTCGGTGGGCTCCACAGACTCCGCTGGCGCAGCGGAAGCTGCCGCTGCCGCGTCTTGCTTTACTGACACGTTCCGGGCCAGCAACACCATGCCCTCTTCTGTGGTGTAGTCTGGCTTGTCTGTCTGGCGCACGAACTCCTCGTCAACGACGCTGAAGCCATCTCCGGACAGCTGTCCCACGTAGGTCTCAGCAGCCTTGCCCGCATCCACCAAATCGGTATACGTATAGGTAACCCGCTTGGATTTCTCCACCTTGGCCTCGCTCTCGTCGGCGCCCAGGAGCATACCCGCGATGTTCACATCGTCTCCGATGGGAATCTGGGAAGGCAGCTCCGGGGGCTGAGGCTCCACAGTGGCGCTGACCTCCGGGTCCGGGGCCTCTTCCCCCTTCAGCCTGGGGAGTACAACAAAAATGATGATCGCCGCTGCGGCGATGATGACCACCACCGGGATCAGCAGCAGGATGGGGAACTTTTTCTTCCCGCCCTGCCCCTCACCTTCGGCGCCCTCGACCTCTTCGGCCACAGGCTGGCCCTTCTTGCCCTTTTTCGGCTTGAGAGGTTTTTTCTCCTTCTTAGGCTTAGGCGGCTTTTCCTTTTTTGGCTTCTTCTCTTTTGGCGCCTTGGGGGGCTTGGGCTCCTTGGGCGCTTTTGGCTTTCCAAATGCCATGAGTTACAACACCTCTTGCAACTTATCTGCTCAGGCCAGTGTGATCGTCACGGTATCCTGCTCCTTCAGCGCGTGCTGGAAACCTCGTTCCACACCGTTGACCTCCAGGCGCACCGGCCTGTCCAGATGTTCAAAGTCGATGCCGGAATGATCCAGCAGGTCCATAAGATAGTAGGGGGACCCATCCTCCTTCAAAGGCAGCGCCAGCGGCTTGTCGTTGAGGATGAAATGCACCTCCTGGGGCCGCGGAGCGGGCTGAACCGGGGCCGCTGTCCAAGACGCGGGAGCCGGGGCATAGTCCCCAGGCTGAGCCACCGGCGCGGCGGGAGCTTCCCGCTTCGGGGGGGGGGCCTGGCGCAGGGTGAGCACCACATCGCCCTGGACTAGCTGACGGTCCAGCGGAGAAATGGTGTTGTTCACCATAGCCTTGCCGTAAAAGTCTTCCCCCAACAGCTCCGTCAGAGTGCGGTGAGCGTCTTCGCCGTGGCGGGCGGGGATAAAATTGATCTCATCTCCGGCGTGGACCACACTGGACAGGGTGGCCTCCTCGCCGTTCACCCGCAGAACCGCAGGGACGGCGGGCTCGCCCCGGAACACCAGCCGCTTGCCGTCCAAAGTGACATTCAGGCTCTTGCCCGTTTTGCCCACCATGTCGGCGTAGCTGTAGCCGTTCATCAGCAGAATATCCTGCAGGGTCAGCACTCCGTTGCGGAACAGCTTGGCGGTCTGGCCGTTTAGGATGACCACATAGCTGTCGTTCAACAGTCCCAGGCCCGCCGAGATGGCGATGCCCAGCGGCGTGGCGTACTCCGGCTTTTCCAGCTCGATGTTGTCGGAAAACACACTTAGCGCGAAATTGTTCCCCGCGATAGCCACCCGTTTCTCGTCCATCTCCAGCTGGAGGGCCACCTTCTCCCGCAGCCCGGCCAGCTTGCTGCCGCCGCCCGCCAGAAACACAGCCGAGGGAGGATTCCCATTGACGCCCAAAATTTGCTTGGCAATGGCGTCCGCCAGCTTGTCCATGGGCTCCTGGATAACCTGGACCACCTCGTTGACGGCCACCCGCTCCTCCTGCCCCAAAATGTTGCGGCACCGGATGAGCTCCTCCGTCTCACCGACGGAGCGTTTGATCTCCTCGGCAGTCTTGAAGTCCACCAGGTAGGAGCGCATGATGGCCTCGGTGACCTCGTCCCCAGCCACAGTGGCCATGGTGTAACCCACCACGCTGCCGTCCCGGCATAGAGCAATATCTGTGGTGCCCGCGCCGATGTCCACCATCGCCAGATTCAAAAGCCGCAGCTCAGCGGGAATAGCGGCGTTCATGGCCGCGATTGGCTCCAGCGTCATGCTGGCCACCTGCAGCCCCGCGCTGCGCATGGCGGCATACAAACTCTCCACCACCTCGCCGGGAAGGAAGGTGGCAACCACGTCCGCCTCCGCCTTGCGTCCGGTGTGATACTGGAGGTTTGCCATGGGATAGTTATCCAGCCGGTACTGGGCCACGGTGTAGCCCACCAGGAACATCTGCCGCCGGTCGCTGCCGTCGCTCTGGAGGGCCTCCTCGGCGGCGGACACCGCCCCGGCCTCCAAACGGCTGATCTCCTCGGCGCCGATGGACTGCTCCTCGGGCAGCTCCAGGGTAAACGACCCCTTCTGGGTCCGCAGGGCCCGCCCAGCGGCAGCCACACAGACCCGCTCCAGGCGCACGCCCAGCCGGGCCTCCAGCCGCTCCGTCACTGTCCGGGCCAAGGCGCCCACCTGCTTGATGTCGTCAATCTGGCCGTCCATCATGGCCCGCTTGCCGTGCTCGGCCAGCTCCACATCCAAGACCTTCAGCCGGTCGCCCACTGAACGGCCCACCACGCCCACAATACTGCGTGTACCGATATCCAGGGCAAAGATCAGGTCCTTATCCTGGTCCTTCCATTCTGCCATAGGTCCGCTCCTCTCTAGGGGGATTTCATCACAAGAAAAGTGCCAGGGGACGGCATGACTGCCGCCCCCTGGCAGCCTATATAGTCAATTAGTACTTGCTAAACACGCTGGCGGCGGAGCCGCTGCCGGAAGAGGAATCATAGCTGTCCTCATAGGAAGAGGAACTGGCGGGAGCCGCGCTGTAAGCGGGCTGGGGCTTGGGCATATAGCCATCCTGGCGCAGCTTGAAGCGGCTGAGCAGCTCCTTCATCAGGGCGGCCTGGCTGGACAGCTCCTCGCTGGCGGCGGCGGACTCCTCGCTGGTGGCGGAGTTGGTCTGCACCACGGAGGAAATCTGGTCAATGCCCTCGGTCACCTGGGCGATGGCCTCGGACTCCTCCTCGGCGGCCTTGGTGATCTGCTGAACGGCCTCCAGCACCTTGCTGGAGCTCTCCACGGTCATGTTCAGGGAGTCGGAAACCTTCTGAACGATCTCGTTGCCTTCCTTCACGGAGATGATGGAACGGTCGATAAGCTCTTTGGTAGCCTTGGCCGCCTCGTCGGACTTGGCGGACAGGTTGCGCACCTCGTCGGCGACCACGGCAAAGCCCTTGCCGGCGCTGCCCGCCCGGGCGGCCTCAACAGCGGCGTTCAGAGCCAGAATATTGGTCTGGAAGGCGATGTTCTCAATGGTGGCAATAATCTTGCCGATCTCAGCGGAGGAGTCGGAGATCTTCTCCATGGCCTCCACCATCTGGCGCATATACTCGGAGCTCTCGTTGATACGCTGACCGGCATCCTGGGAGTGGCCCATGGCCTCTTCGCTACTCTGGGCATTCTTGCGGGAGTTGTTGGAGATCTCGGCGATGGTGGCGGACAGCTCCTCCACAGCGCTGGCCTGCTCGGTGGCGCCCTGGGCCAGGGACTGAGCGCCGGTGGACACCTGCTCGGCGCCGGCGGACACCTGCTCGGCGCTCTGGTTGATCTGAGTCAGGGCGTCGCTGAGGCTGCGGTTGATGGCGCGCACGGAGGTAAGCACGCTGCTCAGAGCGCCCACGTACATCTTCTCGTCCTTGGTGCGCACGTCGAAGTTACCGTTGCCCATTTCCTCCAGCAGATGGCACTCGTCGCTGATGACCTCGTTGAGAACGTTCTGGCTGGTACGCAAGGCATCGCACATCTCGCCCAGCTCACTGGTGCTGTGGTAGTCCACGGGGATATCCAGCTTACCCCGGCTAAAGCCCTCCAGGGCGGTATGTACCTGCTCTGCGGGGACAACGATGCTCTTGATGATGAGCAGAGCGATACGCAGTACAATAGTGGTGGCAATGACCATGGCGGCCAGAATGACGCCGATGGCAATATTAGAAATCATGCTCTGTTGTGCAATGATCTCCTCCTGCTTCTGCTGGAGCTTGGCAGCCAGGGTGTCGCCGGCTGTGGCGGCGGCCTTCAGCCTGGGGGAGCAGGAGGAGGCGATCATGCCGGCGGCCTCCGTGCGACTCTCGGCCGTGTTGTTGCGGGCTACGGTGACGATGTTCTGGGCCTCGACTTCCCACTCTCTGACCGTATTGACAAAGCTGTTCAGCTCAGTCTTGTCATTCAGGGGATAAATCTTATCCAACTCATCCAGACGCGTGGTCAGCTCAGACACCTTTTCCATAGCGGTATCCAAGTTGGACATATCGCCGCCCAGCACCGCGTCGCGCAGGCTGCGCCCGGCAATATTGTAGTCAATGCGGCACTCAGAAACAATGTCGTTGGCGCCGACATAATCCTCAAGGATGTCGGTATACTGGTTCTTCTGTATGGTCATCAGGATAATGGATGCGATGATGATGATCACAGAGACGATGACGGTGACCCCGAACCCCAGGATCAGGCTTTTTTTGATCTTCATGTTTTTGATCATGGACTCTTCCTCCTCGATTTCTTACTGTGATAGGTATTTATATGAAATCGGTTCTGAGCTTGGTAAAGACCAGGGGTTTCCTGTCCCTCTCCAGCACGTCGCCGTATTTTCCTTTTTTCTCGTCCGTAACCACCCGGCCGCCGGACATCGTGATAACCCGCCGTCGGAGAATGTTCACATACTGGCTGTCATGGGTGGCCATGATGACCGTGGTGCCCCGGCGGTTCACGTCGTTGAGCAAGTGGAGCATATCCCAGATGCTATCGTCGTCCAGGTTGGCAGTGACCTCGTCCAGAATGAGGATAGGCGGGCTGCTGATCAGCGCCCGGGCCAGCTCCACCCGGCGGCACTCGCCGATGGACAGCTCTACGGGGTAGCGCTTCTCCACGCCCTTCATCCCCACCAGGCCCAGCACCTTCTTGATGCGGATGTCCACCACCTTGGAACTCTCCCGTCCCAAGGCAATCTGAGACGCCAGGGCCAGGTTCTCCTCAATGGTCTTTTTCCGGATCAGGGTGGGGTCCTGCCAGATCTTGCCAAACATCACCGACATCCGGTTCCGGCTGAGGAACAACGCCCGGCTCAGGTCCTTGTCCCCCAGGTACACTGTCCCCCGGGTGGGCTTGGTCTCGCCAGTGATGAGCCGCAGCAGGGTGCTTTTCCCCGCTCCGCTGCCCCCAACCACAAAGACGAACTCTCCCTGGTGGATGTTCAGCTCCACGTCCTCCACGCCGGTATCCTGGTGGACAGGCCCCTTGCGTTTTCGCTTAGGCTTATAAAATTTTGAAACATGATCCAAATAAATGGTGGGCATAAAAGTCTCCTACCTGTCCTGCGGGCTTGAATAAGGTCAAATTTCTTTCCATTGAAAACGGTCGGATTTCTGTTATAATAGAGACAAATCTCAGTTTGAGAGGAGGTGCGCAGGTGAAACGAGATAACCGCTCCGGCCGTCTGGTCCGGAACATCATACTGGTCGCTCTGCTGGCCGTGCTCTGCATCGGCGGAGTGGAGTTGGCTGCCTGCCGCCACTTCGCGCCGGAGACCTACGACCGGATCGTGGCCCCCGTCCGCTACGCCGCCACCGTGGTGGCGGACACCGGCAAGGCCGCGCTGAACGCCGCCGGACAGTTTTGTAACAGCGTGGCTGTCAAAACTGTAGAGCTTGCCACACAGGCCGCCCAGCATGTATCGAACCTGGCCGCACAAACTGCTGACGCTTTAGATGAGCTCATCAATGGCCCGGAAGTGGTTATCCTCCAGGTGGTCACTCCACCCCCCGAGGACTCTCAGCCCCCCGTCACAGACCCGCCCTCCACTCAGGTGATGGAGGTGAACGGCCAACAGGTGCTCACCGGCGGCGTGGCCCCGGTCACCTATTTCTGCCAGTCCGATGAGGAGTGGGCCGACCAGCCCTATGGCACCGACCCCATCGGCCCCTACGGCTGCGGACCCACGGCGATGGCCATGGCCATCGCCAGCCTGACGGACACCGACACCGACCCGGCAAAGATGGCCGCCTGGGCAGTGGAGCACGGCTACTGGGCCCGGCGGAGTGGTTCTTACCACTCTATTGTCCTGGGCACTGCCCGGGGCTTCGGGCTGGAGGCCGAGACAGTCGCCGACCGCACTGTAAATACGCTTTACGATCTGCTCAGCTCTGGCCACATGATGGTGGCCCTGATGGGCAAGGGCCATTTCACCACTGGTGGCCACTTCATCCTCCTGCGGGGGATGACCCTCACAGGGGAGATCCTGGTGGCCGATCCCAACAGCTTGGAGCGCAGCCTTCAAACATGGGACCCTCAGCTCATCCTAGATGAGCTGTCCTCGGCCCGGGACAACGGAGCGCCGCTGTGGTCGCTGTCCGTTTCCCCTATATCATAGCATATTTTCTCCGCTCGTGCAATATCGGCCCGGTGAATCACCGGGCCGATATTTTATTTTTTTACCGCTTATTGGTAGGCAGACTTTTCACGCCCCAACCGTTGGTTCAGCATTTTGTCCCGCTCTATGATCTGCGCCAGCCGGCGCTTATTAGACGCCACCTGCTCACACAGCATCTGCTGGGTCCTCTGAGCCGGATCAGCTGGCTGACCGCCATTGAGCATAGCCGCCAGCTGCTGGACATCCTCCGGTTCAGGCAGGGCCTCCAGCTGTTCCCGCAGGGCTTGATCCGCCGCCTGGAGCTTGCTCAAGGGCTCCTCCCGCATGGCGATGAGCATCTGGGTGCTCACCTGGTCGTTGCGGTCAATAGACTCCCCCAATTGCTGGGTCAAGTCCCACAACTCATTCAGCAGGTTGCCGGTGCGTTTCATCTGGACCAGAGCATCCATCGCAGCCTTCTCCGTCACGCCTCAGCCCTCCGCGGCGTCTCCGGGATGGTTGGCCGACGCCAACTCCTGCAAGGCGTTTTTGTTCGCCTCCCGGAAGGTATCCCGCAGCTCGCCCACCATGGTTCGTACCCGTTCCAGCTCAGTCTTGTTCCGGCCAGCCTTCACCCGGTTAAGTTCGAAGCCGAAATAGTCATACAACCGGTTCAGGTTCCGGCTGATGGGATACTGCATATCCAACGTATCGTCTAGATAACGGATGATATCCAGACACCGGTCCACGCTGGCCTCAAACAGGGCGTAGTCCGCCTTATCTAGGGCCAAGCCCGCCCGGACCATGCGCTTCACAAGCTCGTCATACAGCAGCAGCAGCAGCTCGCCTGGGGTCATGTCGTTGACGCCCTGCTCCTTATAGCCCTGGTAGCCCTGGAAGCCTTTTCTGTCCATTCTTGACTCCTTCTTAGTTGTGATGATTAGTAGCCTGAGCCGCCGCCCATCAGGCCGGCAAACGCGGACGCCTGAGAATTCATCTCGGCGATCAGCTGCTCCAAGCGGCTGAACTGGGTCGTATACCGGTCGATCTGATCAGACATCTTGTTCTGCCAACGCTCGATCTGGTTGTCATAGCTGTCGATCTGGCTCTTCAGGCTGTTGCTGTTCAAGGAGACGGGGGCCTTGACGGAACCTGCCCGTGTAATCAGCACGCCCTTGGGCTCGCCGGTGGTCTTGACATAGGAGTTCAGCGTGTTCTGCATGGTCTGCATCAGACCGTCGCTGGAGGCGCCGCCCTCGCGGGTCTTGGTGAAGGCGGTCTTTACCTTATCCGGGTCGCTCTCCAAGGCCGCACGGAGCTTATCCTCATCCAGGCTGATGGTGGTCAGGCCGCTCTCGTAGGAGGTGCCGATGCCGATCTCCCGCAGGGTCTGGCCGTCGGTACCGCCGGGCTGGATGGCGTTAAGCAACTTGCCGTACATACTGGACAGGATGGAGTCCCCAAACAGGATGCCCTGCTTGGCCTTCTCGTTGTAGGCCGCCAGCTCGCTCTCGGAATACTGCTCCTCCTCCTCGGCGGTGAGGGGTTCATATCGGGATTTGTCGTTCTTGGTGGCCGGCTGAGTGGAATACTGGTTCTTAATTTCGGTAATCATCGCGTTGTAATCGTTGACAAACTCCCGAATGGTGTCCACAATCTTGTCCGAGTCGGTGGTGGTCTCGAAGGTGATGGACTCAATAGCGTTCCCATCCTTATCAACATTGGAGCCGTCCTCGTTAAACGTGCCCTTCACGTTGACGGAGAGGCCATCCAGGTCAAAGCTGTTGCTGGAGCGGGTCAGGTTCTCAAACCGCTTGCCGTTAATCTCCACGTCCATGATGGCATCCTGGCCGTTGGCATAAGAGGCATTGAACTTGGCCTCAAGGGACTTCCCATCCACTTTCAGCCCAAGGTCCACCGTTTTGCCATTCTCATCGTAGGCAACGCTATAGCCCTCGCCCGCAGCCTCTTGATTCAGCTTTTCCGCCAGCTCCTTCATCGAGGTATTCCCATCAACACGAATCGTGCCGCCGGTATTGACGCCCCGCCAGGAGATCTCCTTGCTTTCGCCCTCGCCTATGTTGAGGCCATAGGTTTCGCTGACCTTATCACTGTCTTTGCCAGGCGCGCTAAAAATGGACTTCGCCATCCCGCCGAACTCGATCTTGCTGTTGGCGCCGGTCTCGGTGGTGGTGAACTTGAACTCGTTGGTCAGCTTGGAGTAGCTCACCTTTACTCCCGCGTCTGGGTTGGCGTTAATGGCGTTCACCAGGCCCTCCAGCGTGGTGTCCTCAGTGACATTGATGTGGGCGCCGTTGACCTCAAAGTCATACAGGGCCTTGCCATTGCTGTCGATCCGAAAACCGTCCTCGTCCACCCGGTTGCCCGCGTCGTCCTCGTAGTAAATAGAACCGTTGGGGCTGGTCTTTGCTGTGGGCTTGCCATCGTAATTCTTGTAGGTGCCCCTCAGACGGTTATCCTGGCTGAACACATCGTCCGCCTTGTCCCCCAGCAGGTCCTTGACCTTCTTGCTGGTGTTGACAAAATTGGAGTCGCCGCTCTCAAAGCCCAAGGTCTTTGCGGCGGTGCCACCCAAGCTCATGGTGTCGCCCTCGCCCTTGGGTGTCAAGGACAGCTTGCCATCCGCATAGGATGCCTCGATCTTTCCCGCGCCAAAGGCCTTGTCCAACTCCCTGTTCAAGGCATCCACAAAGCTGCTGTTCGTCACGTTGCCCAAACCGTCGAGCACATCGCTCATGTTGATTGTTTTTGTTGAGCCGTTGAAGGTGATGCCCAAATCCTTGCCGGCCAGATATTCCCGGGTGGGTATTCCCCTGACCAAGGCCTGGTTGCCCGAGATGTACTCCTCGTCGGCGATGGCCTTGATGTTGCCGGTGGCAGAGCTGATCTTCACGGTGTTGCCGTTGCCCAGCCCGTCGGAGAAGGTGATCTTTCCATCCGCACCCACGTTCACCTTAATGGCCTTGTCGGCGGTGGTGCTCTCCTGAAAGCCGTTCTTTGTATAGTTATAGGTGACCTCACTGAGTTTGTTCTCGATGGCCTTGGCCAGCTTCTCGGCGTTGGACTTGCCCTCCATCCCCTCCAGCTCATCCAGGTTCTCCAGCTCATCGAAGCTGATATCGAAAGTTGTGCCATTGGTGCCGCCATACTGGAAGGTCAGGGAGCCGGACACGGTGCTCACATTGGTTTTGCCGAGGATATCAAAGTCGTCGCCCGCAATGGACCCGGCCCCGACAAAGGGAGTGCTCTGGCCGGACACTGTGTAGGTGGCGGCAGTAGCCATCTGCTTCACAGCGTTGATCTTGATGTCGCTGTTGGTCTTGCCGCTGGCGGTGACCTTGTCCTTGTAGGTGCCCTTGACCGCAGTGTTCACCGCGTTATTAAAGAAGCTCTGGCTGAGCAGGTTGGTCTTGGAGGAATAGGAGGTATACTTCTGGTTGAAGTTCACCGCCTTGTCGATGATGCTGCGGTATGCCTCCTGCTGCCACTCCACCTTAGTTCGTTTCTTGATCAGATTTTGGATCTTCAGCTTGATGCCGGACACCGCGTTTTCGATCATCTGCTCGGTATCCATGCCGCTGGCCAAACCGCTGAGTACGTTTCGGTTGCCGTAAATACTGCTGGTATTATAGCTGCTGTTGCTCAAACTGGTGATGGACGCCATAATAGACCGCTCCTTTCTATGACAAGCTCATGGGCGGAATGTACCGTCCCAAATGGGTTTGCAACGGGAAATTTCTAAAAATTTTTTCACAGTTTTTTTGCTCTACCTCTGTTCTTTTTTATCGACCTGTAGTATATTAAACTTAAGACTTTTCCCCAAGTTTTTGTGAAAGGGAGGGAATGTTCCTTGACTCAGATCATTACCGTCACCAACCAAAAGGGAGGCGTCGGAAAAACCACCACCGCCTCCGCCCTGGTGTGCGGCCTGCACCAGCGCGGCGCCAAGGTCCTGGGCATCGACCTGGACCCCCAGGGCAATCTGGGCTTCACCTTGGGACTGGACATCGGCTCGGGCAATACCGTATACGATGTATTCAAGGGGACCTGTTCCATTGAGGAGGCCATCTCGCCCACCGAGTACGGCGACATCCTGTCCTCGGACATCATGCTGTCCGCCGCCGAGGTGGAGTTCACCGCCCCCCGCCGGGAGTTCATGCTCAGTGATCTGCTCACGGCTGTGCGGGAGCGCTACGACTTCATCATCATCGACACACCGCCCGCTTTGAACATCCTCACTGTCAACGCCTACGTGTGCTCCACCGGACTCATCGTTCCCATGGAGGCGGAGGTGCTCAGCCTGGTGGGCGTCACCCAGCTCCAGGAGACCATCGAAACCGTGCGGGACGCCTTCAACCCCAATCTGAAGGTCATCGGTATTCTCATCAACAAGTTCAATGGACGGCTGACCTTGTCCAAGGACATTCTGGAAATGGCTCAGGTAGTAGCTGAACAGCTGGACAGCCGGGTCTTTGAGGCTAAGATTCACCGTGGCGTAGGCGTCGCCATGGCCCCGGCCCACGGGCAGAGCGTGCTGACCTATCAGCCCGAGTCCCGTCCCGCCCAGGACTTCCAGGAAATTGTGGACGCAGTGGCCGGCCAGCAGTTCCCCCGTCCCAAGCAAACGTTCCGCCAAAAGTATATTTCGAAATTTTTCAATTAGAAGTGAAGGAGTATCATCATCATGGCATCTAAGGACAAGACCAGTAAGACCGCGCGGGTCATGAACCTGCTGAGCAAAAAACCCGATCCCGCTTTGGAGGCGGAGACCGACGCCCCCGCCGAGAAGCCCGCTGCCCCTGTGCCCCCCATCGTCACCTCCATCGCCCCGGACGCCGCCGTGTCGGTGCAGATCAAGAACGCCCTGGAGGATGCGCTGGAGAGTGAGCTGGGGCCCCAGGCCGCTGCGCCCCAGCCAGAGCCCCGGCCCGAGCCGGAACCCCAGCCGGAACACGTCCCTGTTCAGATCTCCGTCCCTGTCGAGGAACCTGAGCCGGAGTCCACCCCCGAGCCCGCGCCCCAGCCTGTGGCGCAGGAGCCCGCCCCTGTTCCGGCGCCGCCTGTGGAGGAGTCCACCGTGTGGAAGGAGCCTCTTCAGCCTGAAAACCCCGGCTACATCAACGTTATGCAGGTGCTGGTGGAGGAGAAGGCCCCCAAATATGTGAAGATGTTCGGCCTGTGCAGCTGTGCGCGCTGCATGGAGGACGTAAAGGCCTATGCTCTGAACCACCTGCCCCCCAAGTATGTAGTGCTGGAGCCGGGCGACCGCATCCCCCGCATTACGGTGTACGACGGCAAATTTAGCAGCGACGTCGTAGCCCAGCTGCTCCAGGCCTGCAAGGTAGTTCACGAGACCCCCCACCACGGCCGCGACTGATCAAATGAAAAAACTCTGGCGGATGGAATCATCCGCCAGAGTTTTTTTATTTTTATTTTTTGACTCAGCCCTGGGGTACAGCCTCCTCCTCCTCAGCGGGCAGCTGCTGGGGATAGGGGTTGGTGAGCTGCTCCCAGAGGGTGTTTACGTTCTCCATGCAGATGAAGTACACACTGGTCATCATGTTGTCGGGGATACCCAGCTCCTCCGCCAGCTTGGTGATCTTCTCCCAATCCGCGGACTCGTAGCTGAGCACCAGGTCGTACAGCATACCGCACCGGCCCTCGTGGTTCAGCAGGGCGGCCTTGATCTCATCCGCCACCGGCACCTCGGACAGAATGTCCTCCAGCGGGGCGTCGATCAGGTAGTTCAGTGTGGAGAACATACCCATCAGATAGGCCTCCGACTTGGAGATGGGCATATTCTTGGCGTAGTTCATCAGCTCGCTGCAGAAGTTGGCCCGCATAAAGGAACGCTTCAAAAACTCCTCCGAGCCGGGGTCCACGTCGTTCTCCGCATTGCTGGCGCTGAGCAGATAGATCCACTGCTTCAGCTGGCCCAGGCCCAGGGTCATAATAGCCTGGGTGATGGTGGTGGCCCGGTGGCGCAGGGCGAAATAGGCGGAGTTGACCATTTTCAGCAGGCCGTAGGACAGGCTGGCGTCGGCGGCGATCATGGTCTCGATCTCCTCCACGTTGGGCTCGTCCCGGGTGACGGCCACCATGAGCTGGAAGAAATTGCTCTGAATATATGCGCTGCTGTGGGCCCGGGTGGTCAGCTTGTCGGCCACATAGGAGCCCTCCAGGCCGTCCGCCCCCAGCACGATAGCCCGCTGGTACAACTGCGGGTCGTCGATGTTGGTGACAATGCACTTGATGTTCATGCTGTGGGCGATCTCCACCGTGTTCCGGATGGTGAGCTCCGTGGCCGTCTTGGCGTTAATCTTGATGAAATTGATGTCATCCAGCAGGGACAGATACCGGGGGGTGAACTGGAAATCGTTCACCGCAATGCGGTAGCCCTCCTTGGCGTACTGCTGCACCAGGTGCATGGACAGAGGGTGGATAATCACCGCGTCGTCGATCTGGATGACCAGGTCGCTCTTGTCGAAGAGCCTTGGGGTCTTTTTCATCAGCAGCATGGTGGTAAAGGTCATAAAGTTCAGCGTCCCCTTCAACACCTTGGGGCTGTTGTCAGTCAAAAAGCTGTAGATGGTGTTGGCGGCGGCAAATTCCGCGCTGGAGGTGGAACTGTCACTGCTAAAGGCCTGATTGGCCCCATAATAAAGGATCTCATGTCCGAAGGTATTGCCATTTGCATCCCGAATGGGCTGCCGCACGATATATTTGCCGCTCATAGAAACTGCCTCCTATCCGTCCTTACCTATGAGTCTGCTCGTAGTGCAAAAGCAGATGATCCATCACGTCCACCAGGTGGCCGATTTCCGGCTTAGTGAGCTGCTCGTCCGCCCCCAGGTCCCGGCCTTTTAGGCGCATCTCCTCGCTGATCAGGGAGGAAAAGATGATGAGGGGGATTTCCTTGAACCGCTCACTGTCTTTCACCAGCTTGGTCAGCCGGTGACCGTCCATCTGGGGCATTTCAATATCGGTGATGATGAGGGCCACGCCGTCGGTCACATCGCCGTTCTGAGGCAGCGCCACCAGGGCCTCCCACAACTCCAGGCCGTTAGGGAACATATGCAGGTTCACATAGTTGGCCTTATGGAGGGAGGACTCGATCATCTTGCTCAGCAGCACAGAGTCCTCCGCCACCCAGATGGGCTTGTCGTTGCGGTCCCGGGGACCCATCTGCTCCACCTCAGAGATCTGGATGGAGGTCTCCGGAGCGATCTCGGCCACGATGCGCTCAAAGTCCAGGATGGTGACCAGCTCGCCCTCGCACTGGGCGATGCCGGTGGCCACGCTCTCCGCGCCGCCGGACACGGTCTTGTCCGGCTTGGAGATGTCCGTCCAGGAGATGCGGCTGATGCGGTCCACGGTATGCACCCGGAACGCGATGCACATCTTGTTGAAGTTGGTCACGATGAAGATGTCCTTATCGCTCTTGGGGCTGTCCACACCCAGGTATTTAGGCAGGTCCACCACGGTGATCACGGTGTCCCGGGGCCTAAAGATGCCCTCCACCGACGCGTGGGACAACGGCATGGGCTTCACCGGCGCGGAGATCATGATCTCCAGCACCTTGGCCACGTTGATGCCGTACAGATTGCCCCCGATGGTGAATTTCATCACTTCGATCTCGTTAGTACCGGACTCCAGCAGAATCCCCTGCTTGTGCTCTTCCATCATTTCCAACACTCCCTTTCCGCTTGCGCGGTCTTAAATGATAAGTTCCTTGCGCCCATAGCAGCGCACACAGCCCAAGCCGCTGTTCACGTCAAACAGCAGGGTCCGGGCCACGGACCCGCCCACATCCTCCTTCAAAAGGCGGATGCCTTCCTTTTTCAGGTTCAATCGGACGCTCTCAATGTTTCTCTGCCCGATGTTGCCCAAGGACCCACTGCCGTCCTTGAACATCATGGCCCCGCCGGCGATCTTGGCGGTGATCCTGGAGCGGTTGGCGCCTCTGGCCTCCATCTGCTTCAAGGTCTCTTTGATCCCGGTGTCGGCGTATTTCATCACATTCTTACGCCCGGGTTCCATGTTAATTGGCAGCATGATATGAACCAAAGCTCCCAACTTCAGGGCTGGGTCATGCAGGCAAATGCCGATGCAGGATCCCAGCGCGTAGGTGATCAACATGCCCTCCCCTTTGGCCATTTTCATGTCTGCAATACCGATTGTGATCTTACCTTCAGTCATTGCTTACGCCCAGCTTCCTTAATAGAGCATTCAGAGAACGGAGATCCGGGGACATGAGCAGGCGGCAGGGAACCTGCTTGTTCTCGCTGACAAAATTACCTCCGATGGTCATGATATAGTTGGATTGCCCGCCGTACTCCGCCATAGGCACGGCCAGAATCGCCCCTTGCATATCCACCGTAAAGGCCGGGACAGTCAAATCAATGTCCATGCCGGCCAGACCGCTCAGCGCGTTGATAAAGGTGGAGATCATGATGTTGCCCACTTCAACCAGGGCGGAGTGGTCCATCTCCGTCAGCTCGCTGTAGTCGCTTACCGTCCTGCCCATGATGCTCTCCAGCACAATGTTGACAAAGAGCAGCGGCTGCACCGAAAGCATAATGCCGTTGAGCTGCTTGCTCAGCTTCACCAGCACGCCGGCAGTGATCTCCTCGGGGCCGCCGATCCACTCGATGGCCTCGTTGTACTCCATGATGCGTACCTCCGGCTGCTCAATGCGCACAACCCGTCCCAGCATCTGGGACAGCGCGGTGGCGGCGTTGCCGGTGCCGATGCTGCCCACCTCCTTCAAGGTGTCCAGCTCCAGCGAGCTCAGCTCGTGATAGTCTTTGATCGTCATATTATCTCCCTCTTAATTTTGATCAATTCCGAAGGCCATTGATCGTGGTCTCGATCTCGTCGGAGGTCTGCACCATTTTCAGGGCCAGGCCATAGGCTCGCTGGGACTCGATGAGCTTGGTGTACTCCTCCGCCAGATCGGCGTTGGAGCCCTCCACCACACCCTGAATCAGCCGCCCTGTGCCGTACATCAGGTTTCCATTCTTATCCACCGGCAGGAAACGGGTGCTGTCAATGCCGGTCATACCGTCGTAGTTGATAAAATCGAACACGCCCACGGGCAGCTTCTCCTTCACACTGTCCTTGTCCACCTGGATCAGGCCGCCCACATCGCTGAGCACGAAGCGGCCCTGGTTGTCCCCCAGATAGTAGACCTGCTCGGTGATGGGCTGGCCGTTCTCGTCCACCTCGCCGGTGGGCTCCTCCCGTCCGTTCATAACGAAGGCGCCGTTGCGGGTATAGCTCACCTCGCCGGTGGCCAAATCTACCAGGGCAAAGAAGCCGTCCCCATCGATCATGTAGTCCGTGCTGCGCTGGAAGTCCTCCACAGGGCCCTGAGCGTGGTTCCGGGCGGTCATGAGGATGCGGGTGCCCACGCCCATGGGCAGCTCATCCTCGATACCCCGGTGGTCCTGGTACATCAGGGCGGTAAAGTCGGTACGGTTTGCCTTGAACCCGAAGGTGTTCAGGTTGGCGGTGTTGTCGCCGATGATATTCATACGCCTCATCTGCATGGAGGCGCCTACTGCGCCGATGTAAAAGGATTGATTCATACTATCTCACCTCATCCCATCCGGCCCACATCGCTGGCGGAGTGGCCCATCACTTCATCATACATCTTGGTTACGGTGGCGCAGCTTTGCAGCGCCCGCTGGCAGGTGAGCATCTCGGTCATCTGCTGGATCATGTCGGAGTTGGA
>CAJUQN010000028.1 GCA_910588625.1 uncultured Oscillospiraceae bacterium
TTCCCCATGAACAAGAACGCCCAGGACGTGATGATGGGCGCGCCCAGCTTTGTGGAACAGCGGCAGCTGGACGAGCTGAACATCGTATGCACCAAGCAAGAGGTAGAATGACAAAAGGTTCCCCTCCCGGCCGGGAGGGGAACCTTTTTATTTTCTGTTCAAATCCATGACCTTTTTTAAGTCGGAACCCATGGCCGCCTTCCAGCCCGCAGTGAAGGCCCCGCGAATCAGAGAGAAAAGCGCCTCATTCACCTGCTCACACTGGCTGTCGTCCAGAAAATCTGATAGGGCTTTGTCAAATTCCAGATCATTCATAATATCACCTAGTTTTATTGTATATTATATCATATGAATTGTCAATATTACGTTGACAAAAATGCTATTATCAAGTAGGTGATATTGTTATGAAACCCTTAAAAGTCAGAGTTTGTATTACCCTTGACGACCCCATCTATCAAAAAGTAAAAGGTTTGGCCGAATACGACGACCGGTCAGTCTCCAGCTACATCAATCTAGCTTTGCGGGATCATTTGGAGCGGCTGGAGCAGGAGGACAACGAGTGAAGAAAGCGCCGGGTTTTCCCGGCGCTTTCTCATTTTAATTTTTGCCATTCCTTGACCGCCAGCTCATCACAGCGGTTATTATAGGGGTTTTCTGCGTGCCCCTTCACCCAATGGAGCTTGACCGTATGTTTTCCGCACAGCTCCAGCAGACGCTCCCACAGGTCGGGATTCAGGGCGGGCTTTTTGTCTGACTTCACCCAGCCTCTGGCCTTCCAGCCCTTAGCCCATCCCTTTTCCAGCGCGTCAATGACATACTTGGAGTCGGAATAAAGGTCCACAATACAGGGCTCCTTCAAAGCCTCCAGCCCCTTGATAACGGCGGTAAGCTCCATACGGTTGTTGGTAGTTTTGAGTTCGCCGCCGCTGAGCTCCTTTTTGTGTTCGCCGAACATCAGGATAGCCCCCCAGCCGCCGGGGCCTGGGTTTCCGGAGCAGGCACCGTCAGTATATAGAATCACAGTTTTCATGCGTTGTTTCCTTCTTTACTGAATGTTTTTCCAACGCCAAGGATACATGAAATCAGTGAGAAAGTCAAACACATTATTTTCCGTTCCCCGGTCAAACAATCGAAAACGCTTTGACATCATTTCTACTGCCGCTGATATATACGCAGGAAGTAAAAAATAGATCACAGTCAGGCTGACAATACGCCACCAATTTCCTCTTAACCAATTCATAATACCACCTCTCAAGTGGTATTATATTATATTAGTTTCACAGAATCCAGTGTTTTCAACGGTTTAACCATCAAGGTGTAGAAGTAATGGCGGAATAATCTGCACTGAACTGCTTTTTATAGGTCTTAAATACGGTTAAGATTTTACCCTATTGCTTCGTTGGCGGGCAGAATATGCAACCACAAAACCTACACTCAGCCCCGGAGCATATAGAGTGTACGAGGGTCCTTAACAGGAAGCGCCTTGTACTCTTCTTGATCCATGACCTCTACTTTCAAATAGCTTCCCTCAGCCGGGACGCCATCCTTTCCTTTGAGAGAGGCGATCCACTCTTCTTCTGTACCAATGAACCCATGCTCAACAGCAATCTGGTATGCAGATTTACCGTCTTCTCCTTTCAGAGCGCCTGCTCCGGCAAGAGTTTTTTTGATAAAACCTTTCAGCAGGACATATACCTGATCGCCAGTCATATCATCGCCTCCTTAAATCAGATACCAGGTCTTTGTACCGGCATGATATTGGGCGTAGGTACCATTGTCGAGGAATAGACAGGAACTTCCCGCCGCCATGTCGTCATAGGTAGGCAGTTTGGCAAAGTCCCCACTAAAACCTTGGAAACTGTAAATGTAGCGCATCTTACCATCGGTATAGGCTTGTTTATCTTTACCGATCAACTCGATGCTGCCAAGATTTTCGTTCATAGGCTACCTCCTCGACTCAAGCTGTGTCAAAACCTCTTTCAGTTTATCAAAACCGAACATGGCGGCATAGGACACTAAAAAGCCCAAAATGACAGCCGCCACAATCATGTACCACACGACGGTAATCGCCTTGATTTGACAGTAGGCAAAGAATGCCACCATCGTCAGTGTCATCGAAATGATGACAACCAGAATATTCGTCGGCATCTTTTCCCAGGTGAGCTTCTTGAGAACCTGGGTAATGATGTTAGTCAGCACCACCAGCACGCCGACAATGCTGAGAATAACTGACAGGTTCAGCACGCCGTCCATTTTGAATTCCTCCTTCGACCTTACTTCTCCGCCGTGCCAAGTACGTTACGTTCTGCACGATCCTCGGCCCTGCGATTCAGCCACATCAGAGCTTCCTCAATGTGCGTCAAAGCACAGGCATTCTCCCGGCAGGAAAACTCCCCAGCCTGGAAAGCACGCAACTGGTCACGCACGATTTCCAGCAGATCGGCGTTGGACACACCCTTTCTCGAAGTCGAGTCCGTGCGCGGACCGCACTGGAACTGGATGCGAACCATATCATCCTCGCTCTCCGGCAGACCACCGCCGAAAGACACCACATAATCGTGGTAGGCGCCGCCAGGGCCGCGCGGCCCATCACGGTACACAGTGTTCAGATTGTTGCGCTTCTGAATAGTGTTCAACTTATCCATGGGGTTCGGTTTTTTCACGATAATTCCTCCTCTTATTATTCCACCCCGTCGGGAAGGTCCGAGCCGGGCTTATCCGGCCATGAATTGTTCTTGCTCAGATTCTCGAAAACGGACTTGACCGCATACACCAGCACAACCCCGATGATCTCTGTGAGAGCCACTTGAGACAGACTTTCAGCAATCTGCTCTTTACCCATCCATGCCAGGATGTAACTGCACCACACCCAAGCAAATCCATTGAACAGGCAGAGCAACACAATGAGTTTCATAGTGGTCCACTTCTTCTCAGGCTTTTGAATAGGGGGTTCGGATGGGGCAATCTCTTCGACAGGCTCCTCTACATCCTTGGAGAAAGTCTCAGCGGGTTCAATAACCGCAGGGGCCGGCCCCTGCTGGGCTTTGATACGCATAACTCAGCCTCCTTTCATCTTAAGCTGTGCAAAGATGTAACCAACCACAATGCTGATGATGGTGGTCATGACATAACCTACGGCCTTCCGCCACATTTCTCCATCTCGGTTCTCCAACGTCGCCAAACGTTGTCCCTGAGACACCTGCTCTTTCAACATGTTCTCCATGTTCAGAGCCAGCTTCTCCACAGATGTGCTAATTGCGGCAACCTGCTTGATGGTCTCTTCCAAAGCATTCAGGCGATGATTTTGGCGGTCGTTTTCTTCCTCCAACCGCTTGTTTTCGCTTTCCATGCTTCGGCGGAACTCCTCATGCTCATGGCGAGAAACGTAATCCCCGTCCATATCTGTCACCTCCTGCTACTTCAAGCTCTGTGTGAGCATCAGGCAGGATTGCCGCTCAGCATAGCGGTGAGCTCGGAATACTCAGCCTCGGAGATCTTGCCGGCAGCGTAGAAGATGTCCAGCTTGGTTTCGATGCCCTCGGTCTGGCCGCGCTCGATCATGCGCTTCAGAGTACGATACAACATGTCCTATTCCCCCTTCCCTCAAATATCAGTCTCCTCATTCTGCTCCATGTAGATGCTGAGAGCATTCTTAAAGGTGCCCACGCTGTTCTGTTTGGCCAGAGCGAGAATCTCACCCTGAGCAGCATGGCTCAGGACGGTATCCTTAGTCTCGTCCTTGTCGAAAACATTGTGCTTCATGGTAGAGTTACCTCCCTTATTGTTATCAGATTTGTTGTCGGGGTCACCATCGTCCCCCTCGCCCTCATCCTTGGCTTCAAGGGCGGCTGCGACCAGTGCCATCGTAGCGGCCTTCTGATCGTCATTCATAGTTGCGACGATTTCATCGACGGTCTTTTCTTTGTTGGCTCCAGGCTCCTCCTTAGGCTTCGGCTCCTCCTTAGGCTTCGGCTCCTCCTTAGGCTTCTCCTCAGGATTATCCTTCTTCTTGGGAACAAGGGGCGGCTTTTCGCTGGAATGGAAAAGGCTGATGGGTTCGTAAGCGGAAAGGATGACCTCCTGCTCACCCCCCTCACCATGGGCCATATCGACAAAGTCGATAAAAGCGCCAGGATTTGCTCCAGCAATCACGAGGCTGACCTCTTTGATATCCCCATGCGTAACATCCTTGGTACGGCTCTGTTTGAGCCCATTGGCATAGATGGACAGCGATGCGATATCTCCGTGCTGAACGAGCTCCTTGGCCGCCTTGCCCTCCTCCGTATTATTGAAGGAGCAATAGGCATAAACACCGTCCTGCCGGTTCTCCAGAATCGCATGGCCAAGAACATTGGTGGGTTCATCATGCTTGTGGTTCCAGACCAGAGGAACCTTAGCCCCATCGCAGTGTGCGAAGGCATCCTTCCGAATAGTCCGTCCATCAGCGCAGACCAGATCATTTCGGGTTGCCCAGCCACTAAAGTCATACTTCAGATCCATTTTGAACTTCTTCCTCCTTTTGAGTTGATGTTTTGGTCGATTCCTCTTTCGGCGCACTCAAGTTGCTGTTCCTGAGTTCATCCGCCTTCGGGTCCTTCGACGGCGTCATGCCGATCTTCTGCCGGATCTCATTCGAGGTCATGATCTCATTGCGAGTCATTTTGTCAGCAATTTCAGCAATTTCGTTTACAGGCACCAGCTTGAACGGATCTCTGAAGAACAGGATCGACTGCCTCTGTGACCGAGCGGTCTTCGTGAGGAACTTCCTCTTCATTTCGTCAACAATGGCTGAGAGAATCGGTTCGATGATTCGACTCATATAGTTCAGCATTGTCTTATCGTCGGCAGAGCCATCCATAATGCTTTGGGTGAGTCCTAACTGGCTGTAAAGCATGCTCGTCAGGTACTCAATCTGCGACATCAGGTTGTTGTCGACGGGCCGATTCAACTGAACCACATGTTCTGTGCCATCAGTGTAAGCGACACCGTATTTGGAGCCGGCCAACTGCTCCTCGATATCTTTACGGCGGTTCTCCGCCTGTTGACGCCTTGCTTCCGTCTTGATGACATACGGAAGTTGAATGATGAGGTTGAGTTTTCCGGAACCACTTTGCTCATCAATCGCATCCAAAATATTGAGCTTCCGAATCAACCTTTGTAGTGTGGAGTTGGGGGCATTCATCACGGCGTAGAAAGGATTCTCCACGATAGCCACTGCACTCTTTGGCACAATGACGTTTTCTTTCTCGCCAGTTCGATCGTTGTAAACACGGACTTTCACATGTTTCGGATACCATTCCAAAACTTGTCCGGTACGCATCGTCTCGATTTTGAACGAACCAGTGTCTGGATCAATATCTGTGTCTGTGTCAACCGGAACAATCGCTACACAACCCTCGTCCAACATGGACATGACCACGTCCTGGAAAAATGCCCGACCAGTTTGGTCAATATTGGCTTCCAGGGTTAGACAATTGTTAAGCGAACTGTTAAGAATAGAAGTAAAGCGCCCATGCGGAGAAAGTTGTTTCTAAATGAAATAGTGTCAGCAGTGCCAAAACAATTCGGCGAATAATAGAGCACCTGTTCGGGCGTCATCTTATAGCCGATAGCATCGTTGACATACATATTTAGGGTCTTGTCAGACCTTGGGAGCTTTTGGCCGAGGATGATGCATTGCGCCGCAAAAGCGTGGAGCAAGGTCCCTTTCTGAGCTGCACGCCATTTTGCATATGCATCGGCAACCTTACCCTCGCTGTAGTTAAAATATGCAACCTTCGGAAATGTAGGAGTGCGAGTATAGGAGCGGTACAGAAATGATGTGCGAACTGCCCACACTTAACGACTGTTTACCGCCCTTAACTGTTTCCTAAACATCAAGATTAGAGGCTGTTAAACGCAGTTAAGGGCGGTAAAAGTGTGAGTGAGTTTCCATATTAAATTCTTATTTACCACTTTTAACATTGTATTTGACATTTTTACCTTTGCATATTTTGTGACAATCTTTGAGTAGAATATATGCAAGGTGATAATCATGCAAGTCAAACACTATGACGTATGGGTAAAAATTGGGCTGAATATTTTACATTATCGGAAAGAACAGAGTTTGACTCAAGATCAACTGGCTGAAGCCTGCAATTTAAGCCGCAATCACGTACAAAGGTTTGAAAGCGGTGCCGCAGGATGCAGTGTCGATACGCTGATCGACGTCGCAAAAGTTCTTAACATTCCTTTATACAAGCTATTTGAGTTCAAGGATTAAAAAACGGACAGGTCAATGACCTGTCCGTTTCTCTTATTTTTCTGTCTCAGCCGCATCTGTTTCAACAGCTTCCACAGTTGTTTCGTTTTCTGCCTCCGGGGCCTCTGTGTTGTCTCCAGGCTCCTTCTCCGCCAGAGACATGGCAACCACCTTGTCTCCCTCTTCCTTGAACCGCATGACAATAACGCCCTGACTAGCCCGGCCCACCATACGGATCGCGTCCACGTCGGTGCGGATCAGCGTACCGGACTGGGTGACCAGCAGCAAGTCCTCACTGCCATCCACCACCTTGACGCCCACCACAGGCCCGGTTTTGTCGGTGAGGCCGTAGTTTTTGATGCCGTAGGCGCCGCGGTCGGTGACCCGGTAGTCCTCCACCGGGGAGCGCTTGCCATAGCCGTTCTCGGTGATGGTGAGCACCGCCTTCCCCGTCTTGGCCCGGGCGGCGGCCACCACATAGTCTCCCTCCCGCAGCTTTATGCCCCGGACGCCCATGGAATTACGCCCGGTGGGACGGACCCGGTTCTCCTCAAAGACCACCGCCATACCGTTGTGTGTGGCGATGAACAGGTTTTGATGGCCGTCCGTCTCCCTCACCTCGATAAGTTCATCGCCCTCGTCCAGCAGGATAACCCGCAGGCCATTGTTGCGCAGGTTCTTCAAAGCAGAGGCGTCCAGCCGTTTCACAGTACCGTTCCGGGTAAACATGGTCAGATAGCGGGACTCCTCGCCCTCGTGGATATCGCGGGTGTGAATCATGACCGCCACCTTTTCCCCAGACTCCACCTGGAGTACGTTGACGATATTGGTACCCCGTGCAGTGCGGCCTGCCTCCGGAATTTCATACCCCTTCTTGCGGAACACCCGGCCCTTGTCGGTAAAGAACAGGATATAGTCATGAGTAGAGGCGGTGAACACAGTGTTCACGTAGTCCTCTTCTCGGGTAGCCATGCCCTTCTTACCCATGCCGCCCTTGCCCTGAGCGGCGTACTCGCTGGCGGAGGTGCGCTTGATATAACCGTTGGCCGTCATGGTAAAGACGGACTGCTCCTCCTCAATCAAGTCCTCAATGTCGATTTCATCCGCCACGTCCTGGATCTCGGTGACCCGGTCGTCTCCGTACTTGTCTCGGATGGCAATGAGCTCATCCCGGAGCACACCCTTGAGCTTTTCCGCGTCGGCCAGAAGCTCGTTATAATAGGCGATCTTTTTTTCCAGCTCTTTGTACTCGTTCTCCAGCTTCTCCCGGTCCAGGCCCTGCAAACGGCGCAATTGCATTTCCAAAATGGCCTGGGTCTGGACCTCGTCCAGACCGAAGCGCTCCATCAACCGCTCCTTAGCGTCGTCGTAACTGGTGCGGATAATGCGGATGACCTCGTCGATGTTGTCCTGGGCAACAATCAGGCCCTCCAACAGGTGGGCCCGCTCCTGGGCCTTTTTCAGGTCGTATTCGGTGCGGCGGCGGATAACCTGCTCCTGGAAAGCAATGTACTCGTCCAGGATGTTTCGCAGGGACAGAATGCGGGGCTGCTTCTGGTTGTCCACCAGCGCCAACATAATTGCGGAAAAATTGGACTGCATGGCGGTCTGCTTGAACAGCTTATTCAGCACCACCTGGGGGTTGGCGTCTTTTTTCAGCTCGATGACAATGCGCATACCGTTGCGGTCGGTCTCGTCCCGCAGGTCGGAAATGCCCTCCAGACGTTTATCCTTCACCTGGTCGGCGATATTGCGGATCAGCTGGCGTTTGTTCACCTGATAGGGCAGTTCGGACACGATAATGCGGACACGGTCCTTGCCAAACTCCTCGAACTCGGTGCGGGCCCGCAGGACAATCTTGCCCCGTCCGGTGGCATAGGCGGCCCGGATGCCTGACCGGCCCATGATGATGCCGCGGGTGGGAAAGTCCGGGCCCTTGATGTGCTCCATCAGGTCGGAGAGGGTGGCGTGTTCGTTGTCCAGTACGCAGATGGTGGCGTCGATGACCTCCCGCAGGTTGTGGGGCGGGATATTGGTGGCCATGCCTACGGCGATGCCGTTGGAGCCGTTCACCAGCAGGTTGGGGAACCGGCTGGGAAGAACCTTCGGCTCCAGCCGGCTTTCATCGTAATTGGGGTCCCAATCCACAGTATCCTTGTCGATGTCCCGGAGCATCTCGTTGGAGAGCTTGGACAGGCGGGCCTCGGTATAACGGGGGGCGGCAGGGGGATCGCCGTCAACGTTGCCGAAGTTGCCGTGGCCCTCCACCAGGGGACAGCGCATGGAGAACTTCTGGGCCAGGCGGACCACGGCGTCATAAATGGAGGCGTCGCCGTGGGGGTGGTAGTGGCCCATCACGTCGCCCACGCAGGTGGCGGACTTCTTGAAGGGCTTGTCGGAGCTCAACCCGCTCTCATACATGGAGTACAGGATCCGGCGATGGACGGGCTTCAGACCGTCCCGCACGTCGGGCAGGGCGCGGCCTACGATGACGCTCATGGCGTAATCCTTGTAGCTCTCAGTCATCTCCTTGACCAGCTCAGACTGGGTGATGACTTGATTGGGGAAGGCGATATCCTCCGGCTTATAGCTTCTATTGTGACCCATTTTGCGTCACCTCCTCAATAATCCACGTTCAGGGCGTACTTGGCGTTTTCCTCAATCCATTCCTTCCGGGGCTCCACCTTTTCGCCCATGAGGATGGTAAAGATCCGGTCCGCCGCCACCGCGTCCTCCAGGGTGATCCGGCGCAGGGTGCGGCGCTCCGGGTCCATGGTAGTCTCCCACAGCTCCTCGGGGTCCATTTCGCCCAGGCCCTTGAAGCGGTTGATGTCCACCTTGGCGTTGGGGTTGTCCCCGCGCATCTCGGCAGAAATCTTGTCCCGCTCCGGGACGGTGTAGGCCACGCGGGTGGTCTTGCCCCGGGTGATCTTATACAGCGGCGGAACGGCGGAGTAGACATAGCCCTTCTCGATCAGGGGCCGCATATAGCGGAAGAAGAAGGTCAAAAGCAGGGTGCGGATATGGGCGCCGTCCACATCGGCATCGGACATGATAATGATTTTGTGATAGCGTAGTTTTTCCAGGTTGAACTCTTCTCCAATTCCCGCGCCCAGGCCCAGCACTAGGGGATAGAGCTTGTCGTTGCCATAGATTTTGTCGGCCCTGGCTTTTTCCACGTTGAGCATCTTGCCCCACATGGCAAGGATGGCTTGGAACCGGCTGTCCCGGCCGTCGATGGCCGAGCCTGCGGCGGAATCGCCCTCGACGATATACAGCTCGCATAGGGCCGGGTCCCGCTCATTGCAGTCCTGGAGCTTGTCCGGCATCTGGCCGGACTCCAAAGCCGTCTTGCGGCGCACCGACTCCCTGGCCTTCCGGGCGGCCTCTCTGGCCCGGCTGGCCATAACTGCTTTGTCCAAAATGGCCTTGCCAACAGCTGGATTCTCCTCCAGGAATTGCTCCAGCTTGTCCGACACTACGTTATTGACTAGGGTGCGCATTTCGCTATTGCCCAGCTTGGCCTTAGTCTGGCCCTCAAACTGGGCCTCGGTCAGCTTGACAGAGATGACGCAGGTCAAACCCTCCCGGCAGTCCTCGCCAGAAACCTTTTCCTCGTCTTTTAAGATCTTGGCCTTTTTGCCGTAGGCATTGAGCACGGTGGTCAGGGCGCGCTTCAAGCCCTCCTCGTGCATACCGCCCTCTGGGGTGTGGACGTTGTTGGCAAAGGATACGATGATCTCATTATAGCTGTCCTCGCAGTACTGCATGGCAATTTCCGCCATAGAGTCGTCCTTGGAGCCAGCCATATAGATGACTTGCTCGTGGAGCGGGGTCTTGTTCTGGTTGATGAAGGTGACGAACTCCCGGATGCCGCCCTCATAGTGCATGGACTCCTCCTGCTCCTGTCCGGGTCGGCGGTCAGCCATCAAAATGCGCACGCCAGCGTTCAAAAACGCCTGCTCCCGCATACGGCGGTGGAGGGTCTCGTAGTCGTATATCGTATCCTCGAACATCTCGGGATCCGGTTTGAAAACCACCTCAGTGCCTGTCTTGTCAGTGGTCCCGATGACGGTCATTTCCTGGGTCATATTTCCCCGGGAGAACTTGACCTCATAGATCTGCCCGTTCTTGTGGACCCGCACCTCCATCCACTCGGACAGGGCGTTGACCACGCTGCCGCCCACGCCGTGGAGGCCGCCGGAAACCTTATACCCGCCGCCGCCGAACTTGCCGCCGGCGTGGAGGACGGTATAGACCACCTCCAGAGCGGGCCGTCCGGTCTGAGCTTGAATGTCCACGGGGACGCCGCGGCCATTGTCGGTGACGCGGATGACATCGCCGTCCATAATCTCCACGGTGATGTAGTCACAGTACCCTGCCAAGGCCTCGTCGATGGCGTTGTCTACGATTTCATATACCAGGTGGTGCAGGCCGGAGCTGGATGTGGACCCGATATACATACCAGGGCGCTTTCGGACGGCCTCAAGGCCCTCCAGTACCTGGATCTCGGATGCTCCATACTCATGCTCCACCTGGGTGGTGTTCAGTTCATTTAATTCATTACGTTCTTCTGACATGATGTTCCTCCGCTAAGTTCTTAATTAGTCCAGCTCATAGTCGACGTTCTCGCCGTGGATCTACCGCCCTTCTTGCCCAACACCTCAGTAGTCCGTGTACGGCGGCGGTTCTTCCACAGGTATTCGATGGATTTCATGTGATATCCTCCTGTTTTATTCAAAGCTGTTTCGCGACCCACGGGCAGACAGGGCCGCTGGGGAAAGTGGGGTCAGATAGATTCTTGGGATTCCCTCCCGGTCGTTGGCCAGGACGAAGGAGCGGGGCAGATCATCGCCTACAGCGTCCACTCTGCCCTCCTGTTCCTCCCGCTCCAGAAAGCGGCGGGTGCGGAAGGACCAGGTGGTGTTGTCCAGGTCGAATATGCCGATCACGTCTTGGCTGCGCACCATGACGTTTTGGCCTAAGTGAAGGTACACCTCCACACCTCCTTAATCTGGCAAGGCCCTGCGGGGGGTGTTGCTTTCTGCTTGTGCAGAAAGTAACCAAAGACACACTTAGGGGGAGTACCCCCTAAGAACCCCCCTTTACGGGAGAGCCCTATACGCGGCGTGGGTTGTTTATTCCGGCGCGTGGTGCTTTCGACGCAGGTGCTTCCAGTTGTGCTGCCGCCGGTGTTTGGTCATTGGGGCGTTCGATTGTCTGTTTTTCTGCGCCTCAGTGGGCGGACCGATCGGCGGGTTGTGCGTTTTATATCAAAGCAGCGTTCCGTCTTTGATGCGAAACGCCTTGCCGTCTTTTAGTCTGGCAAGCTTCTCCTCTTCACAGCAGGTGATAAATACCTGGCCGGAGGTAATGCGATTCAAAACAAACTCCTGCCGCCGGGCGTCCAGTTCACTGAGTACGTCGTCCAGCAAAAGGACAGGCCACTCCTCCGTCTCCTGACGGAAGATGTCCCGCGCCGCCAGCTTCAGCGCCAATGCTGCCGTTCGGGTCTGGCCCTGAGAAGCGTAGGCCTTGGCGGAGCTTCCGTTGATGTCCACTGCGATTTCATCCTTGTGTGGACCGGATAGGCAGCTTTTGGATTCAATTTCCGCCCTTCGATGGCTCTCCTGATGGGCCATCAGCTGTGGAAAAAGAATCTTTGGACCAGCCTCTGGGTCGGTGACGGTAGACACCGTCTCATATCGCAGCTCCAGCTTTTCTCTTCCCCCAGAGCAGTCCATATGGATGGCGGGGGCCGTCTCCACCAGGCGCCTAATAAAGTGGGCCCGGTAATGGATGATGATTGCCCCGCACTGGGCCATCCGCAAAGAAAAGTCATCCAGCGTATCCAGCAGATCGGGACGCTCACCGCTGTCCTTTAGAATGCGGGTCTTGTGCTGGTGCAGGCGCTTATATTCCGCTAGGGCCTGGGTGTAGCGGGGCCGGAGCTGGCAGATGCAGCTGTCCAAAAACCGCCGCCTAGCTTCTGCCCCCTCTCGAATGAGGTACAGATCCTCTGGACAAAACAGTACAGTGTTCAATAAACCGGACAGCTCCCCCGCCGTTTTCAGCTTCACCCCGTTGGAGCGAAGCTGGCGGCGCATACCCCGGTTCAGGTCCGCTTCTAAAATAAAGGTCCTACCTCGGTTGGACACCTTTCCTTTGAGAAAAGCATGGTCGTCTCCGTGCCGGATCAGCTCCCGGTCGTACCGGGCCCGGTGAGAGGAGGCTGAGGACAGGTAAGCGATGGACTCCAGCAGATTAGTTTTGCCTTGGGCGTTTTCCCCAACGATGACATTTACACGGGGGTCAAAGTCCGCCTCAAGGTGAACATAGCTCCGAAAGGAGTTCAGGGTAATCTGGTCAATGGTCATTCGACAATCAGGACTTGACTGTCCAACTCAACACGGTCGCCAGTGCGGAGCTTTTTTCCTCGCATGGTGCAGATTTCGCCGTTTACCTTAACCTCGCCGTTCTGGATGGCTATCTTGGCCTCGCCACCAGTTTCCACTGTACCTGCGAATTTTAGCAGAGCCTCTAATTTGATAAACTCCGTGTTAATTTTAACGTGTTCTTCACTCATTGAAATCACTCCGATGCCCGCAAACGGACGGGCAATACCATATAAAGGAAGTTGTTCTTCTCCCCTTCCTTGGGAATGACCAGACAGGGAGAGGTGGCGGTATTTAACTCCAGCCGCACCTGGTCGGCGGGGGCGGCTTTTACCGCGTCCATTAGGAAGCGGTTGTTGAAGCCGATTTCCAGCCCTTTTCCGTCACCGGAGATGGGACAGCGGTCAAAGGCGGAGCCCATGGCGGTTTTGGAGGAGATGGATAGGGAACCGTCTTCAAATTTACAGCGCAAGGGGCTTTTTAGCTTGTCGTTGATGATGAGGGAAGCCCGGTCAATGGAGCGTTGGAGATCAGAGGTGTTGGCTTCCAAAATAATGGCGTTGTTCTGGGGAATGGTCTGGCGGTAATTGAGGAACTCGCCTTCCAGCCGCCGGGCCACCAGCAGGGTACCGCCGATTTCAAAGGTGACATGGCGGTCACCCTGGATGACGGTTACGGGTTCGTCAGAGTCAATGCAAATTTTTTCCACTTCTTTCAGTGCCGCGCCGGGAACGACGAAGGACAGTTTTTCCGCGCCATCCTGACTGAGCAGCTTTTCTCGGCGAAGGGCCAGGCGGTAGCCATCGACGGCTACGACGGTCAACTCCTGATCGTCGATTTCAAATAGAGCTCCAGTGTGGATGGGACGGCTCTCATTGTCACTGACAGCAAACGTGGTTTGACTAATCATGGAGCGCAGGTTGCTTTGGGTGATGGAAAGGCTGTTTCCATCGTCAACGGAGGGAAGTTCAGGAAAATCCTCGTCACTACTGCCCATGATATCGTAGGAGGTGGGACCGCCTTGGATGTGAACAGAATAGTTTTCGGTGCTGATGGAGACCATGTCGTCGGGCATACGGCGGAGTATTTCGCCGAATAGTCGAGCAGACAGGACAATAGCGCCTTCTTCGGTAACGTCTGCGGATACCTTGGTAGTAATTCCGGTTTCCAGGTTATAGCCGCTAAGACTTAGGTTGTCTTGATCTGCTTCGATAAGGATACCTTCTAGGGCTTGAATTGAGCTTTTCGTTGCAACAACTCGCCCGGCGGTAGTAACGGCGGATTGAAGGACTACTTTTTCACAGGAAAATTTCATATCAAGTTCCTTTCTCCTTCCTCAGCAGGGAGAGGAAGGTTATAAAATCGTAGTAGTTCGTAGGGGCCGCGGAGAATGTGGAAAACTTTGAAAACATTGGATTTTCAGGGCTTTGAGCGTCAACAGCAGGTTTCACAAAATATGCACAGCTTCCTGTATGGAAAAGCACTGATTTTGGAGTTCCACAACCTTTAACACCACAGCTAACAGAATTGTGGAAGTTTGTGGTGGATTTAAGGGCGGGGCCCTATTCACCGTGCGTGAACCCCGCGTTCAGGCAGAGAGACCGACAAAGAATGTTTTAAGTGCGAACAGAGGTAAAGGGAGCGCCGTTATCAACCAAAGCGAATCGAGTTCTCCCGTAAAATAAGGGTTCTTAGGGGGTAGCCCGACTATGGACGCGGATTCCCTTTGGGCTGTGTTCATTCGAAGGGATAGCCTCTAAGCGTCTTTTTGGTTACTTTTCCCGTGTGGAAAAAGCAACTCCCGGAGGGCATAGCCCTTAATAGGCGGAATTAACTGCGTTGGTAATATCGCGGATAATTTCCATCAGCTCTGGCTGAGTTTTCATCATTTTCTCCACTCGATTGATTGAGTTGAGAACCGTGGAGTGATGCCTGCCACCAAACTGCTGGCCAATCTCAGCCAACGACAGCTGCGTCATCTCTCGAATGATGTACATAGCGACGTTTCGTGCTGTGCTGATCTCTTTATTCTGGCTCTGTCCCCGAATAGCGGAGGCGTCCAGCTCATAAAACCGGGCTACCTCCTGGATAATCGTATCCGCAGAGGGCAAAAAGTTTTCTTTTGCTCTAAGGATGTCCCGTACTGCCCGAATGGTGGTCTCCACATCCACCTGCGCGCCCATCAGCTCCTGGAAAGCCATGATCTTGTTAACCACGCCCTCGATCTGCCGGACGTTGGAGGTAATATTTTCCGCCACATAGGACAGTACCGGCTCAGGCAGCGAAATGCCGCGCTCCAGCGACTTATTTTTCAACAATGCAACACGAGTTTCATAATCCGGAGGCTGGATATCAGCGGGCAGGCCCTGCTCAAACCGGGTTTTTAGACGCTGTTCCAATCGCAACATCTCATGGGGCGGACGGTCGGAGGTAAACACAATCTGCTTTTTCTGCTCATACAGGGTATTAAAGGTATGAAACAGCTCCTCTTCGCTGGAATCCTTCCCCGCGATAAACTGCACATCGTCCATCAAGAACAGATCGACCTGCCGGTATTTGTCCCGGAAACCCTGCATATCAATGCCCCGCCGCAGATTGCCGATCAGCTCATTTACAAAGTCTTCACTCTGGACGTAAAGAATGCGGTATCCGGGCCGCAGCTGCCTCACCCGGTTGGCAATGGCGTGGAGCAGGTGGGTTTTCCCCAGTCCAGACTGTCCATAAATGAACAGCGGATTGTAGGCTCCTCCGGGCTCCTCCGCCACCTTCTGGGCGGCGGTGTAGGCAAACCGGTTGGTAGAGCCCACTACAAAACGCTCAAAGGTATACCGGTCCGACTCTTCCCGGCCGGCGCTGGGCGCGGTGGCCTGATGGGCATAGGCGTCCCGTTCCTCGGGCAGCAGCAGGGTTACGTCCACGTCGAAGGAGAACAACTCCTTCAGCGCCGCCTCCACTCCGGACTGAAACCGGGTGCGAATGATATTCCGCTTGAAATCAGTGGGCACGCACAGCACCAGCCGGGTGTCCTCCAGGGCGACGGCCTCCACGTCGCCGAACCAGGTATCGATGGACACGGCGGTCATACTGCCTTCCATCAGGCTTTTTACTTTTTCCCAGACGTCGGCAGCCGATTTCATGGGCAGCAGCCTCCTAAAATTTCAAAATAAATAACTAATCAATTATACCAAAAAAGGAAAAGGTGTACAAGAGTTTTTCCCAATTCTTTTATATAATAGTATGGAGAAACCCCATAGATTTTTTGACAAAATAGGCACTTGACGGAGAGGAAATACAATATCTTGTGTGAAGCAGAAGAAAAAAGAATATTGCCGATTTGTTGTTGACAGTTGGAAAAAATCAAGGTATAATCACAAGAAGCGTGATTTGCGCGCAATATCAGCCAACCGCGCCTTATTAAGGCGTTGTGGAGTGCGTCGGCCCGGGCGGGGCGACGTGCAAAATCATACAGGAGGTGTTCCCGCATGAAGCGTACCTATCAGCCCAAAAAACGCCAGCGCTCCAAGGTCCACGGTTTCCGTCAGCGTATGGCTACCGCCAACGGCCGTAAGGTCTTGGCCCGCCGCCGCGCGAAGGGCCGCGTCCGCCTGAGCCACTGATGGCGCACACATCGGGATAACGATACGACCGGGGCGCGGGAAGATTTCCCTCGCCCCTACGTCCGTTTATTCTGAGAAGCGTGGAGCCGTCGCGAGCAGGCGCAGCGTGACAACAGCCGCAAACGTGCCCTTTTGGGGGCGTAAGGCCGCGTTTTAACCAGTTTTGCGGCCTTTGGAGGTCTCTATGAAGAAAACCACATCGCTGAAGGAAAACCATCTGTTCCGTCGGGCATACAATAAGGGCAAGACCGCCGCCGACGGCCGCTTGGCTCTCTATGCCCGTCACAACGGACAGAAGGGCAACCGTCTGGGCTTTACCGTGTCCACCAAACTGGGCCACGCCGTGGTCCGCAACCGGGTGCGCCGCCGTCTGCGGGAGATCTACCGCCTCAACGAGGACAAGCTCAAGGCTGGCTTGGACGTGGTGGTGGTGGCCCGGGTCCGGGCGGCCTTCAGCGATTACCACCAGTTGGAGAAATCCTTTCTCAAGCTGGCGGACAAGCTGGATCTGTTGAAAAAGGAAGGAAGGCAATGAAGCGCCTGCTGCTGGCCCTGATTCGCTGGTACCGCCGGGACATTTCGCCCTACCGTCCCCCCTGCTGCCGGTTTATCCCCACCTGCTCCACCTACGCGCTGGAGGCGGTGGAGGTCCACGGGGCCTTAAAGGGCGGGGCTCTGGCCCTGTGGCGCGTCATGCGCTGCCACCCTTTCCACAAGGAACAGTCCTTCATTTACGACCCAGTGCCCCCAAGGAAAATCCGAAAATTGTAGGAGGCCAAACATGGATATTTGGCAAATACTCATGACCCCGTTCAGCTGGCTGCTAAAGCTGTTTTGTGATGTGTTCAACAGCTACGGCATCGCGCTGTTCCTGTTCACCATCGTCATCAAGGTCGTGCTGTTCCCCTTGAATCTAAAGGGCAAAAAGGGCGTGATCAAGATGAACGTAATCAACGGCCAGCTTCAAGAGATCCAGAAGCGCTGCGGCAATGACAAAGAGAAGTACAACCTGGAGATTCAGAAATTCTACACCGAGAACAACGTCAGCCCCATGAGCGGCTGCGGCTGGCAGATGATCCCCCTGATTATCCTGTATCCCCTGTACGCCATCATCCGCCGCCCCTTGAAGTACATGATGTGGCTGACTGAGGACGCAGTGAAAGCCGTGGCCACCGCCGTGGGCTGGACTGACTTCACCATCGGCGGTTCCAACGAGCTGATCCTGGCCTCCATGCTGAACACCAGCAATCTGGAAGCCGCAAAAACCGCTGTCGGAGCCTCTGCCGCCGCCGGCGTGTTCATCATCAACTTTGACTTCTTCGGCATTGACCTGTCCCAGGTGCCCCAGCTTATGTTTTGGAAAGACGGCATCAGCTGGGAGTCCTTTGGCCTGTTCCTGCTGCCGGTGATTTCGGCGCTGCTGTCCGTGGTCACCATGCTGGTCACCCAGAAAACCAATGTGATGAACAAGGACCAGCAGGCCCCCAAGATGAATATTTCCCTGATTCTCATGGGCCCTCTCATGTCGTTGTGGATTGGCTTTGCCCTGCCCGCCGGTATGTGTATCTACTGGATTGCCAACTCTATCCTGGGCATGGTGCAGGAGATCATCTGCGGCAAGCTGCTGCGCAAGGACTACGAGGCCGCCCAGATCGAGATGGCTGAGCAGGCCGCCAAGGCCAAGGAGGCCGAGAAGGAGCGCCGCCGCATCGCCGCTGAGAAGAAGGCCGCCGCCATCGCCGCCGGCAAGGACCCCAAGAAGGCCCACCAGAAGAAGAAACAGCAGGAGCCGGGCGTAGACAAGTCCGCCAGCCGAGAGGGCCTGCGGGCCTATGCCCGTGGCCGGGCCTACGACCCCAACCGTTACCCCGTCACCCCCTACTGGGACCCCAACGGCCCCGCCAAGGCTGAGAAGGAGGAGCCTAAGCCGCTGACCGAGGAGGAAAAGCAGATCGTGGCCGAGTCCAACCCAGAGCTTGCCGCCCAGGCAGAGGCCGCGGAGAAGGGCAAGGCCGCTCAGGAATTTGTCGCCGCGGAGTCTGAAATGACGGTTCAGGCCAGGCTGGAGGATGAAGGGGACTATGAGGAAGCCTACGCCGAGGACGAGAACAACGAAGAGAGCTGATAAAAACCAATTTCCATTCAACACCTGACAAAGGAGTGCAGTTTTGTGCTGAAATATATGGAATTTACCGCCAAGACGGAGGACGAGGCCATTGCCAAGGGGCTGGCCTATCTGGGCATGGATCGGGACGACGTCTCTGTGGAAATTTTGGAGCGGGGCAAGACCGGCTTTTTGGGCATCGGTTCCGTACCCGCCAAGGTGAAGCTGACCTATGAAGCCCCGGACGAGCCGGAGCCTGCCCCCGTGCCTCCTGTTGTGGAGGAAAAATCCGCCCCCGCGCCCAAGGCAGAGAGGTCTGCGCCCCGCATGGAGCGCCCAGCCCCGCCCCGGGCGGAGCCGAGGCCCCAGCCCGCCGCCCCCAAGGGTGAGCTGGTGGACGACGATGTAGCCGCGGCCATTGTAAAGTTCCAGACCGGGCTGTTTGAGCACATGGGCGTGGAGGCCAAGCCCCTAGTCACTCGGGACGGCGACACATACCAGGTGGTGCTGGAGGGCGAGAATATGGGCGCTCTCATCGGCCACCGGGGGGAGACACTGGACGCCGTCCAGCAGTTGACGGGCTATGCGGTCAACCGGGGACGGAGCCACCGGGTGCGGATTCATGTGGACGCCGAGGGCTATCGGGCCCGCCGGGAGGAGTCCTTGAACCGTCTGGCCCGTAAAACGGCGGGCAAGGTGGTCAAGTACCGCCGGAACATCACTCTGGAGGCCATGAACGCCTACGAGCGGCACGTGATCCACACCGCGTTGCAGGATTACCCCGGCGTGTCCACCTTCTCCACCGGAACCGAGCCCAACCGCCGCACGGTGGTTGCCTACGACCCTGGCAAGATGTAACCTATTTTTTCTTTGTAGAGGAAAAGTAGGAAAAAAGAAACTTTTAGCCCGGTGACGACACAGGAGTTATAATGATAAAAAGGCCCCCGGCATTGCCGGGGGCCTTTTTCAAACTGGGATATGGGGGTTAACGAGTGGAATATACAAAAGATGATTTGACGCAGGCGAAACGGCAGATTGATTCAACCTTGCACAAGTTGGGGGAAACAATTAAGACTCTGGAAGCAAAAGAAAATGTGGAGAACTATAAATCTCAAATTACGTTAGCAAAAAGAAGAGTAAAAGCCTTCGAGATTGCAAATTGTTTGATTGAAAAGGAACTGATGAGGTGATGTTATGGAAATCAGCGTATTAAGACTTGGCCAGATCGGCACCAACTGCTATATTTTCCGCAAGGAGGGCGCTTACAAGTGCGGCGTCGTAGACCCCGGCGACCAGGGAGAGCAGGTGGCCCGCTGGCTGGTGGACAAGGGACTGGAGGCGGAAGCCGTCCTCCTGACCCACGGCCACTTTGACCACATCCTGGGCATCCCCGGTCTGCGGGAGGAGTGGCCCGACCTGCCCGTCTACTGCCACCCCGCCGACCTGGGCGGGGGGGACTCCGCCCGCATTTTTGGAGAGAATTACCCCACCGTCCGTTCTTATGGGGATATCACACCCTATAAAGAGGGTGACGTGATAAACGTTGCCGGAATTGATGTGGAGGTTTTGGAAACCCCCGGCCACACCCCCGGTTCCGTGACCCTGCGGGCGGAGGACGTGCTGTTCACCGGAGACACCCTGTTTGCCGGGTCCATGGGCCGCACCGACCTGCCTGGCGGCGACGAGGCCGTCATCATGCGTTCTCTAAAGCGGCTGGGCCAGTTGGAGGGGGACTATCTGGTCCTTCCCGGCCACGAGGGCCGTTCCACTTTGGAGCGGGAGCGCGAGACCAACTACTGCCTCAAGGCCGCCATGAGCCGCTGACATGAGAATCTGGTTCGCCGAACACAACTGGCCCTGGAGCCCGGAACGGTACCGCTTCCCCACGGAGCAGATGCTGCTGACCCTGTTTCCCGGGGAGAAGCCGGAGTACCCGGAGACGATGCCCCCTGACATGGGGGGCAGCCAGGGTATTCTCATCGGTCTCAGCCGGGGGAGGACGAAGGCCAGTGTCAGCGTGCTGGTCAAGCTGGACGGCCAGCATCGGAACGGCGTGGCGCGCTTCCCGTCGGACAAGCTGGACGAAGCGCAGGAGCAGGTGTACCACACCGTCTCCCACGCCCTGAAGCAGGCGTTTTACCAGGCCGGAACGGCCTTGCTGGGGTATGAGCTGCCCTGGGGGTCCCTCACCGGGGTGCGGCCCGTGAAGCTGCCCACCCGCGCCATGCTGGCGGGAAAAACGGCAAAACAGGCCCGGCGGGAGCTGGAAGAGGTGTACCGCGTCTCCCCGCCCCGGGCGGCGCTGGCGGCGGAGTGCGCCCAAGCGGCGCTGGATGTGAAAAGGGGCCTGACGGACGACGGGATGGCCTTGTATATTGGCATCCCCTTCTGCCCCACCCGGTGCGCCTACTGCTCCTTCATCTCCGCCGATGTGAAGCGGTCGCTGACGCTGGTGGAGCCCTATGTAGACGGGCTTTGCCGGGAAATTGAGCTGGCGGGAAATTTGCTCCGGGAGCGGGGAGTGCACATCAGCACCGCCTACATGGGCGGCGGCACGCCCACCACGCTGTCGGCGAAGCAGCTCCACAAAGTGCTCTGCGCTGTGGAAAACTTTTTGCCTGTGGAGCGCTGTTCCGAGTTTACTGTTGAGGCCGGACGGCCCGATACCATCACTGCGGAAAAGCTGGAAACGCTGAAAAATCACGGCATCCACCGCATTTCCATCAACCCTCAGACCATGGAGGACAGCGTACTCCATGCCATGGGCCGGGCCCACACCGCTGCGGAAATTGTGGAAGCTATGGGGCTGGCAAAGGAGCATTTCGGCGGCATGGTGAACATGGACCTTATCGCCGGACTGCCCGCTGATACGCCGGAAGGCTTCGAACGGACTCTGGAACAGGTGCTGGAGATGGACCCGGCCAACATTACAGTCCACACACTGGCATTGAAAAAAGGCTCCCGCCTCACAGAGGAGGGCGGAGCGCTGTGCACGCCGGAGGCGGTGGAGGTCATGCTGTCGCTGGCGTGGTCGCGCCTGCGGAGCGCGGGCTATGCCCCCTATTACCTGTACCGGCAAAAGTATATGTCTGGCTCTTTTGAAAATGTGGGCTGGGCCAAGCCGGGGGCAATCTGCACGTACAACATCGTGATGATGGAGGAATTGCAGTCGGTGCTCTCCCTGGGGGCGGGAGGCATCACCAAGCTGGTGGACTATGACAACCGCAAAATCGCCCGCCTAAACAACCCGAAATACGCTAAGGAATATCTGGAGAGCTGGGACAAGATCTCCGCCTCCAAACAGACCGCCGCCGATTTTCAGGCGGAACTGGCCCGGTGTACACGGAAGGAGGCGGACGGCTCACAAGGAGCGTAAAAAGGGAAGCGCCGGCGCCAGCGCTTCCCTTTCTTTTATGTAAACGGAGATTACTTCTTGGTAAACGCCAGGGGATACAGGCCCATCAGGGAGCTATCCTCCACGCCCTGGCCGGTCAGCGTCAGCTTATCGCCGTCCAGCTCATAGGCCTCCAGGCCGGGGCCCTCTTCATCGGTCAGGGTCAGGATTCCGTTCTTGGCCGAGAAGGTGCCGCTACTCTCCATGTCGTCGGTGGAGGACATCAGGTTCTCCTTGTCAAACGCGCCGCCAAAGGTCTCGTCAAAAAATTCGTCCATGGTGGTGCCGGCGGCCTCGAAAAATTCATCCATGGTCATCTCCGGATATTCCTGGGCGACCATATCCTCAAGATAACTGCTGAAGCCGTTCCGCAGAGTCTCGATAACATGATCGACACTCTTTTCCATGGAGGCCTGGTCGGCGGACAGGGTATAGGTGTCGTCGTCGCGGAAGGTGAGCGTCAGGGCGACAGAGAAGTCGCTGATGGTGAAGTAGCGCATCAGCTCCTCATCATTGCCTGCGCCGGCCTTCATCTCGTCGTTTATCATGTCGGTCAGATCAAGGGAGGTCTCCCACTCGCCGATCAGGGCCTCTTTGTCCTTGTTTCCGCCGCACCCTGAACACACCAGCAGAATAGCGCACAACAGGCTGAGGGCGACCCCCAAAGCCGCGCTCTTACTCAAGTTTTGTTTCATGACGTTTCATTCCTCTTTCCATCAAAAATAGTTCCGGCTGTCCGGTCCGCTACTTCCGGCCTGGGCAACCAGAAAACATTTTACAATGTTGATTTTTATTTGTCAATGGAGAAGAGGTAAAACTATTAAAACAGCCCTTGACATGGGGGAAACAGACTGATATACTATCAGAGCCGCTTTGAATGGGTGTGGTATGTCCACAGCGAAGAGGGACGCGCTCCCCGCCCCCGACAGCGAGCCCGTAATTAAGGAAAGGAGTGCAGATATGCACGCGATCATCGAGACCGGCGGCAAGCAGTACAAGGTGGCCGAGGGCGACACCCTCTACATCGAGAAGCTGAATGTGGAAGCCGGAGAGACCGTCACCTTTGACAAGGTGCTGGCCGTCCTGGACGGCGACAGCGCCAAGTTCGGCGCCCCCACTGTGGACGGCGCCTCCGTCACCGCCAACGTGGTGAAGAACGGCAAGGGCAAGAAGGTGCTGGTGTTCAAGTACAAGCCCAAAAAGAACTACCGCCGCCGTCAGGGCCATCGTCAGCCCTACACCAAGGTGGAGATCACCAAGGTCAACGCCTAAGAGGGATTGGCGATGACCACCGTCACCTTCCACAGTGCGCAAGGCCGCATCGACGGCTTCGTGGTGGAGGGCCACAGCGGGTACGCAGAAGAGGGCTCAGACATTGTCTGCGCTGCTATCTCCGCCGCCGTGGGGTTCACCGAGTGCACCATCAATGAGGTGCTGGGCCTGGGGGCCCCGGTGAAGGCCCAGGAAAAGGATGCCCGCATCTCCCTCAAGCTCCCCAACGGGCTGGGCGAGGAGAACGAATATACTTGTCAGAACCTTCTGACGGGCATGATGGTCTACCTCCAGGCCATGGGGTCGGAATATCCCGAAAATCTCATCGTCCTGCTGGACGATGATGATGACGAGGACTGAGGTCCCCGCTTTCAACCTTTAACAGAAAGGACGGAAACGACTATGCTGAAGCTCAACATCCAGTTCTTCGCCCATAAGAAGGGCGGCGGCTCCACCAAGAACGGCCGTGACTCCCAGGCCAAGCGTCTGGGCGTGAAGCGGGCCGACGGCCAGTTCGTGCTGGCGGGCAATATCCTGGTGCGCCAGCGCGGCACCCACATCCACCCCGGCGTCAACGTGGGCAAGGGCAGCGACGACACCCTGTTCGCCCTCAAGGACGGCAAGGTGAAGTTCGAGCGCCTGGGCAAGGACCGTAAGCAGGTCTCCATCGTGGAGATCGCGCAGTAAAATTTGCCTGGAAAGCCGCAAACGGGGGACCGTTTGCGGCTTTTTTGTTCAAAATGGGGGATCATAATGTATAAACTCATTGGCCCTGATGGCAAAGAGTATTTATCTGAGGAGAAGGGAACGCTGGGCGGAAACAAATCCACAAAAGTGTATGGCCGCTTGGACTGCCCTACTGCGCTGAGATATATCGCAAAAGGACAATATGTAAAGAATCGGGTGTTTTTTAAGGATGAGGCGATAGCCTTGGCTGCTGGTTACGTCCCATGCGGGCATTGTATGAGGGAAAAGTATAAGCAATACCTTGAGAATAAAGAAGAATACCTGAAAAGGTTCGGAAATCAATAGGAGGTCTTTATGGCCAATCAATTCATCGACACCGCCCGCATCACCGTCCGGGCGGGCAGCGGCGGCAACGGCGTGGTGGCCTTCCACCGGGAAAAGTATGTGGCCTCCGGCGGCCCCGACGGCGGCGACGGCGGCCGGGGCGGAGATATCATCCTGCGGGTGGACCCTCATATGTCCACCCTGATGGATTTCCGCTATAAACGCAAGTACACCGCTGAGAACGGCAAAGACGGCCAGGGCAAGCGGTGCTCCGGCAAGGACGGGAACGATTTGGTCATCCGCGTCCCCAAGGGCACGGTGGTCCGGGACCTGGAGACAAAGGAGATCATCTGCGATATGTCCGGGGAGGAGGACTTCGTGCTGGCAAGGGGGGGCAACGGCGGCTGGGGCAACCAGCACTTCGCCACCCCCACCCGCCAGGCGCCCCGGTTCGCCAAGGCGGGACTGCCGGGGCAGTACCGGGAAGTTCTGTTGGAGCTGAAGCTGCTGGCCGACGTGGGGCTGGTAGGCTTCCCCAACGTGGGCAAGTCCACCCTGCTCAGTGTGGTCACCCGGGCCCAGCCCAAAATCGCAAATTATCACTTCACCACCCTCTCCCCCAACCTGGGCGTGGTGGCCATAGACGAGGGGACGTCCTTCGTGCTGGCCGACATTCCCGGCATCATCGAGGGTGCGGCGGACGGCGCGGGCCTGGGCCACGATTTCCTGCGCCATGTGGACCGCTGCCGCCTGCTCATCCATGTGGTGGACGTGTCCGGCTCCGAGGGCCGGGACCCGGTGGCCGACTTTGACGCCATCTGTGAGGAGCTCCAGCGCTGGTCGCCGGAGCTGGCCTCCCGGCGGATGTTGGTTGCGGCCAATAAGGTGGACATTATGGAGGACCCCGAACTGCTGGCAAGGCTCCGCCAATATGTGGAGGCCAAGGGCTGTCCCCTGTTTGAGCTGTCCGCCGCCACCCACCAGGGGACAAAAGAGCTGATGTACGCGGCGGCGGCGGAGCTGGCCGACCTTCCCCCTGTCATCGTGTTCGAGCCCACCTATGTGGAGCGGCCTTCGGAGGTGGACACCTCTGAGGCGCTGGAGATTGAGCAGGACGAGGACGGCGCCTGGCTGGTGGACGGCCCGTGGCTGCGACAGTTGATGGCAAACGTGAACTTCTCCGACTACGAAAGCCGCAACTGGTTCGAGCGGCGGCTGAGGGACGCGGGGGTGTACCAACAGCTGGAGGATCTGGGCGTACAGGACGGGGACACCGTCTGCCTGTATAATTTAGAGTTTGAATATCAGCGGTAAGTTCAAGGGCCTTCCTTTTTTCTTTATAAAGAAAAAAGGAAGCGAAAAAAGAAATTTTATGGGCCTGTCCATACGGACAGGCCCTCTTTTATCTTTTTGGAATGCTGATGGGATAGGCCCAGCCCAGAATCAGGTTCTTAGGATAGTTGACCCATGCACCGTCCAAGGTATGATGAGAATAAACGCCGTTTTCATAGGCAAAAAAGTCAAAAGCAATTTCATCCATGAAGGGATCGTAAAATTTTAGAAGGACGTAGCGGGCGTTTTGCGGCGGCGTATCCGGAGAGCGCCAGGGTATGATAGTGACCTCGTCCATGTTCTGAATCCCCAAAATATCCATTAGCTCCTTCTCCCGGCCTGCGTCGTATAAAAGCTGCTCCGTGCCGTTCCATATCCGCATGACAATTCCCACCTTAATGACATTAAGTAAATGTCAAATTTAATGTTAGTATAGCATAAACTCTCTTTAATGACAATTACTGAATGTCAAAGAGGGTGGAAATATGTTCAAGAATAAAAACCCGGACGGCACATTGAACCTGTGCGGAAAAAATGTAGCCCGCTTGCGGATGGCTATGCGGCCGAAGGTATCTCAAAACAAGTTGGCAGGTCAATTACAGCTGGCCGGGCTGGACCTGGAGAAAAACGCCGTCCAGCGCATTGAGAGCGGAGAGCGTTTTGTGACGGATATCGAGTTGAAAAAGCTGGCGCAGGTGCTGGATGTTTCCACAGACGAGCTGCTCCGCTAAAAAGGGAGCCTGTTCATCCGAACAGGCTCCTTTTTCATCTCTATATATTTTTCGACTTCCGATATTGCTCGTCCAGCCGGGCTTCCAGCTTGGAATAGACCAGCTTCTGGCCGCTGTACAGGGAATAATGCCCGCTGAGCAGGAAGCTGAGGGCGCAGGCCAGGGCGAAGAAGGGCAATCCGCCTCCTCCAAAAAGCTCAATAGCCAAAAAGATGGAGGCCAGCGGACAGTTTACCACGCCGCAGAACAGGGCGATCATGGAGATGGCCGCACCAAAGGCCGGATCCAGCCCGAACAGCGGCCCCACGGCGCACCCGAAGGTGGAGCCGATAAACAGCGTGGGCACGATCTCCCCACCCCGGAAGCCCGCACCAAGGGTGAGGGCGGTAAACAGCATCTTCAGCGCAAAGGCCCAGGGGACGTGGACCTCTCCCTCCACTGCCAGCTCGATGATGTTGCCGCCCGCGCCGTTGTAGTCGCCGCTGCCCTCAATGATGGTGAGGATAATAACAAAAGCCGCGCCCGCCAGCGCCCGCAGGTACTGGTTGGGGATGTACTTTTTATACAGGCGTCCCGCCGCGTGCATGAGGGCGCAGAAAGCGATGGACACCAGCGCCGCCAGGATGGACAGTCCTCCGCACCGGAGCATGGAAACAGGGCCCATTTCCGGCACGCCTAGTAAATGGTAGGATTCCGCAGGCAGGCCCAGATACCGGGGGATGGAATTGGCTACCAGCGCGGACATCAGGCAGGGGAAGAGCGCAGAGTAGTGCATATGCCCCACATTCACCACCTCCAGGCTGAACACGGTGGCGGTGACAGGGGTGCCAAACAGGGCGGAAAACAGCCCGGCCATGCCGCATTGGATAATGGTGTTCAAATTTTTTTCTCCCAGGCGGAGCATCCGGCCAATGCCCTCGGAGAGACTGCCGCCGATCTGAAGCGCAGCCCCCTCCCGTCCAGCGCTGCCGCCGGTCAGGTGGGTGAGCACGGACCCCAGAAAGATCAGCGGGGCCAGCCGCACCGGCGGCCGGGTCTCCCCCCGGACGCTGGCGATAATCTGATTGGTGCCGCTGTCATTTTCCAGGCCTGCGGCGCGGTAGCTCCACACAATGACAAGGCCCGCGATGGGCATACAGAACAGCAGCCAGGGGTGGGCGGCGCGCAGAGCGGCGGCCTGAGCCACACACCAGGTAAAGGCCGCCCCAGCCCCGCCGCAGGCCAGCCCCGCCAGCCCCGCCAGCAGCAGCCACTGGAGCAGTGCCCGGGCGGAAGGCAGCGCGGCCAGCAGCCGCGCCTTGAGTTTTTCCGTCATAGGGAGTCCTCCCTCTTCTCGCATTTCACAGGTTCCATTATACCAGCGCTGTCAAGGCGGTAAAATTCCCGAATTATGGGAAAGCGAGAGGGCTGGAGCGGCCTAGACCTGCCATTTTGACGAAGGAGGACCAAAAAAGTTTGAAAAATTTTTCACAATTTCTCTTCCCTTTAGGCCGCGGTTAGAGTATAATAATACCGCGCAAACCAGGCCCTACCATAATTTATAAGGAGTGATACCAATGAGCATCAAAGTAGGTATTAACGGTTTTGGCCGCATCGGCCGCATGGTTTTCCGTGCCAGTGTGAACCACCCCGAGATCGAGATCGTGGGCATCAATGACCTGTGCCCCGCCGATTACCTGGCTTATATGCTGAAGTATGACACCATGCACGGCAAGTTCGACGGCGAGGTCTCCTCCACCGAGAACTCCATCGTGGTCAACGGCAAGTCCATCCCCATCTTCGCCGAGCGCGACCCCAA
>CAJUQN010000029.1 GCA_910588625.1 uncultured Oscillospiraceae bacterium
GCTGCAAGGCCTGCCGCGATGCCCGCAAGGCCGCTGCCCGTGGTCCCCGCGAGTACTTCACCGCTGTCTGCGCCGCCTGCGGCGGCGAGGCCAAGGTTCCCTTCGAGCCGAAGTCTGACCGCCCGGTCTACTGCAGTGAGTGCTTTGCCAAGATGCGTGGCGAGGGCTGATTAGAACATCCAACGAAAAGGACCGTGCCAATTGCACGGTCCTTTTTCTGTTTTGTGCACAAAGATTTTGGGAAACGAACTTGTATGGGTAGATGGGATATGGTATAATATCAATGATGAAGGAGCGGCACAGAATGCTAAACGGAAAATCTTCATTTTTCAATTGTTTGGCATAAAATAATACTAAATTAAGATTTCTTGCTGTGAAAACTTGAGTAAGGGTGATAATTTCATGAGCCGTTGTATTTACGAAAGTCCACTGTCCTCCCGTTATGCCAGCGATCAGATGCAGTACATTTTTTCCCCGGACAAGAAATTTTCTACCTGGCGGCAGCTGTGGGTCGCGCTGGCCAGGGCAGAGATGGAATTAGGATTGCCCGTCACCCAGGATCAGGTGGACGAGCTGGAGGCCCATCTCACCGATATCGACTATGATTTGGCCGCCAAGAAAGAGCGGGAGCTTCGGCACGACGTAATGGCTCACATCCACACCTATGGTGCACTTTGCCCTAATGCTATGCCCATCATCCACCTGGGGGCCACCAGCTGCTATGTGGGCGACAATACGGATGTCATCATTATGCGGGAAGGCCTGGTCATTGTCAGGAATAAATTGGTGCGGGTACTTCATGCTTTGACCAAGTTTGCTGACAAGTATAAATCCTTGCCTACTCTTGGCTTTACACATTTTCAGGCAGCTCAACTGGTCACTGTGGGCAAGCGAGCCACATTGTGGATGAACGAACTGCTCCAGGATTTGAACGAGGTGGAGTATCGCATTTCTTCCCTCCGCCTACTGGGCTGCAAGGGTACTACCGGCACTCAGGCCTCCTTTCTGGAGCTGTTCGAGGGTAACCACGAAAAGTGCAAAGAGCTGGACCGTCGAATTGCGCGGGAAATGGGCTTTGAGGACACTGTTCCTGTCTCTGGACAGACCTATTCCAGAAAAGTGGATGCCGCCGTGCTAGCGACTTTGTCCGGCATTGCCCAGTCCGCCTGTAAATTTGCCACTGATTTGCGGCTCTTGTGCCACCTGAAAGAGGTGGAGGAGCCCTTTGAGGCCAATCAGATTGGCTCATCCGCCATGCCTTATAAGCGCAACCCTATGCGGTGTGAGCGCATCTGCTCCCTGGCGCGGTACGTCATCGCCGACGCTGCTAATCCCGCCTATACCTCCGCCACTCAGTGGTTTGAGCGCACCTTGGATGATTCTGCCAACAAGCGCATCTCAGTACCAGAGGCATTCCTGGCCGTTGATGCCATCCTTAACATTTACGAGAATGTTGCCTCCGGACTGGTGGTACACGAAAAGGTCATCGAGAAGCACATCCTGGAAGAGTTACCCTTCATGGCCAGTGAGAACATCATGATGGACGCGGTGAAACGGGGAGGGAATCGCCAACAGCTTCACGAGCGAATTCGGGTCCACTCCCTGGAAGCTGGACGGAACGTAAAGGAGCTAGGCCTTGCAAATAATCTCATTGACCTACTAGTGGCAGACCCCTTGTTCGGCATGAGTCGTGAGGAGATGTCCGCCCATATGGAACCCTCCCGCTACATCGGCCGCTGCCCGGAACAGGTAACCGATTTTCTTGCAGAATATGTCCAGCCGGTGCTTGATGCCCATCAGGACGCTCTAGCAGACCAAGCTGCGGAATTAAAGGTTTGATTGAATCAGGCCATATAAAATATGAGTGGGAAAGGATTTGATTGTCATGAAACCTGCAGTCCATCGAATCGGTGTATTTACCAGCGGCGGTGACGCTCCTGGCATGAATGCGGCCATCCGCGCTGTGGTCCGCGCCTCTCTGTACTATGGTATCGAGTGCATCGGAATCCGCCGTGGCTACCATGGCTTGCTCAACGGCGACTTCACCAGGCTGGACTTTGAGAGCGTGAGCGATATTTCCCGCCGGGGCGGCACCATGCTCTACTCCGCCCGCAGTCTGGAGTTCATCGAAGAGCCTGGGCGGAAGAAGGCCCTTGCTACCTGTAAACTGTTGGGCCTTGACGCCTTGGTTGGCATCGGCGGTGACGGCACCTTTAAAGGCTTGCTCAGCCTGGCCAATAGCGGCATTTCTGTCATCGGTATCCCTGGCACCATTGATAACGATATCGCTTGCTCTACCTACACCATCGGCTATGACACCGCTTGCAACACCGCGCTGGAGAGTATCGACCGGCTTCGTGACACCATGAAGTCCCACGAGCGCTGTTCTGTGGTGGAGGTTATGGGCCACCGGGCCGGGCACCTGGCTTACTCTGTGGGCATCGCCTGTGGCGCTACCGTGGTTCTGGTTCCCGAAAAGGATGTGGACTTTGATCGGGATGTCATCGAGCCCATCCGTCGGGCTCGTTTGGGTGGACGAACCCACTTCATGGTCATTGTGGCCGAGGGCGTTCCCGGCGGCTCTTATCGTGTGGCCGAGCAGATTAAGGAGGCTACTGCTCTGGATACCCGCGTTACCGTGCTGGGTCATGTACAGCGTGGTGGCTCTCCCAGCGCCCGGGACCGCCGGGTGGCTACCTATATGGGCCACGAAGCAGTAAAGCTGTTGGCGGAAGGGAAGACCTGCCGGGTGGTTGCTATGCAGGGCGAGGAAATCGTCGACTACGACATCACCGAGGCCCTGGCCATGACTAAGGGGTTGGATGCCCGTGGACAGGCTGTCACACAGGCAATGACCGGCGTGGCCAGTAATGAGAACGACTGAGTTTAATTTTATCTCAAAAATTATAAAAAAGCCTAGCAGATCTGAATCTGCCGGGCTTTTTTGTATTACAGATACTGTTAAATATGACAATAAAAGCCCGGCGGTCATAAGACCACCGGGCTTTTCGTAATTATAGTCTCTTACTTCGCTAAAACCTTCTTCAGCCGCGCGAAGCGGGGGAGAGAGTGCTCAGTGGGAGCTTTGGCATCCCCCTGAATCAGGGGTAGGGCATAATCAATATAGCTCTGGGTCACGCCGTTACCTTCTTTGTTGATCCACTCCAGCGGCACTTTCTTCTCGAAGTTGGCCACGTCGGAGAGGTTAAATAGCTTGGTCTTGCAGGTGTACACGCCGTCTTCACGGGTGCACTCGAAGCCCACCATCTTGTCGGTCTCACCCGACACAGCGGCCTCCACGGCGGTCTTGCCCGCCAGGAAGGACTCGTCAATGTCGGTGCGGGAGGCCACATGGGCGCCGCAGCGCTGGAGCAGGGACAGCTCAATGCCGCGAACCTTGGTGCCGGTCTTTTCCTTCACAATATTGGCCAGCAGCGCAGCCAGACCGCCCAGCTGGGCGTGACCGAAGCCGTCGGTGGCGGAGGTCTTGGCCTCGGACACAAAAGAACCGTCGGCGTAGTGAATGCCCTCGGATACGGCTACAATACAGTTGCCGTTCTTCTTGTAGATGGAGTCCACGTCGGTCAGGAACTTGTCCATGTCGAAGTCAACCTCGGGGAGGTACACCAGGTCGGGAGCGCAGCCCACCACACCGGCCAAAGCGGCGGCGCCGGCCAGCCAGCCAGCGTGACGGCCCATAATCTCGACGACGGTGACCATGCCGGTGTCATACACCCGGGCATCCTTGTACACCTCAGCGCAGGAGGTGGCGATATACTTGGCGGCGGAGGCAAAACCGGGGCAGTGATCGGTGCCGAACAGATCATTGTCAATGGTCTTGGGCACGCCCATCACCCGGCACTCATAGCCAGACTTAGCCATAAAGCGGCTCACCTTGGCGCAGGTGTCCATGGAATCGTTGCCGCCATTGTAGAAGAAATAGCGGATATTGTACTTCTTAAAGATCTCCAGGATGCGCTTGTAATCGGTGTCATCCACGTCGGGATCGGCGATTTTATAGCGGCAGGAGCCCAGCTCAGAGGAGGGAGTGTTGAGCAGGAGCTCCAGCTCCTTGGCATCCTCCTGGCCCATGTCGTACAGCTGGTCGTTCAGCATACCCTTGATGCCGTGGGCCATGCCGTAAACGGCTGTGATGTCGGGGCAGTCCAGCGCGGTGCGGATGACGCCGTATGCGCTGGCGTTGATGACGGAGGTGGGACCGCCGGACTGGCCAATGACGCAAGCGCCCTTTAACTGTGCCATAGTAAAAATTCTCCTTTGTTCTTGGTTGAATTACGCCTTGCCATTGCAGCCCAACACGTCCACCAGCTTGTGGCGCACCAGCTCCTTGATATTGGCGCGGGCGGGCTTCAGATACTCGCGGGGATCAAACTTGTCGGGGTGCTCGGCATAGAACTTGCGGATGGTGCCGGTCATAGCCAGACGCAGGTCGGAGTCGATATTAATCTTACAAACAGCGCTCTCAGCGGCCTTGCGCAGCTGCTCCTCGGGGATACCCACGGCGTCGGGCATCTTGCCGCCGTTGGCGTTGACCATCTTCACATACTCTTGGGGTACACTGGAGGAGCCATGGAGTACGATGGGGAAGCCAGGCAGGCGCTTGACGACCTCGTCCAGAATGTCGAAGCGCAGGGGAGGGGGAACCAGCTCACCCTTCTCGTTGCGGGTACACTGGGCAGCGGTGAATTTGTACGCGCCGTGGCTGGTGCCGATGGCGATGGCCAAGGAGTCACAGCCGGTCTTGGACACGAACTCCTCGACCTCCTCGGGGCGGGTGTAGTGGGAGTCCTCAGCGGACACACTGACCTCGTCCTCCACGCCAGCCAAAGCGCCCAACTCGGCCTCAACGACCACGCCGTGGTCATGGGCGTACTCAACCACCTTCTTGGTAATCTCAATGTTCTCCGCGAAGGGCTTAGAGGAGGCGTCAATCATGACAGAGGTGAAGCCGCCGTCGATGCAGCTCTTGCAGGTCTCGAAGCTGTCGCCATGGTCCAAGTGGAGCACAATGGGAATCTCGGGGCACTCAATAACAGCGGCCTCAACCAGCTTAACCAGATAGGTATGGTTGGCATAAGCACGGGCACCCTTGGAAACCTGAAGGATGACAGGGGCCTTTTCCTCACGGCAGGCCTCGGTAATCCCTTGGACGATCTCCATGTTGTTGACGTTGAAAGCACCCACGGCGTAGCCGCCATGATAGGCCTTCTTGAACATTTCAGTAGAGGTAACCAGTGGCATAGTTGACCAACTCCTTAAAATTTTATTTGCAGAAGTATACGTTATGATTTTAACATTTAGCGCAGGAAATTGCAAGGGAAAGCTCCAGCTTTTGGCGAACAAAACCCACAAAACGAAGAAAATAATTTTTAGGTAGTGTCAACAAAATGACGGTGGGCATACAATAGCAGGAAAGGGGGAGGAGGCAGTATGATCCAGCTGCTCCCATACAACCGCCGCGCCGCAGTGGCCTACGCCCATAAATGGGCCTACAGCCGCAACCCGGCCTTTTATGATTTCAGTGAGATTGGTGGTGACTGCACCAATTTTGCGTCACAATGTCTCTATGCCGGTACCGGAATTATGAATTTTGCACCGGACTATGGCTGGTACTACATCGATGCCACTGACCGAGCGCCATCCTGGACTGGCGTGCCATTCTTTTGGGAGTTCATGACTCGTTCTCAGCCCACCAACGGCCCAGTGGGCATCCAGGTACACATGAATTTCCTTCGCCCAGGGGATTTTGTGCAGCTTCGGTTTGAGTCCAGTGGGGAAGTGTTTGCCCACACACCTGTGATTGTATCAGTGGGACCAACACCCAGGCCTGACAACATCCTTATCGCGGCCCACTCCAATGACGCCGACTACCGGCCGCTAGACAGTTATCAAAACGTGGTAGAGTGGAGATTCCTGCATATCATTGGGGCACTCAGGGTCACAGACAGCCCCAATTCTAACTTACAACGGACGAACAGCGCGGAGGATTAGGTTTCTTCCGCGCTGCTCTTCCTATTTTACTTCTTTTGCTTTTTGGGACGTCCCCGGCGGGGCTTGGTTTTGATTTGCCCAAGAGGATTGGATTGTGCCGCGTTTTGCAGCGCATCACTGTCCACATGGGTGTAAATCTGAGTGGTATTTAAGTGTTCGTGACCGAGCACCTCTTGAAGAGTGCGCACATCCACACCGTTTTGCAGCATCAGCGTGGCGGCCGTGTGGCGCAACTTATGGGCAGAATATTTGCTGCTATCCAATCCGGCAGCAGAAAAACGAGTTTTCAGCATTTTATGCACCCCGGCCTTTGTTACTCGGGTGTGCTTGCGGGTAATAAACAGTGCGTAAGGGTCCGCCGCGCCGGATTGAGCGCGCACTTCCAGCCAGTCATCAATGGCGCTCTGACAGGCCGCGTTCAGATAGACGATCCGCTCTTTATTGCCTTTGCCCAATACCCGAAGGCGATCACCCCGGATATCAGAAAGATTTAGCCCCACAAGCTCTGAAATACGCACGCCGCAATTCAAAAACAGAGTGATGATGCAGAAATCCCGCTCCGCATTATCTCCGTCGATGGATTCCAGTAGTTGGATGCTCTCATCCAGTGTCAAATACCTTGGCAAAGTTTGGCGAATTTTAGGCGAATCAAGCTCCTGGATGGGATTTTCATCCAAAAGCTTCGATTTTGACACCAAATACTTGTAAAAAGACCGAATTGTTGCAACTTTTCTAGCCCTAGAGGACACTTCTAGCCCATAGCGGGAGTTGGGATCATTGGCAATCTTTTTTCGGTCCCGGCTGAGGAAGCTAAGGTACGCATAGATATCCGTCAGCGTCACTGATTTGACCAGAGCCAGGTCCACATCGTCAATCGCAATCTCCTCTAAAGGCATAGCGCGCGGAACACGGCCTTTTTCAATTTTGATGTAGCGGAAAAAGGTGCGCAAGTCCAAAAAATATTCATCCACTGTTTTTCTAGAATGACCTTGAATGGTCTCATGATAAGTCAGAAAATCCCGCAGGATCGGTGGAGCTTCCGTCCGATAATCTGTCATAGTTTCAGGGATTGGTACATTCATAACAAAGAAACAGTTGGGCAGACTAAATGAGCCTTAGCTCAGCAGCTATTAAAATATCATCAATAGAAAGCTGGCTCCAAATAAAGAGCCTGAGCAAGACCACCAAACCGTTCTAAACGGGATAAACCGCAGTTTTCCCTATATTACCCTCCCCTCAAGTCAACAAAATTTTTATTTTGTTGACTTGAGGGCGTACCAATCCGCACCTCCTTCCGATTTGATCCATGGGTCCTTTGTCATTTCAATCAATCAAATTTAGGGTGATCGTAATGAGCTTTATCCCATGTACGCAAAACTGCAAATTTCAGGACGAAGGCCTGTGCACCTTGGCACAGGCCCAGACCGTTGGACAGGCCATCCCGAACGATGCCTGTCTGAATTTCACACCGAGACTGTCAAATCAGCACAGCGATGGCTTCACGAATGTTGCTGACCCGGATCAGGTCTAAGTCATCGGGCGCGATGATCTTTCCGCTACTCCTAGCCGGGACCAGGCATTTGGTAAACCCCAGCCGCCGCACTTCGCTGAGCCGCTGGTTGACAGCGTTCACCGCCCGAAGTTCTCCGGTCAAGCCCACCTCACCAATGGCCGCTAAGTCAAACGGCACGGGCTTGTCCCGAAAACTGGACGCCAGCGCCACAATAAGTGCTAAATCTGCCGCTGGCTCATCCAGCATCAAGCCGCCAATGACATTGACGTAAAAGTCACAGTTGGACAGCACTAGTCCACCCCGTTTTTCCAACACAGCCAACATCATCATCGCCCGGTTATAGTCGAACCCGTTGCTTGTCCGCCGGGAATTACCATAGGCAGACGGCGACAGCAAAGCCTGCACCTCTGCCAGCACCGGCCTTACTCCTTCCATCACACAGGTGACGCAGGAACCGGGCATATTCTCCGGCCGTCCAGATAGCATGGCTTCCGACGGATTGGGCACTTCTACCAGTCCCTGGTCTCCCATCTCGAACACGCCAATTTCATTGGTGGCGCCAAAACGATTTTTTGCCGCCCGTAAAATTCGGTATGAATTGTGCTCCTCCCCCTCAAAATGGAGTACGCAGTCCACCATATGCTCCAGCACCTTGGGCCCAGCCAGCGAGCCTTCTTTGTTAATATGCCCCACCACAAATACGGTGACGCCCAACCCTTTGGCAATGTGCATCAGCGCTATGGTGCACTCCTTCACCTGGGCCACACTGCCCGGTGAGGAATTAGAGTCTCCATTATAAATCGTCTGGATGGAGTCCACAATAAGGATATCCGGCTTTTTTTCCTGTACTGCGGCCACAATATCGTCCAAATTGGTCTCGGAAAAAAGATACAGTCCCTCATCCTGGATGCTCAACCGCTGGGCACGCAGCTTGATCTGCCGTTCCGACTCCTCTCCGGATACGTATAAAACGTCAGAAAACCGGCACAGATTATCACAGATTTGAAGCATCAGCGTGGACTTTCCGATACCTGGCGCACCGCCCACCAACACCAATGAACCTTTTACCGCGCCTCCGCCCAACACCCGGTCCAGCTCATTCATACCGGTGTTGAAGCGCAGTTCATCCACTGCCTCCACCTCTGCCATGGGCCTGGGACGGCGTATTCCTGAGCCGGCGGAGACCATTGTGGATGCTTTCTTCTTCGTGTCCGCCGCAGGCTGCTCCACAATGGTATTCCACGCTCCGCAGGCAGGGCATCTCCCCTGCCATTTCAGCGTTTCATTTCCACAGTCCGTGCAATAAAATGTAGACCTGGCCTTCGCCATGTCAATCCCCTCCCAAACTCGTGGGCATCATTTGAATCCCGCAAAAATATGCTCCAGCCAGGCCCATCGCCACCTTTCTTTGATAGGTATCGGTGACCAAAAGCATCGCCTCCTCCCCATTACTGAGGAATCCGCACTCCACCAGGATGGCCGGGCAGCTGATGTGTTCAAACAGGTATATCCCATCTGGCATGGGCTTGGCTTTGCGGTCATTGTTTAAGTCCAACACTTGGCGGAACAGCTCCTGTGTGCCCTCCCCCCAATGGCGGCCCGCATCGCCGCCATTAAAGAACACTTGAGCCCCATCATATCTGGGGTCTGTAAAGTGATTCTGGTGTACACTAATAAGGAGGGCATTAGACGTATCTTTCACCAATGCCACCCGGTTTTTCAGGTCAGAGACCTTCTTCTGCCGGATAGTCTCTGACCCATCGCTGTGCAGGGAGATATCCGCGTCTCTGGTCAACTGCGGCTCTACCCCAAGAAACGTCATGAGCGCCCGGGCCTTGAGCACAATGGCCAAATTGATGTCGCTCTCCTTTTGCCCGGCTGAGGTACTAGCCCCTCCGTCTTCCCCGCCGTGTCCGGCATCCAGAATCAGTGTCCAGTTCTCTTCAACGCCGGAAATTGCCGAAACAGGCTCAGCACTCCTCTGTCCCAGCCAATTCACACTACCCAATACACAAAGGCATAGAACCAACAAAATAACGTCACGTTTCATCAGCCAGTCCCCCCTACCTCCACCATATGAAGTCAAGGACCACTTCATGCCTAGGTCACAGGTAGGAAAATACCTCCATATGCCGTTTTGAGATCGAAACGGATACGTCTGGAAAGCGTTTTGCCAACCAATCCCGCATCACAGGACAAATTACGTCCTCCGTAGGGAAATGACCTGCGTCCACCAAATTGAGCCCAAGGGCTTTGGCCTCTAAAAACTGGTGATATTTCACATCAGAAGTGACGAAGGTATCACAGCCCTGGGCCAATGCATCCTTCATCATATCTGCGCAGGCACCACCTCCCACCGCAATCATATGAACAGGCTTTCCCCCGTCCACCAAACGAATGCCATTGGCCCCCAGCAATTGTTTGACGCCCATTGCAAAGTCATACAGGGTCTGTTCCGACACAAAGCCGACCCGGCCAATTCCATAGGGCCTTCCCTGCCCATCCACTCCAATTTGCTTTAACTGCCCGATATCTGTGAGCCCCAAACGCAAAGCCAGTACATCATTAACACCGCCTTCTACGGAGTCCAGATTGGTGTGAGCACAAATGGCAGCAATCCCGTTCTCCACTAAACGAAGCAATATCCGTCCGGTGACAGTCTGATCTGTCACCGATTTGACTCCGCCAAATATCACTGGATGGTGGGCTACGATCAACTGCGCCCCCTGATCGACAGCCTCCTGGACAACCTGCTCCGTAATATCAAGCGCAACCAGAATCTTACTGATAGAGGACCCCTCCCAGCCCACCAGAAAACCGGCGTTGTCAAAGCTCTCCTGAATTTCAAAGGGTGCCTTTTCCTGCAAAAAAGTGAATACGTTGCCCACAGTCGTCACCGGTATCAACTCCTTTTTCATGTGATACAGCCCATTCAGTACATCCTCTAAACGGACAATGCTCGCCTTATCGGGCGCTTGTGAAGCTCTATGGCCTTGCAAGGCCTTTTGGACCTTCCCCTCTATCATTTTCAGATAGTCCAGCCTCAGCGGGGTATCACAATTTATCCCTGCCCATTCCTCAGCTGAAGACAAAGCGGCCATGTTTCCTCCCTTGACCGTCCATATGCTGTAAAGTTTTTTCCCTTCACGGCATATCATCTCGCTCAAAATGACGTATCCATGGCTTTGGAGCCATGGACGAAGCCGGGGTGCACCAGTCATCGACTGCAAGATCAGCAGCTTGTCCTGACGGGTCCAGGGTGCAACCTCCAAAATAGATGCAATGGTATCACCGCCCATACCGGCAATTACCACAGTGTCCACCTCATTTGCATCAATATCTTTCAGCCCGTCACAAAGCCGGAAGGATATTTTTTCGCTCTGCCCATACTGCTGAGCAGTCTCTCTGGAGCGGCCTAACGGTTTTTCCCGCAAGTCAGCGGCGATAGCACGTTCAATCACATTGTTCATCAGCAGCCACACTGGCAAATAGCCATGATCTGTCCCCACATCAACTAACCGGGCTCCTTGTGGCACCTGCTGGGCAATGGCATAAAGCCTAGGTGATAATTCCATACCCACCCCCCTGTTCCGCTGGAATAAAGGAAAAGAGCGGAACCCCCGCTCTTTTCAGGATGCGCCCATTCAGGCCATGGTACCGTTCAGCTTGTCCAGCAACTCGTCCACATCGACGCCATGGACCATACAGGCCTGCTCCACAGTCTCTCCACGGGAAGAGGGGCAACCTAAGCAGTGCATACCGATGGACAGGAAAATGGGAGCGGTATTGGGGGCAATGTCCAAAATATCGCCAATAATGGTATCCTTCGTAATTTGAGCCATGTCGGGATGACCTCCTTGCAGTTTTTGTCGAACGGATATAGTATACCCAATATGGCAGGCCTTTGCAAGTGTTTCAGAAAAAATTCAAAAGAAATTCGCCAATTTTCTACGTTGAAAAACGATCCATAAACAGAAAGCTCTGGAACTTTACAGTTCCAGAGCTTTTGCTTGGCAGCGGATGAAGGATTCGAACCCTCACAAACAGAGTCAGAGTCTGGTGTGCTACCATTACACTAATCCGCTATTTCTATGCTCTCTCGAGCGACCATAGATAATTATACCAGAACAGCGGAATTTGTCAACCCTTTTTTGCGAAAGTTTTTCAGAAAAAATTCCAAGCGTATTTTTAATGATTCAGAACCTTAAATCACCTGATTTTTTAACACACCAATTCCCTCTATGTCCACTTCTACACGGTCGCCCGGGATCATTGGTCCTATGCCCGCCGGAGTACCAGTAGCAACCAAATCTCCCGGCTCCAGCGTCATGGACGCCGTAATAAACTCGATCAGCTCCGGAACTGCTGTTATAAAGTCAGCGGTATTTCCCCGCTGAACCACCTCTCCGTTGAGCCTAGTGACCAACTTCAGCGCGGAAGAGTCCACATCATCCGTTACCCAGGGGCCCACTGGACAAAAACCATCCATGGATTTTCCGCGGGTCCACTGTCCATCATGCTGTTGCACATCCCGGGCCGTCACATCGTTTAGGCAGGTATAGCCCAACACATAATCTGCAAAGTCTTTTGCCTTTACATTTTTTGCTCGACAACGGATGACCACCCCAAGCTCTCCTTCATAGTCCAGCCGTGTCACAAACTCTGGAGCGTGAAGCGCACCATCTGGACGATTCAGCGTGTTGAGCCCCTTCAAAAACAGCACAGGGAATCCAGGCGGCTCTGCACCCATCTCTCTGGCGTGCTCTGAGTAGTTCTTCCCCACACAGACAATTTTTGTTGGCACACAGGGAGCTAACAGTTTACACTGACTCAGCGGCAACTTCTCTCCATCGTATTCTACTCCATCGAATGGTGGCTTTGACAGGGTGAGTACCTCCTCCCCTTTCACTACACCCCAACAAGGTCTCCCTTGGCGTTCAATGCGCACATATCTCATACTTTTTCCTCCAAATGAGTCACAATCTGTCCAAGGAGCTCTGCCTTGCCTGTTCCCTTCTCCGCCGAAAAGAGAATAAGCGGGACGATATCAGGCAATGCCAGTGTATCTCGAATCAACTGTGCATTCCCCTCAATTTCGCTCCTTTTTAGCTTATCCAGCTTGTTTGCTACCACAATAAAAGGCTTTTCTGAGCTCAAAAATACTTGGGCCATGGTGCAGTCATCTACTGTGGGTTTATGTCGTGCGTCCACAATCAGCATGCCCAGAGCCATCCGCTGGGTGTCGGAGAACCATGCCTCGATGAGCCGTCCCCAGCGATCTTTTTCCTGCTTTGACACCTTAGCATAGCCATAGCCTGGCAAATCTACCAGGTATAGTTTTTGATCAATACAAAAATAGTTAATATGCGTGGTCTTCCCCGGTGCAGAACCCACTCGAGCAAAATTTTTACGGTTGAGCAGCCGGTTGATAACTGATGACTTTCCCACATTTGAACGCCCGGCAAACACTACTTGAGGCAAGCCGTCCCGCGGAAAATCCGCCAGTTTGGCCGCAGAGCGGACAAACTGCGCTATATTCCAGTTTACAGCCATATCAGACCTCGCTTACTGACGCAAATTGACGGTATGACCGACATTTTTAGGTGCCTCCACCATTTTAGGGGGAATATCCACCATTTGGACAGGTAGGCCGCTCACCAGCGCCTGGGCCAAAACCTCATCCACTTGCTTCACCGAGATAAAACTCAGCGCACTGCGCACAGTCTGGTCAATTTCCTCCAGATCCTTCTCATTGTCCGCTGGGATGACTATTGTGGTCACGCCGTTGCGCAAAGCTCCCATTGTCTTTTCGCGCAAACCACCGATGGGTAACACTCTGCCCCGGAGCGTAACCTCACCTGTCATTGCCACATCCCGCCGAACCGGAACGCCGGTCAATGCGGATACCATAGCCGTTGTGATCGCAATGCCAGCGGAGGGGCCGTCCTTTGGCACTGCGCCCTCCGGAAAATGGACGTGAACATCCTTCGTACTATAAAAATCGGACTCCACCCCCAACTGAGCGGCCCGGCTGCGCACATAGGAAAGCGCTGCCTTCGCCGACTCCTTCATTACGTCGCCCAAATTACCTGTAAGGACCACCTTCCCTGTTCCGGGCGCCACGTTGACCTCCACCTCCAAGATCTCGCCCCCCACAGAGGTCCAGGCAAGCCCATTAACAACACCCACCAGTGGCTCCCGTGAGGACACATCATTCAGATAACGTCTTGGCCCAAGAAAATCTTTTAGATTAGCTTCTGTAATGTGAACTTGCTTTACACGATTATCAACGATTTTCGCTGCACTTTTCCGACATATAGTGGCCAGCTTCCGCTCTAAAAGCCGCACGCCCGACTCCTTGGTATATCCCGCGATCAACTCCTCCAGTCCCTGGTCGCTGATCTTTAATTGGGTGCGGGTAAGCCCATGACGCTTTAGCTCCCGAGACAGCAAATGTCGCTTAGCAATCTGTACCTTCTCCTTATCTGTATAGCTGGATAGCTCAATAACTTCCATACGGTCCAATAATGGCCGGGGAATTGTATCTGTGGTGTTGGCCGTAGTGATAAACATCACATCGGACAAGTCAAAAGGCAGCTCTAAATAGTGGTCCCGAAAAGTGCTGTTCTGTTCTCCGTCCAACACCTCCAGCAGAGCTGCTGCCGGGTCTCCACGGTGGTCACTGCCAATCTTGTCTATCTCATCCAACAGCACCAGCGGATTTGCGCTCCCCGCCTGCTTGATTCCAGCAATGATTCGCCCCGGCATAGCGCCCACATAGGTTTTTCGGTGCCCTCGAATATCCGCCTCATCCCGAATGCCGCCCAGGGAAATACGGGCCATTTTCCGATTCAACGCCTTTGCCACACTCATGGCGATGGAAGTCTTGCCTACCCCAGGCGGGCCTACCAAGCAGATAATCTGTCCCTTCAACTCAGGAGCCAGTTGTTTAACCGCCACAAATTCCAGGATACGCTCCTTTACCTTCTCCAGTCCGTAATGATTTGCCTCCAGCACTTTGGACACTGCCGCCACATTCACCCGCTCTTTCGTCTTAACCTGCCAGGGAAGCTCCAGACAGGTATCCAGATAGGTGCGGATCACCGCTGCTTCAGAAGAGCTATAGGGCTGCTTTTCCAGGTGCCGCACCTCTTTGAGCAGCTTCTCCCCCACCTCCACTGGCAGCTTAGTCTGACTAATTCGCTGGCGGTACTCGACGATTTCGTCATCCTCCTCATTGTCTCCCAGCTCCCGCTGGATGACCCGAAGCTGTTCCCGCAGAAAGTAATCCCGCTGACTGGCGGCCACCTGCTCATGTATTTTGACGGCCAGTTCACTCTCAACCTCTAATATCTCCACTTCCCGCCCCAAAATACGGCACAGACGGTCCAGCCGCCGGGCGGGCCGAAGCTCCTCCAGAACAGACTGCTTATCTTCAAACCGCAATGGCAGGTTTTGGGCAGCATAGTCCGCAATATACCCTGGATCGTCGCTGGCCAGCAGCTTCAAATAGATTTCCGGGGTCACCCGGTCGGAAAGCTCAGTATACCGCTCCATCTGGCTGTAGATCTGCCGGATGGCCGCCTCCGTCCGGGGAGAATTCCCTTTTGTGGGAATCGGTTCTTCCAAGTACTCGACCTCGGCAGTGATATAGGGCTCCGTATCTACCAGACGCAATAGACGGCCCCGGCAATACCCCTCCACCATCACACGGACACTATTCTCCGGTAGACGCAGAATCTGCTTCACCTCAGCTACTGTGCCGATGGCATACAAGTCGTCCTGGTCCGGGTTTTCCACGGTCAAATCCCTTTGAGTCACCAAAAAAATTTCCCTTTTCTCTCCCATAGCTTCTTCGAGAGCTTGGATTGAAGCAGCGCGGCCCACATCAAAATGCAGCATTAACTGAGGAAACACTGTCAACCCTCTCAGTGCTAGCACCGGAATAGTCATCGGCGCAACAACCCGCTTATCTATCATTAGGATCACTCCTTTCGTACCCAAAAGAGGGGCGGACCACCGCCCGCCCCTCCAATACAATTTTGATCAGGATGCGTTTCCTCTAGGGGAAGCTTGCCCACCCTTTTCTGCGCGCAGAGCTGCTGCCCCCAGCCTGGGCCGTGCAGGTCTGCCCTCCTGCCGCTGGATATCAGCCTCGCCCTCACTTCGAATAGCCTCCGCGGTGATGGTCACCTTAGCAATGCTCTGATCGGAGGGCGCGTCATACATCACCGGAGTCATGACCTCCTCCAGCACCGCGCGCAATCCACGGGCACCGATCTTGCGCTCCAACGCCTTGTCGGCAGCGGCATCCAATGCTTCGGGCGTAAACTCCAACTCCACATTATCATAGTCCATTAGGCACTTGTACTGCTTCACCAGTGCATTCTTCGGCTCGGTGAGGATACGCACCAACTGTTCCCGGTCCAGCGCCTTCAGTGAAGTAATGATGGGCAAACGGCCCACCAGCTCGGGGATGATGCCGAATTTCAGCAGATCATGGGGCTGGACGTTCTTGAGCACATCCTCCTTCTCCCGCTCTGCCGAGGTTTTGACGTCGGAACCGAAGCCGATGGTCTTTTGGTCCAGCCGGCGTTCGATGATCTTATCCAGCCCATCAAAAGCACCGCCACAGATAAACAGGATATTCTTAGTGTCAATCTGCAAAAACTCCTGATGGGGATGTTTACGTCCACCCTGGGGCGGTACATTGGCCACGGTTCCCTCTAAAATCTTCAGCAGGGCCTGTTGCACTCCTTCGCCAGACACGTCACGGGTGATGGAGGTGTTTTCGCTCTTGCGGGCGATCTTATCAATTTCGTCCACATAGATGATGCCGCGTTGGGCCAGCTCGATGTCATAATCGGCAGCTTGGACCAGGCGGAGCAGGATATTCTCCACATCGTCGCCCACATACCCCGCCTCGGTCAAGGTGGTGGCGTCGGCAATAGCAAAAGGCACCTTCAAAATGCGGGCCAGGGTCTGGGCAAAGAGGGTTTTCCCGCAACCAGTAGGGCCCACCATCAAGATGTTACTCTTTTGCAGCTCCACATTGTCCCCGCCGCCAAAATAGATGCGCTTATAGTGGTTATACACCGCCACCGACAAAGCTACTTTGGCACTGTCCTGACCGATGATATACTCATCCAGCACCGCCACCATCTCTTGGGGCGTGGGGATGACATCGGGGATATCCGGCATCTCCGGCGCGTCATCGTGCTCGTCCCCGAGGATGCTCATGCACAGATGGACGCATTCATTGCAGATATAGGCGCCGGGACCGGCAATAATTCGTTCCACCTGCTCCTGATGCTTGCCGCAAAAAGAGCAGCGTACCGATTTGTAGTCATCTCTTGCCATATTTTGGTCTTCCTTTCAGGAAAAGCACCAAAAGAGCGGAGATGCAGCCCTCCGCTCTTTGGTTTTACTCAGCGATTGGTAATGATCTTGTCAACTAGGCCGTACTCTAGGGCCTCCTCAGCGGTCATAAAGTTGTCGCGCTCACAGTCGGCGGTGACCTGCTCCACGCTCTTACCACAGTTGGCGGCCAGTAAAGTATTCATCCGCTTTTTGATGATCTCCAGACGCTTCAGGTGAAGAGCCATGTCGGTAATCTGACCCTGGGTCCCAGCAGAGGGCTGGTGAATCATGATCTCAGCGTTGGGCAGAGCAATACGCTTGCCTTTGGCACCAGCAGACAGCAGGAATGCCCCCATAGAGGCCGCCATGCCCACGCAGATCGTGGACACATCACACTTGATGTACTGCATAGTGTCATAGATGGCCATGCCGTCAGTGATAGAGCCGCCGGGGCTATTGATATAGAGCTGGATGTCCTTGTCTGGATCCTGCCCCTCTAGGTGGAGCAGCTGGGCCACCACCAGGGACGCGGTAGTGGGGTTGACCTCTTCGCCCAGAAAAATGATACGGTCGTTGAGCAGCCGGGAGAAAATGTCATAGGACCGCTCACCGCGGCTGGTCTGCTCTACTACATATGGAACTAAACTCATGATGCTTCTCCTTTCAGATGGGGGAATCTACCTGACTCCCGCCGGCGCAGGCTATTATACCCATACTCCGGCGGCGGTTATTCCGTCCCTCTCTCAAAAAGGCACGGTTTTCTGTTTATTCCTCAGTCTTCTCCGACTCGTCCGACTTTTCCTCAGCCTTGTCCGCCTTCTTCTTGGTTGGTTTCTTCACAGCACCCTTTACCAGATCCAGCGCCTTGCGAACCATCAGATCGTGGCGGACGTCGTCGACATTGACGATGGCCTTGACTTTGTCCACCTCCATGCTGTACTGCTCAGCCAACTTACCGATCTCCTCGTCTACGTCGGCGTCAGAAATCTCAATGTTCTCTGCGGCGGCCACAGCCTCCAGGGCCAAGTCACTGCGCACAGCGCGGTCGGCGGCAGTTTTAGACTGAGCACGCATATCGTCCATTGATAGGCCCATCATCCGCAGATAGTCCTCAAAGCCGATGCCCTGACCCTGAATGCGATTGGCGTAGTCCTCCAGCATTTTGTCGGCACGGTAGTCTACCATGGCCTGGGGCACCTTGCACTCCAGCTTCTCGATCAGCGCATCAATGACAGCGGCCTCAAAGTCCCGGTCGGCCTGATCCTGTCGGCGGGCCTTCAGCTTGTCACCTAAGTCTTTCTTGAATTCGTCCAGAGTCTCAAATTCAGACACGTCCTTGGCAAATTCGTCGTCCACCTCAGGCTCCTGCTTCTCCTTCACCTCATGGCACTTGACCTTGAACACCACGGCGGCACCGGCCAGCTCAGGGGCGTAGTTCTCGGGGAAGGTAATGTCCAAATCTTTCTCGTCGCCGGCCTTCATGCCGATGACCTGCTCCTCAAAGCCGGGGACAAAGGAGCCCGAACCCAGCTCCAAGCTATAGTTCTCGCCCTTGCCGCCCTGGAAAGGTACGCCGTCCTTGAAGCCCTCGAAATCAATGACCGCGGTGTCGCCCTTCTTGGCCTTGCGCTCTACGCTGACCAGCCGGGAGGCCCGGTCGATGTAAGGCTTCAGCTCCGCCTTGATGTCGGCGGCGGACACCTTTACGTCAGGCTTGGCCACCTGGAGGCCCTTGTAGTCCTTAATGGATGCCTCGGGCTGAACAGTGACAGTGGCCTTAAAGGTAAAGCCATCGGCGCTGACCTCCAGCACCTCCAGCTGGGGATAGGCCACGGGCCTGATGTCCGCTTCCTTTAGCGCGGCCTCATAGGCGTCGGGATAGGCCAAGGAGATGGCGTCCTCAAAGAAGATCTCAGCGCCGTACATCTTCTCCACCATCTTTCGGGGGGCCTTGCCCTTGCGGAAGCCGGGGATATTGATGCGGTTCTTCTGGCGGTTGTAAACCTTGTCGATGGCGGTCTGAAACTCAGGGGCTCCGACCTCGATCACCAGTTCAAAGGCGCTGTTTTCGTTTTTTTCATTGCTCTTAATGTTCATGGTGTGCTCCTCCAAGCTCGGCCCGCCAAATCGCCGCAGGGCCTTCTTTCTAAATAATCCAACCTATTCTATCAGATAGGCGCAAAGATTTCCACTGTTTTTTTGCTTAATCCAAAATTTTTTTTGGACGGAACCCGACAAAGTCCGCGGACACCAGGTGATAATTCACGGTTCCCTGGGGTCCTTCAATGGCCAAACGGTGACTTGGCCCGTGGAGATGACCGTAATAGCAAGCTGTCACTTGGTATTGCTCCAGCAGGTCGATGATTTCCTGACAGCGATAGCCCCGATAGAGGGGCGGATAGTGGAGAAAGCATAGCTTTTCCTTCTCTCCCGCCGCCTTCAGTGACGCCTCTAAGCGGATCAGCTCTCGCTTAAACACCTTTTCCGAGTGGGACTCGGCGTTCTCCTCAAAAAACCACCCTCGGGTGCCGCACAGGGCAATATCCCCATAAAAAGCGCAGTTGTTGTGTAGGATGTGGAGCCGCTCGAAGCCGTTGACCTGGAAAAAGGCATTCATCTTGGCGGCGGTGTTCCACCAGTAATCGTGGTTACCCTTTAGCAGCCACTTCTCCCCTGGCAGTTCATTGTTGAGGAAAGCAAAGTCCTCCCTCGCCTCCTCCAGACTCATGCCCCAAGACAAGTCACCGCACAACACCACCGTGTCCCCGACGGCTACGGGAGAGAACCCCTCCCGCAGCTTGTCCACATAGCCCTCCCAGCTGCCGCCGAACACGTCCATGGGCTTGTCCGCGCCCAGAGAAAGGTGGGTATCGCCCATGGCGTAGAGAGCCATCTGATCACCTCTTACTTCAAAAAGTTCAGCACACTGCTCTTCATAGCAGCCTTGTCCACCACATTATCAAAACGGCGGCGGCACTTCTTGAGCCGCGCCAGCGGCGCGGGCATGGGCACGCCGGTGACCTCGGCGAGCTGGTCTAGAATTTCCAGCCCGGCTTTGCGCTCCTTTACTCCCAGAGCATCCAACACGCTGTCGCAGAACTTGAAGGGGCTGGCGGTGGATACGGCCACCGTCACTGTATCGTCCCCACTCTCCTCCCGATACTCCTCCAGTACATGGAACGCCACGGCGGTATGGGGATCGATGAGATAATTTCTCTCGTTCCACATCCTGCCGATCATGGCCTTGGTCTGCTGGTCGTCACAACACCCAGCGCTAAACAGCTTCTTGAGTTTGGTGCGAATCGAACTGTCCACCCGATAGCTGCCATACTCCGCCAGCTGGGACATATACTCTCGCACCAGCTTGTCATCCCGGCCGGACAACTCGAAGATCATCCGCTCCAGATTGCTAGAGATGAGGATGTCCATAGACGGAGAGATGGTATTATAAAAAGTGCGGTTGCGGTCATAGGTACCAGTGTTGATAAAGTCAGTGAGTACGTTATTCTGATTGGACGCGCAGATCAGCCGCTTGATTGGGATACCCATGGCCTTGGCGTAGTACGCCGCCAAAATATTGCCAAAATTTCCAGTGGGCACGCACACATTGATTTCCTGTCCCCTGGTGATGGCCTCAGCCTTGAGCAGGTCACAATAAGCGGAAGCATAGTAAACAATCTGCGGCAGTACCCGGCCCCAGTTGATAGAGTTGGCCGAGGACAGAAAATAGCCCCGCTCCGCCAGCTCAGCTGCTAGCTCCTCATCAGAAAATAGAATCTTGACCCCAGCCTGGGCGTCGTCAAAGTTGCCCACCACAGAGCTGACGCTCACGTTGCCACCCTCCTGGGTAACCATTTGCAACTCCTGGATTTCAGACACACCATCCTTGGGGTAGAACACCAGGATCTTGGTCTTGTCCACGTTGCGGAAGCCCTCCAGCGCGGCCTTACCCGTATCGCCGGAGGTAGCCACCAGGATACACACCGTCTTTTTCTCGTCGTTCTTATCCAGCGATGCGGTGAGCAAATGGGGCAGCACCTGGAGCGCTATATCCTTAAAAGCGCAGGTGGGCCCATGCCATAGCTCCAAACAGTAAGTGTTATCGTCCAGCTTACGGACCGGCGCGATGTCCTCATCAGAGAACTTCCCTCCGCCATAGGCTTCCGCAGCGTAGGCGGTAAGCTCAGACGCGGCAAAGCCCTCCAGGAAGCTGTTCATGATATACACCATCCGCTGCTGGTAGGACATATCCTTCATAGTCTCCACCGCGGACAGGGGCAGCCGAGGCAGTACTGCCGGGGTCAGCAGGCCGCCGTCGGGAGCTAAACCTTTGGCAATGGCCTGGGGTGCGCTCATGCGCAGGTCTTTATTTCTCGTGCTCAGATAATTCATGGTCATCTCACTACTCTCATTAAATTGTTGTAAAACAGGTCTTGGACAACCGTTTCTTTGTATCCATGGCGTAGCAGGTGCTCGTAAAGCCGAGGCAGTCTGTCGATGGAGGGCAGGTCCGAGATCGTGTCACAGCCGTCCCAGTCGCCGCCCAAAGCTACGTTAGCCGCTCCACCCAGCTCCAGGATATGGTCTAAATGGGCCCGGACTGCGTCCAGATCTCGGCTCCTCCCTACAAACTCGGTGTAGAAGTTGAGCCCTATCACGCCTTGATTTTTTATTATCGCATTTATTTGCCCATCCGTCAAGTTCCTTGTGTGATCCCACACAGATTTTGCATTGGAGTGGCTTGCGATGAAAGGATGCTGGGCCAACTCCGCCACGTCCCAAAAGCCCGCCTCAGACAGATGGGACACGTCCACCAACATATGTAAATCCTCCATTTTTGCCACAAATTCGCGCCCTAACGGAGACAATCCCCGCTCTGGTTCGTCACAGTTGGCACCTGACAGGGCATTTGCATGGTTCCACGTTAAATTGATGGCAACCACGCCGTCCGCCGCAGCCTGGTCCAAGCGGGCCGGATCACAGCCCAGCAGCTCAGCCCCCTCCACCGACAGGAACGCCGCCGCCTTTTTCTGCTTATTGGCCTGATCTGCTTCGTCTGCCGTACGGCATTGGATGATTTTGTCCGCATTAAGAACCATCTGCTCCTTGAAACAACGCAAAAGTGCGTGATAAGCCCGCTCTACCGAATCTCCTCCTGACGGATAGCCGGTAAAACCGTCCGCAGTCCAGAGCGCGAAAAACTGGCAATATCGCCCAAACCCCGCTATTCGCTCCAGCGAGATCATCCCAGCGTTATGGTTCAGCCCTTCATAATCCCGCCAGCAACGAGAGATGGTGTCGCAGTGTGCATCAAATACAGAGATCCGTTCCACTTGTATCCTCCTCAAAAAGCATTTTCTATGTAGTTTATGCTCGGATGTTCCGTATGGATACCTTGCGGCGCATAGACCTCCGCCACATCGAACCGGGGCTGGAGCTTCGTCGGGTGGCTCATTAGATAATATTGCGCGGCAGCCAAAAGTTTTCTCTGCTTTGAGGGTGTCACCGCCTCACAAGCTGCCCCAAAGCGGTCATTTTTCCGCAACTTAACTTCCACAAAGACCAGATATCGCCCATTTTGAACTACAATATCCAGTTCACCCATGCGGCATCGAAAATTTGTGGCTACGATGGTCCACCCTTTTTGCCGCAGGTCCTCTGCAACCAGAGCTTCCCCCCACTGGCCACGGACACGAGCCTCTCCGCCGCCGCTCACAGCTTTTTTAGAAAAGTGCGGCGGTGGATAGGACACGGTCCATGCTCCCGCAGCAATTCATAGTGTCGTTTCGTTGGGTAGCCTTTGTGGCGTTCAAACCCATACTGAGGATACAGCACCGCCATCTCCTTCATATAGCGGTCACGGCTGACCTTTGCCAAAATAGATGCCGCTGCAATCAGCATTGACAAGCTATCTCCCTTTACAACTAATCTGTGGGCTGTAGAGAGCGCACATCTACTTCCGTGATCCCGGTTCCCATCCACAAGGGCAAAATCCGTCTTGGGTTCCAGTGCGTCCATGGCCAGCTGCATAGCCTTCATCCGACTGTTCAAAATGTCGATCTCATCGATCTCCTTCGGCTCCACCCAAGTCACCGACCAAGCTGTAGCTTGCCTGGTAATCTGGTCATAGAGTGCCTCTCTACGTTTTTCTGTAACCTGCTTGGAATCGTTGAGCCAGGGTAGCTCCAACCCATCTGGCAGGACAACTGCTGCGGCATAGACCCGACCCGCAAGGGGGCCGGCCCCTGCCTCATCACAGCCGCAAACCATACCATACCCTTGGGCCATAGCCTCCCGTTCCAGGTCCCAGTTGGGCATCGGCTCTCTCCCCTTCCGTTAAATCTCCTCTGGCGCCTCAAGTGTAAAGCGTCCTAGCTTACATCCCCGGAATTCGTCCAGCAACACCTTTGCCATCCGTTCCGTGTCCACTCCACCACCAGAGATCAACATCCCTCGCTTGCGAGCACATTGCTCCAAAAGTTCCCAGCCCTGGAGACCATCTATCTCAGCCACCTTATACCGCTCCTTCAATGCCCTTGGGTAACGGTTTCCCAGCAGTTCCAACAGAGCACAGGCAAGCCCCTCAATATCGGTCACCTCATCCTTCACCGCACCGGTAAAAGCTAGGTGCAAACCGATGGTCTCATCCTCAAATTTTGGCCAGAGAATGCCTGGTGTATCCAACAGCTCTAATCCACTGTCCACGCTCACCCATTGCTTACCCCGGGTGACACCGGGGCGGTCACTGGCTTTGGCAGACTTCCGCCGTGCCACCTTATTAATAAATGTGGACTTCCCCACATTGGGTACACCCACCACCATGGCTCGGATGGGACGTCCCACCTGCCCCTTGGACTTCCAGGCTACCAACTTATCTTTCAGCACATTCTTCGCCGCGGCAGAAAACTGATTGACGCCTTTACCGGATTTGGCGTCCGTCTCTAAAACACCATAGCCCTTTTTCTTGAACCAGGCCAACCACTGGGCTGTCATGGTCGGATCGGCCTGGTCCACCCGGTTGAAGATGATGAGCCGAGGGCGCTCCCCCACCATCGTGTCGATATCCGGATTCCGGCTGGAGATAGGGATACGGGCGTCCACCACCTCCGCTACCAGGTCTACCAGCTTTACGTCGTTCTCCATCTGACGTCGGGTTTTGGTCATATGCCCGGGATACCATTGTATGTTCATTGCCCCGGCCTCCTATCGCAAAATCAGCGAATTTTAATAAAAAAGGAGCGGTCCCCCGCTCCTTTTTTATTGCGTAGCTTAGAGATCCTCTTTGACCTTTGCCGCCTTACCCACGCGATCGCGCAGGTAGTACAGCTTGGCCCGACGGACCTTACCTTTGCGGACGGTCTCCACCTTCTCAATGGTGGGAGCGTGCAGGGGAAACACCTTCTCCACGCCGACACCGTAAGAGATACGGCGGACAGTGAAGCTTTCCTCAATGCCACCGTGCTTCTTGGCGATGACGGTGCCCTCAAATACCTGGATACGCTCGCGGCTACCTTCCTTGACCCGAATGTGCACCCGGACAGTATCGCCCACACGAACGGAAGGAGCTTCCTCCTTCATGTACTTGTCACTGAATTGCTGCAACAGATCCATTGTAATTTCCTCCTAATTTCAGGCGTTCGTGCGTCCTGACCTTGTGGCTGCGCAGAGGACCGCCCTTTTTCAGACCTGAGTAGTTTACCACAGTCAGGAAGGAATTGCAAGCATTTTTCTAACTTTTACACTAAATTTTTATTCCTGTCCCCGACGCAGCACCCCCACCAATAGCCACAGAGCCGTAAGCAACAGTGTCACATTTGCAAATTGGACCGCCGCCACCGCGCCCACTCCGATCAGCAGTCCTACCAGGCAGCCGGACAGAGCCGTCATAAAGCGCTCTGCCCAATCCGCATCCAGCTTGCCCGCAAGTAGGCCGTACACTACCCGCCCACCGTCCAGCGGCAGGATAGGCAGCAAATTGAATGCCCCAATCGCCAGAGTCAGCACTGCTGCCAGCTGCCAATGCAGCACCAGCGCCAGCCCTCCCCCAAGCAAATTGGCCGCAGGACCAGCAAGGGCCACCAGGCTTTCCTTGCCATAGGTCAACGGCACCTCGTACTCGATATGCAGTTCCGCTCCCACCGCCGTTAGAGAAAGCCCCTCTATCCATCCGCCCAGCAAAGCAGCGGCTACTATGTGGCCCAGTTCATGGATGGCACAGGCCACCAGCCCCCAAGGTAACAGCCCTACCCCCTCGTCCAACCAGAACAACACCCCCAGCAGCAGAAGAAAACCGGGACTCACCTCCATTTTTGGAGGATCACGATAGGTCCACATAATACGCTGGGTCCAGACGAATGTTATCTTTCTCTATGGTCAGATGAAGATGGGGCCCTGTGGCATTTCCCGTATGCCCCACCAGCGCCACTGTTTGGCCGCAAGTCACCTCGTCTCCCTTGTGTACCAGCAGCTTGCTGCAATGGGCATAAAAGCTGCTGACGTTATTCTCATGGTTGATCTTGAGGTAGTTTCCGAACTCGTCACTTGTTCCAATATACGCTACTGTTCCGGCAGCAAAGGCTCCGATCTCCGCCCCTTCTTCCGCTCCGATATCCAGTGCTAAGTGGAACTCATTAGTCCCATTGATGGGGCTGTCTCGATAGCCAAAGCCGGATGTTGCAGTCCCCACTACGGGTACTGTGGTCTCGCTCAAACCCAATTCGTAGTAAGCCAAGCTCACATTTTTGGGTAGTTTGACTCCATCATCGGTATACTCCTGGGCCATTGCCGTTACAATTGCTGATACTATCGGCTCAGGCTGAGTCGGCTCCGGTTCAGCCTGCTCAGGCTTGTCTCCTTTTGAAGAGAGACTAGTCCCTGCGAAAATGCCGTGCTCCCTCATATAGCTCAAATTGCCTCCACGGATCTCATTCAACACAGGTGGCGGTTGGATCTGAACTCCGTCTAGCTCTCTGGAGGTACTTGTTTCTGCCTCCGGCACTTCCCCGCCCAGAAGTGTGATGCAAAGTGCCTCCATTGCCTCCTGTACCGGCTCCCCCATAGAAAGCGCGGAATTGAACTGCTGAAACGCTACCCGAAAATCCACGTTGGCTGCTGCCGCCGTCCGCCACACCTCTAGCTGAGCCGGGAATATACCTCGTCCGATGTACACCAGCAGGAATAGTACCAGACTGGATATCAGCTGGACAACCCTGCGCCTCTCCCCCTCTGTTTCCTGAGTTTTGGGGGGACGTCTTGTACTCTGGGTCGGCCTGCGCCCCCTGCTCGCCGTCCTGCGTTTGGATGCCACTTCCATTGCCGCCCCTCCCTGTCCAAATATCCTGGATTACTGTATGTCCAGAGAAGGGATTTTATGCAAACTAGGAAAACCAACAGCAAGGACCGCCAAGCAATCTTTGTTTCCTTATATGATAATACACAAAAGCAGTCAGCCACGAACAGATCGCTGCCCCACAAACCGTGGGCTCCAGCACAGCTGACCGCAGTTGAAAACAAAAAAATTCCCACGACAGTGTAATTTCGCCACATGGCAGAAACTAATAGTCGTGGGAATTCCTGAACTGGAGCGGGTGAGGGGAATCGAACCCCCGTGTTCAGCTTGGGAAGCTGACATTCTACCATTGAACTACACCCGCAAATCTTTTTAAATTATAGCATGCTCAAGGAAAAATTGCAAGCATTTTTTTTGCATAGACATACAAGAAATGAAATTTCAAAAAATTCGAAAATGTCAAGGGTTAACTGCAGAAAAATCTAGAATACTTTTTTGTGCATTATTTACAAAAGTAGTTCCACCCCCTCAATACCGGCCCCTTGGGCAAGCTCCAGCAGCACCCGCGCGGCACACCTTCCTCCAAGGATGCCGCGCGGGTACTCGTTTACCCACCGCTGTACTTCCAGTGTGTCCGCCTCGGTTATCCCGGTGAAGTCCGTCCCCTTCGGCACCCACCGCCGAATCATGCGGTTTCCGTTCTCGTTGCTCCCACGTTCAAATGCACTGTATGGATGGCAGTAGTAGATGTGGGTCCGCTCCCCCTCTCCGGTCACGGCCCGCGTCATGCCCTCCCAGTCCTGGAACTCGCTGCCATTGTCCACGGTGATTGTCTGGAATATCCGCCGAAAGTTGAAGCTCCCCAGTTTCTTTTCCAGCATATCCAGCACTGCCACCACGCTTGCCATTGTCCCGTCCGGCATAAGAAACATGAGGTCCGCCCGCGACGTTCTTTCCGTCATGGTCAGGAACCGCTTCTTGCTCCCGCCCTCCTTGGCGGACAGCACGGAATCCATTTCCCAGTGAAACGGCTCTTCCC
>CAJUQN010000030.1 GCA_910588625.1 uncultured Oscillospiraceae bacterium
GGATTTTTACGACCTGTGGTCTTTCAGACTCGTATCCGGCAGTTTGTCGCTTACAGATGCAAAATCCGCCTTTTACAGACGGAGTAAACTCGCTATCCGCCTATCCCCAGGGTGACCGGAAAAGTCCGGCAGCTCTGGGGCGTTGCTTTCCCGCCACGGTTACATTTGCTTCGTTTTACAGTTCTTTTCGGATTCGATTCAGCGCATTCTTCTCCAACCGCGACACCTGGGCCTGGGATATTCCCACCTCGGCAGACACCTCCATTTGGGTCTTGCCTTGAAAAAACCGCAATGCCAGAATGCGCTGCTCCCGCTCATCCAGTTTGTTGATGGCGTCCTCTAAGGCAATGTGCTCCAGCCACGCCTCATCCGTATTCTTTTTATCCTTCACCTGGTCCATAACACATACCGTATCCCCGCCATCCGAATATACTGGCTCAAATAGAGAAACTGGGTCCACTACCGCGTCCAGAGCCATCACCACATCCTCTCGACGCAGCTCCAAAATCTGGGCAATCTCCTCCACGGTAGGCTCCTTCTGATGCTCTGCCATATATTTTTCCTTGGCCTGGAGCACTCGATAGGCAGTATCTCGCACTGACCGAGACACCCGGATGGCGCTGTTGTCCCGAAGATAACGACGTATCTCTCCCACAATCATCGGCATAGCCTTCCTATGTTGAAAAAACAAATTAAACTGATAAACCAAATTTCAATTTTACATCGGTATAACCATCAGAAATTGTGATGCCTTCTACAACGGACACCAATATCACCCGCTGTTCCTGAACCGACATATAGGGCCAAACGTCCCGAATCCCCTCCAGCCGTTGATAAACGCTCATGGCAGTCCGAGTCGATGCTCCTTTGGTCCGTTCCGCTTCAATCGCCTCATTGAGACGGTCAACATCCTCCCTCGCTGCTTTGATCGCTTCCAGTAGATAGGTATCCCCGCTATCTCCATACAGCCCATACAGGCGTCGGAGCTTTGCCTCCGCTTTTTTTAGCTGTTCCTGGAGCATCTTCACCAGGCTTCCCGACTCTACGGATTTTCGGGCTCCCTCCAACCTTTCCCGCGAGACAGCGAACAAGGTCTGTACCACTCCCTCCTCCACATCTTCCGCAAAGGGAGCCGGACCATCACAATTTGGGTCACGCACCAAGTACTGCTTGCTGCGCTGTTGTGAGTAGCAGACCAATTTATACCCCGCTTTTCCCCACTTCATATACCGCATTTTCGCACCGCATACGCCGCAGCGGCATAACCCTGTGAGCAAATGGCTGGTTCGAGTCACTAGCTTTGCCGCGGACCGTTCGGCTAGGAGCTCCATGGCCCGTTCATAGGTTTCCAACGGGATAATTGGCTCATGGCGCCCTTGATACTCCTCGCCTTTATAGACGATGTAACCGGCATTTGATTTTCGGGTGATGATGTTATAGACCAGCTTTTCATATTTTAGGTCAAGGCTATCTGCAATCGTCTGCATAGATTCCCCGGCAAGATAGCGGTCATAGACATAGCGGACCGTCTCCGCCTGCTCATTCGGAACCAATACTCCCTTTGCCGAATCATAGTCATAGCCATAAGGTGTCCGACCTCCGCCGGGCCAGTAACCCTTTTCCACCCGTTTCTGCATCCCGCCACGGGTCCGCTCAAAAATGTTTTCCCGCTCCAGCTGGGCAAATACTGACAGGATACCCACCATGGCCCTTCCAAATGCCGTATCAGTGTTGAAGCTCTCCAAGATGGAAATAAACGCCACATTGGCCGGAATCATGACATCTTCGATCAAGTGCAGTGTATCCTTCTGGCTTCTGCTGAGGCGGTCCAACTTGACTACAATTACATGGGTAATCTCACCGGCTTCAATGTCCTGGATCAGACGTTGAATTCCCGGGCGGTCCAGCGTACTGCCCGAAAACCCGTCGTCCATGTAGTCACGAACCTCTCGAACGTTGGATAGAGTCTTGGAATATGCGCGGAGCTTTTCCAACTGGACATCCAGGGAATAACCTTCATCAACCTGCTTGTCTGTTGATACACGGCGATACAGGGCCACAATAAGCTCACTGACCGCTTCCAGCGGCTTGAACATCTTGGATTTACTCATTTTACCTCCCATCTGCAAAATCTGCCCCCTGCCGCGAAGCCATATATAGATTGTATCATTTCAAAATACCCTTTTCAATCAAACTCTCCTTCTTACCGCTATTTTCCATCCGCTCTAAAACCGTGGCGAATACATGGTCCATTGCAGGAGTGGAAATCTGCATCAAGCGCAGCTGTTCAAAGGTGAGTTGTTTTCCTTCTGTATCAAAATATCGAAATACCATTTACGATGACCTCCAAGCAAATGATATCCACGATTTTTCCATCCTAAACAGCATAAAGGTTTGAGGGCTCACGTCCATCCCCCCCACATTCTCTCAAACTACCAATACTATCCTCAGTTCCAGCTCCAGCAAATACCAATAATTTTCTATATGCAGAACATTCTGCGAGGTAACTCTACATATACCAGTAATAACTCTTGACACATATCGAACATCGCTATATAATCATCCCATAGACTATCGATATTCGATATACTCAAGGAGGTGAATAGATGGCCCGAAGAAAACTGGAGACCTTGAGCGAGCAAATGTATTATGTCCTTCTCTCCCTGCACACCGAACCCATGCATGGATACCGTATTATGCAGTATGTCAACGATCTGACCCAGGGTCGGGTGGTCATCGGCGCCGGGACCCTCTATGCCCTCCTAGCTCGCTTCGAGGAGGAGGGCTATATCAGACTGTGCGGTATTGAGGAAGGTCGGAAATCCTACGATCTGACAGACGTGGGCCAAAAGACCCTGGAAAACGAGTTTGACCGGCTCCGACAGCAGGTATCTGACGGAGCAAAGCAATTGAAAAAGGGGGATATGAAATGAATACGAGCTTTGGATTTTTCCCCTATGAAGCCATGAACTACAAAGCGGCCCAGACTTGGCTGAACCGCAAGGCAGCGCAGGGCTGGGGATTAAAGCACATCTATCTGGGCTGTATCGCCCGACTCCAACGAATGGAACGTCCGAGTCATTTCGTGGACCTGGATATCCGGAGCGGCTTTGACGGCGGGACAGACGTGGATTACTTACAGCTCTGCTCCGACGCGGGGTGGGAGCTGGTCCAGCAGCTTCGGGGGATGCTGCTGTTCCGGTCCGCGCCTGGGAAATCTCCCGCACCCATCCAGACCGACGGTGAACTGGAGTGGGAGCGTTTTTGGAAAAAGTACCGGCCCCGCATCTGGTCCACTCTGATTACCATTATTGCCATTGGCCTGGTGGTTTTTATGCTGTCGCTCTCCACCAGACAGAACCTGACCGTCATGCTGGCCGTCAATTCTGGCCTGCTCTATGCCCTTTACCTGATACTGATGATTCTATACACAGTCTTGAAATGGGGGCATTCCAAGTGGTATATGTCCCGGTGCCGCCGGTCTAATCGTGTGGAGGACCCTGGGCCTGTCGCCATTTTTGTGGACAGCCTCTACCACCTGCGCATCCCTGTGCTCTGCCTGATTCTCGTCGGCATCATAACAGATAACGCATTGGGGACCACAGTAGACCTGGACTGGTATTCCCCCAATGAAACCTATACCGCCACGACAGAAGCCTGTCAGGAATGGCCAGTGCTGATGGCCGTAGACCTGAACCTGCCAGACAGTGGCTATTCCCGTCACCTGGAAGGCCACCGCACCGTATTGATGGACTTCCTGGAATACCGCGAACTCATCGCCCAGAAGGAGTCTGACGTTCCCCCCTACATCCTCACCACTGAACGGTATGACTGTCTTACTGAAACACTGGCCAAGCTGGCCATAGCTCAGCGGCAGAAGGAAACCCGCAACGGAGCCTTCCTCTGGGGCGAACTGGAGTGGGAATCTGCCTCCCTCACAGACTTTGACGAGTGCTATACCTGCCGGGAGGGCTCTTACCTGCTTTTCCGGCAAGGTAAAGTGGTGGCTCTGGTGGGCTGTTCCGGCGTGAACCTGGCCACATCCCAAAACCTAGAGGTTATTCGAGAACGTATTCTGAACGGCCAGCAATAAAGAGAAAGCCCATACCGTCTTGTTTCGATGATATAGGCTTTCTCTTCCCTCCAAATTGCGCACCGATACTCCAGTATTTTTTATGCAGATTGTTGACATTCTATCTTCCTCTGCCGTATAATAACGATAAAAGAGACTTTGCGCCGGAGAAAGGGGACTCATGTCATGATTCCAGATACGTGGGAATATCTCTTGCGTCTCGCTCTGGCCGCCTTATTCGGCGGAATCATCGGCTTAGAGCGGGAGCTCCGGTCCAAAGGCGCGGGCATCCGCACCCATCTCATCGTGGCCTTTGCCTCCTGCATGATGATGCTGGTGTCCAAATACGGCTTTTTTGACATGATGAACTATGAGGCTATCAAACTGGACCCCAGCCGCATCTCTGCCGGACTGGTCACCGCCATTGGCTTTTTGGGCGCCGGCACCATTTTCGCCCGCGAACGAGGTGTCACCGGCCTGACCACTGCCGCCGGACTCTGGGCCACAGTGGGCATTGGCATGACGACTGGGGCCGGGATGTATGTCATTTGTACCTTCGGCACCATATTCATTGTGACGATCCAGGCCATTCTCTATCGAGATCACGCCTTGCTGGGCAATGTCAGCGCTGTCGTTTACATCCAAATCGAAGACCGGCCCGAGGCACTGGACCGCCTCCATAAGGAACTGGATAAGCTGGGACTGAAACCGTGCAGCTCCAAGTATCAGCGGACTAGTGGAGCGCTTTCCGTCGAATTTCAGTTTGACCATATTCCCTGCTCCGAACAGGAATTGGCGCAGCTAGTCGCTCCGTTGGTGAAACAACCTTACATCAAGTCGCTCCGTTGGTAAAGCGTCTCAAAAGCATTCGATAAAAACCAATACTCCAATCTTTTAACCATTTATCGGTTCAAAAGACATGGAGTATTGATTTTTATTCAAGTATCTTTGTTTCTATTTGAGTATATAGACCGGACTTTTCATATGCTGTTTGCGAATCGAACACTGGACACGATATGTATGGCTTCGCGAAGGGCTTTTTTGCGCATCATGTGTGATTCTTTTTTCAACTTAGGAAAGCTATCGGCACCCCGTAAGTGGAAAAACGCACGTCCATATCAACATTAAAGTTGTCAATGGCTTTGATTAATCCGATACACCCCACCTGGAACAGGTCATCCACGTTTTCTCCTCTGCCAGAAAACTTCTGAATGACCGACAGCACCAGCCTCAGATTGCCGGAGATCAGCTCCTCTCTGGCCTGCATATCCCCCTCCCTGGCCCGGCGCAGCAGCTCCAGGCTCTCTTCACTTTTCAACACCTTTAGCTTGGCGGTATTGACCCCGCATATCTCTACCTTGCCCTGCACCACAAAACACCTCGCTCAAAATCGGTTCAGAATCAGTATTTCCCTTGGAAGCTCTTTCATACGGCGGTGGGACACGCTATATTTTTTATCGTCAGACTACTTTCGATGGACTTCTTATTCTCTCAATTTTCTGTCACATCATCCGCATAATCTCCTTCTTGAGACGATCAATGATACGCTTTTCCAGCCGAGAAATGTACGACTGGCTGATGCCCAACTGGTCGGCCACCTCCTTCTGGGTGCGCTCTCGCTTGCCATCCAGGCCAAAGCGCATGGTGATGATGGTGCGCTCCCGCGGGGACAGACGGGTGATAGCTGTGAATAACAGGTCCCGGTCCACATCATCCTCCAAAGGCTTTTCGATGCTGTCGCCGTCGGTGCCCAGCACATCAGATAGCAGAAGCTCGTTGCCATCCCAGTCGGTGTTAAGCGGCTCGTCTAAAGACACCTCGCCCCGGCGATTGGCGTTCTTGCGCAGATACATCAGTATCTCATTTTCGATGCACCGAGAGGCATAGGTGGCCAGCTTGATATTTTTGGCCGGTTTGTAGGTCTCCACCGCCTTGATGAGCCCAATAGTGCCAATAGAGATGAGGTCCTCAATGCCTACCCCAGTGTTTTCAAACCTACGGGCAATATATACCACCAAACGCAGATTGTGCTCAATGAGACGGGATCTGGCATCCTGACGGCTATCCTCTCCCTCTAGCTGAGCCAGCAAGCGGCCTTCCTCCTCCCGTGTCAAGGGAGCAGGCAGGGTATCACTTCCACCAATATAGTGGAGCGCCCCGTGAAACGGAAGGCCCAGCTGTTCCAGCAAACGGCACAGTTTTATATAGGTATCGGTCAACACCATTTCAAATTCCTCCAATCAGCGCCTGATACCCGCCACCGTCACTCACCGGCGTGGGAGACAGCGCTACCAGCAGCTGTCCCAAGGGCTTCCCGTCCGCTGCGACCTGCTTCGCACGCAGGGCCAGCAGCATTCCGCATTCCACTCCCACAGCTCGGTAGGGTACCAACCGGGCTTGTCTCGATCCCGCCGCGTGGCACCGTTCCAGCGAATGAATCGGATCAGCGGGGTCCGCCCAGTCTGGCAATATTCTAGTCAATATCTGGCCATCCACTACTACAACAGGCCGGTTAGTAACTGGATCAGTCAGAGAATGGCCCGTGTCCCTTAGTGCGGCCATATTGACGGTTCCCCCCTCCAAAACAATTTTTAACTGGACCAGTTCTCCCCCATGCTGCCCAACTCGCCGAAAAAACAGCGACAGCACAAAATAGCACGCCACAAACATCAGCAAAAGCAGCCTAATATCCAGCGGTGTATAAAAAACTCCGTGCTCTAATGTTAGTGACACATTGCCCAACAGCTCTAACCCCAGCACAGCTCCAGCCAGAGCAGCAGACGCGCCAAAAAACAGTACTGTCACCCGTAAAAGGTAGCGCTCTCCGCCATAGGCGATAAGAGTCATCAAAACTCCCACAGCCAGTTTACAGGGCCAGCGGGCCAGCCACACCTGTCCTGGCAAAAACACCAACGCCGCATAAAGCGCCCCAAGGCCAGCCCCCAAACCGATGCGCCAGCGCGTCAGCGCCGCCCCTGCCATCCTCCCCGCCGCCAGCATAAGCAGGTAATTCGCAATTAGATTTAGCAAGAATAACAGGTCTATGTATACCACCGTCACAGGGCGGGCCTCCTCTCACGAGTCTGTCCTAAATTATAGCCGCCTGCAAAATCAAAAAAGGTCTAAGCAAGTCCAAAGGCGCAAAAAAAGCCCACTGGAATCCAGCGGGCTTTCGTTATGACCGTATCAATTCCTCCAAGGCCGCGATCAGCACCGCCATCTCCTCATCGGTGCCGATGCTGATGCGGAGCCAATCCTCAACTTCTGGCTTGTCCCACCAACGTACCAGAACACCGCGCTCCCGTAAACCGTCTAAAAGTATTTTTCCTTTGTATCTCATATGGCTGGCAAACAGAAAATTTGCCTGAGAAGGAAGAACTGTAAAGCCTTTTCCCTTTAGCTCTTTTTCTGTGCGCTCGCGGGTTGCCATAACCCTCTGGCGGATAAATTGGAAATATTTTTCATCCTCAATTGCCGCCGCAGCCCCCGCTTGAGCCAAACGGTCCACAGTATAGGAATTGATGGAATCCCGCACACAGCGCAAGCCATTGATGAGTCCCGCATCTCCCATAGCCCAGCCGACCCGAAGTCCTGCCAACGCCCGGGATTTGGAGGTTGTCTGGACCACCAGCAGATTGGGATACTGACTGATGAGTTTCACAGCGCTCTCCGCGCCGAAATCTACATACGCCTCGTCAACAATGACCACCACATCCGGATTGGCCTGAAGCAGCTTTTCCACCACACTCAGCCCTACAGCAATGCCAGTGGGAGCATTGGGGTTTGCTAGCACAACACCACCGTTTTCCCCACACAGCAGCTCAATTGGATCAGAAAAATCCGGATTCATAGGCACTTCCTTGCGCCGCAGTCCAAAAAAGTCAGTGTAGACCGGATAAAAGCTGTACGTGATCTTCGGAAACACCACCTCTTTGTCCAAATCGAAAAACGCTTGAAAGGCAAAGGCCAAAATCTCATCCGAGCCGTTTCCACAGAATACCTGGCTAATATCAAGCCCCTCCCGCTTTGCGATGGCGGAACGCAGCTCCACGCACTCCGGATCCGGGTATAGCCGCAGACTATCCCCTGCCGCCGCCCGAATCGCCTCGATCACCTTCGGCGATGGTGGATAGGGGCACTCATTGGTGTTCAGCTTGATAAATTTCCGATCCCTGGGTTGCTCGCCAGGGGTATAGGGAACAATGTTTTGAATACGTATGCTCCAGTACTGATTCATGAGGTTTGACCCTCCCGCTTTACTTTTTTGATAGACTTTTCCGCCTTACTCCGGGGCGTCATCACCTCATGCCCACAGCCCAGGCATTTCAACTTAAAGTCCATCCCAACCCGGAGCACCTTCCACTCCTTGCTTCCACAGGGGTGGGTCTTTTTCAGCTCCAACACATCGCCGATTTGAATGTCCATGGGCATATGCTCCGCCCTCTTTCACTTATTTTTGATCTTGTCCCAGTATGTCTTGGCCGCCTGCTCTGTTTTGTTTGGGCCATATTCATAATACACGTGGTTCTTGATGGCATCTGGCAGATATTGCTGCTCCACCCAGTGGCCGGAGTAGCTATGGGGATAGAGATAACCCTGCTCCCGCTCAAAGCCCGCGCCATCAGCGTGGACATTTTGCAGGTGCCGGGGATAGTCTCCTGTCCGCCCTGCTCGCACATCAGCTATGGCCGCATCAATAGCCGTAAGGACACTGTTGGACTTGGGCGCGGTGGCCAGCAGAATTACCGCCTGGGCCAGTGGAAGCCGGGCCTCTGGCAGTCCCAGCTGTAGGGCGCTGTCCACACAGGATTTCACTATGGACGCCGCTTGCGGATAAGCCATGCCGATGTCCTCGCTGGCAGAGCACAGGATACGCCGGATGGCGGTAAGCATATCCCCCGCCTCCAACAACCGCGCCAGGTAATGTAAAGCTGCATCTGGGTCAGACCCCCGCATGGATTTCATCAGCGCGGAGGCGATGTCAAAATGGTCGTCCCCGTCCCGGTCGTAGCGCATGGCAGAGCGCTGAGCCACCAGCTTAGCATCTTCCAGCGTGATGGTAAGCACACTATCCTGGATGCGACTAGCGGTCATCAGCAACTCCACCGCATTGAGGGCCTTGCGCACGTCACCGCCGCAGGAAGCGGCCAGATGCTCCCGAACGCCGTCCTCGCACCGCGCCTTAACTCCCAGCTCCCGCGCTTGCAAGGCAATTCCCCGGTCAACAGCCGGCAGAAGGTCCTCAGCTGTCAACATTTTAAACTCAAACACGGTGGAACGGGACAAAATAGCATTAAAAATCGTAAAATATGGATTCTCGGTGGTGGAAGCAATCAATGTGATTTTTCCATTCTCGATGAACTCCAGCAGAGACTGCTGCTGTTTCTTGTTAAAATACTGAATCTCGTCCAGATACAGCAACACCCCGTTAGGAGCCAACAGGGTTCCCACCTGGTCCATCACATCTCGGATATCCGCTAGGGAGGCCGTAGTGGCATTGAGCCGCCGCAAGGTCCGGCCCGACCGCTGGGCAATGATGTTCGCCACGGTGGTTTTTCCGGTGCCAGAGGGACCATAAAACACCATATTCGGGATTTTTCCACTGTCAATCACTCGGCGGAGCAGACCGTCCTGCCCCAGGATGTGCTTCTGCCCCAGAACCTCATCCAAATTCTGCGGACGGATGCGGTCCGCCAACGGCTGATACATATGCGGCCCCCTCCCTTCCTCTGCGCTGAAGATATTGTATCACATAATACAAGCGTTCGCAAGACTGCCTTTTTTAATCAAAAACCCCGGCAAAGCTCTGCCGGGGCTTTTGCGCATTCGTGTTATTTGTCCTTCCAGTTCCACCATTTCAATTGCTCAGGATTTTCGATCCGCCCCTCGGCGTAGGCCACCGCCAGGCGGTATACATAGAGTACACAGCGGTCTATTGCGCACTCCTGAAGCAGGCATTCCTTCTCATAGAGTGCTTCCGGGTCTTTCCCCTTCAAGTCTTCAATGCGCTCAATCCCCAGCGCGTTCAAATGCGCGGCCATATTTGCACCCACACCGGGGATGGCAGTCAGCTCCGATTTCGGTCCCTTTGCCATCAGCGGTAGATGGGATATTTCGCGGTCAGCTCCGCCACTCCGGCGCGGATATAGTCCGCCTTAGCCTCAAAGTCCGTGGCCGCCAGGGCGATATATTCCGCCACCTTGTCCATGTCGGCCTCCACAAAGCCGCGGCTAGTGACAGCGGGGCTGCCCACCCGCAGGCCGCTGGTCTGGAAGGGAGAGCGAGGATCGCCGGGCACCTTGTTCTTGTTGGCGGTAATGCGCACCTCGTCCAATCTGCGCTCCAGCTCCTTGCCGGTCAGATCTCCCATGTCCCGCAGGTCGATGAGGGACATATGGTTGTCCGTGCCGCCAGACACCAGTTTCATACCCCGCTTCGTCAGGCCCTCGGCCAAAGCGGCGGAGTTCTTCACAATCTGTTGCTGATAGGCCTTAAATTCGGGGGTCAGGGCCTCTCCCAGGGCCACGGCTTTGGCGGCAATGACGTGCATCAGCGGACCACCCTGGGAGCCGGGGAAGATGGCAGAGTTCAGCTTCTTGGCCAAATCCTCGTCGTTGGTCAGCAGCAGACCGCCCCGAGGGCCGCGCAGAGTCTTATGGGTGGTGGTGGAGGTGACATGGGCATAAGGAATGGGGGACGGATGGAGTCCCGCCGCCACCAGACCGGCGATGTGGGCCATATCCACCCACAGATAGGCTCCCACCTCGTCGGCAATGGCACGGCAGCGCTCAAAGTCGATGATGCGGGGATAGGCGGATGCGCCTGCGATAATCATTTTGGGCCTGCACGCCTTGGCCTTGGCCTCCAGGGCATCGTAATCAATGCGGCCGGTGGCCTCGTCTACGCCATAGGCCTCCATCTTGAAATATTTGCCGGAGAAATTCACCGGACTCCCGTGGGTCAGATGCCCGCCGTGGTCCAGATTCATGCCCAGCACAGTGTCGCCGGGCTGGCACAGGGCCATATAGACGGCGTAGTTGGCCTGAGCCCCGGAGTGGGGCTGGACGTTGGCGAACTTGGCCCCGAACAGCTTGCAGGCCCGCTCAATGGCCAGATTTTCCGCCACGTCCACGCACTGGCAGCCGCCGTAATACCGCTTGCCGGGGTAGCCCTCGGCGTATTTGTTGGTGAGCACGCTGCCCATGGCGGCCAGCACCGCCTCGGACACGATGTTCTCCGACGCAATAAGCTCAATATTGTCGCATTGGCGCTGATACTCCGCCCGGATCGCTGCCCCAACTTCGGGGTCGTGCTCCGCCACGAAGTCAATATAATCCAAAACCATGTCTGTCTCCGCCTTTCAAAATTTAGTCTTCTCATTATATCCTGTTTTCCTGGGAAACACAACTGACGGGAACCAAAAATCGGGGTCGCTTTTTTTCCGGTTTTGTGTTATCCTTGACAATGAGGTGAGACAAATAATGACCAAATCCGACGTACGCGCCATCCTGGACGCGCTGAAAGAGCTGTACCCCGATTCCCTGTGCTCCCTGCAATACGAAAAGGACTATGAACTGCTGTTTGCCGTGCGCCTGTCCGCCCAGTGCACCGACGAGCGGGTAAACATGGTCACCCCCGCCCTGTATGAGCGTTTCCCTACCTTGGAGGCGTTTGCAGAGGCGGACCCGGAGGAGGTGGGCGAATACATCCACTCCTGCGGCTTTTTCCGGGCGAAAAGCAAGGATATGGTGCTGTGCGCCCAAATGCTTTTGAACGAGTACGGCGGCAAGGTGCCGGACACCATGGAGGCTCTGCTCCGCCTGCCCGGCGTGGGGCGCAAGACGGCCAACCTCATTTTGGGAGACGTGCACAACACCCCCGGCGTGGTGGTGGCGGACACCCACTGCATCCGCATTTCCGGGCGGCTGGGCCTCACCGATGGAACCAAGGACCCGGCCAAGGTGGAGAGCCAGCTCCGGGCCGTCCTGCCGCCGGAGGAGTCCAACAACTTCTGCCACCGGATGGTGCTCCATGGGCGGGCAGTGTGTACCGCACGAAAAGCCCTGTGCGGAAATTGTCCTCTGACACCCTGGTGCAAATACGCGAAAACGGAGTTCAAAGGGTAAATCAATAAAAAGGCCCGCCTGGTCCGTGTTGTGGACCGAGCGGGCTTTTTGTTTTGAACTGTCAGTTTTACGGCTCCACTGGCGTTAAATCATCCAGTGGAATGGTGACTGTGCCACAGCTCACGTCAAGGGTGATGCTCCCGCCCTGGAAATTGGCAGGGTCGGTGATTTCAGGCAGTCGGAACATATGCGTGCTTTCCACGTCCCCAATCAATCCACCGTTGGACTGACTATCTCCCAGGGGAATAACGTTCCCATCCTTGTCCTTAAGAACGATATCCTTCACGTCAAGCAGACCCAGCCAGCGGAACTCCGCATCGCCGCTGAGGGCCTCTCCACCCTCCCGGCCCAAGGTGACCAACAGGTTCACAGGAGACAAGTATAGCTCCTTTACCCTGATTTTCGCCCCGTCCAGTTCGCCCACGGCGCGGTCCACCTGCTGGGTCCAGCCGATGTCCTTCTGAGGCAGAGGAACGTCGCAGCTCCAGTCGCCGGAATAGACTTCGACAAAACGGGGCATTTCAGTTTCCTCATCCCAAACCGAGTAGCTCAATGTCCCTACAGGCACCCGCATGGAGACCGCCTTCCCGCGCAGCATATCGCCTTGGGGCAGTTTGATAACAAACATGGCAGACAAATGGTTGTCAGCCGGGTCGCCGTCCTCTAAAATCTCCCATTGGTAAATATAACTGCGGTAGATCCCCAAATCAATTTTCTCCCCGGCTTCATTCATGAAATAGTGTTCGCCGCCGCCATAAAAACCGTCGCTTCCAATGAACACCTTTTCGGAATCCGGGTCTCCCATTTTCAGGGACGTCCCCTCCGGGGCGGTGAAGTCGGCCAGCACCATGATGGACGTCCGGTCCCGCAAGACCTGGGTGACGTGGAGCTTAGCCCCATTATCCTCCTTGACAACGTCCACCGCCATGGCCCCTGGGGTCAACAGGTCCGCCGTCTGGGCATTCTCCGGCGATACACCGAGATATGACAGCAGTCGCTGGCTCAGCCCCGGCACCGCAGAGGCGGTCGCTCCCGTTACCAGCAAAGCAGCCGCTACCGCTCCCACAACGATTTGTTTCCAGTTTTTCATGGGCTTTTTCCTCCTCACATCGTCCTGGAGGAGCTTTTTTAATATCTCCCGCTCCCGTTGTGGGTCGGGAGTCAGTCCATCGAACATCCTGTTCAACTCATGACGGTCCATAACCTTCCTCCTCCAGTTTGAGTTTCAGCTTCTTCCGGGCCTGAACCAGCCGGGAGCGCACGGTGGAGGGATTCTCCCCCAGCATCTCTGCGATCTCTCCCGTGGCATAGCCCTGGTAGTAATGGAGATAGAGCACCAGCCGATGGGGTTTGGGCAGCGCCGCCACCTGGTCCCATACCTCCTGGTCCTGGGGCTGTTCCCAGACAAGGGAATCCAGCGCCCCGCTGTCCGCCCGCCGGGTGCGCCACCAGTGCTTGAGCTGATTGCGGCACTCGTTCCGGGCGGTGACAATGAGCCATGCCTTCTCGTGCTCCGGATCACGGAAAGGCCCGCCCTGCTCCATCGCCTTGCGAAAAACGGTCTGGGCGGCATCCTCTGCATCGGGCACGTTTTTCATCAGCATCAGGCAGATTTGGTACACCGTCCTGAAATGCCGCTGGTAGAGGCTGGCCAGTTCCTCCTGGGAAAGCGTCAAGCGCCCCATGGGGATCACCTCCCTTTCGTCCTTCTGCCTACTACACAATTGAGGAAGCCAAATTGTTGACCAGATGGAAAAATTTTTTACAAAAAAGAACGGACAGCGCAAGCCGTCCGCTCCTCATTCAAATAACCGCAATTACAAACTCTGGTGGAGCTTTGCCGCTGTCAAGGTGTTTTTCATCAGCATGGCGCGAGTCATAGGGCCTACACCGCCGGGAACCGGTGTGATGTAAGACGCCTTTACAGCGGCTTCCTCAAAGCACACATCACCACACAGCTTGCCCGCATCGTTGCGGTTCATAGCCACATCAATGACCACCGCCCCCTTCTTCACCATGTCGGCGGTGACCAGTCCCGTCTTGCCCACGGCGGACACCAGAATGTCAGCGGAGGCCGCCAGCTCCTTCATGTCCGGCGTTTTGGAATGGCACACCGCCACCGTACCGTTGGCGTGGAGCAGCAGCAGGGCCATGGGCTTGCCCACAATATTGGACCGCCCCAGCACCACGCACCGCTTCCCCGCCGGGTCGATCCCGTATTCCTTCAGCATCTCCATCACACCGCCGGGGGTGCAGGGCTGGAACACCGGTGTTCCGATGGTCAACTGGCCCACATTGTAGGGATGGAAGCAGTCCACATCCTTAGCCGGGTCGATGGCTAACAGCACTTCCTTTTCATTTAAGCCTTTCGGCAGAGGAAGCTGGACCAGGATGCCGTCAATGTCCGCCCTGCCGTTCAGCTCCCCCACCAGGTCTACAAGTTCCGCCTGGGTGGTCTCCGCCGGGAGAGCATACTCCTCGCTGTAAAAGCCGCACTCCTCGCAGTCCTTCCGCTTGCTGGTCACATAGATTCGGGAAGCGGGGTCATCCCCTACCAGAATCACCGCCAGGCCGGGCTTCCGGGGCAGGGCCTCCGCCTCTGCCCGGACGTTTTCCTTCATTTTAGCCGCAAGGGCCTTTCCATCAATCAGCGTCGCCGCCATCTTGCTTCTCCTCCTTACTCTCTTCCTCAGTTTGAACGGGCTGTGCGGATTCCACCACTGGGGCCGGTTCCTCTGATTTCGGCTTAACCACCGGTCCGGGCTTCTCAACCGCTGCATTGGGCTGGAACGGAGGCGAAGCGGGACCGGCGGTTTTCATCCGGACCACATACAGCCCAATAGCTGCTACCGCCGACACGATTCCCAACATCTGGGACGAACGGATAGGCGTGCCAAAGAAATACAGGCTGTCGGTGCGCAATCCCTCGATGACCGCCCGGCCCAGGCCATACCAAATCACATAGCTCAAGAACATCTGGCCGTTGAACTTCCGGCCCTTCTTCATCAGCAGAACAAGCAGAACAAAGCCCAGCAGGTTCCACACAGATTCATAGAAAAATGTGGGGTGAACACCCAACGTACCGTCCAACATGCTCTGGTACATTTCTTGGGACTCCAGCAGTCCCTTTCTCCAAAGCTCGTTGGCGATGGACTCAGAGCACATCCGCCATGGCAGACCAGTAACGCTTCCATAAGCCTCCACATTGACAAAATTGCCCCAGCGGCCGACCATCTGGCCAATGAGCAGGCCATAAACGGTGATATCCATACCGCTCCAGAAATCCACCTTGCGCACCTTGCAGAAAATAAGCGCGGAAATCACTGTGGCGATGACGCCGCCGTATATGGCCAAACCACCATCCCAGAACGCGATCATTCTGTACAGGCTAAAAGTGCGGTCCGCATCAAAGCACACAGCAGGATTGAAAATCACATAATAGAGTCTAGCCCCAATAATAGCCGATGGCATCACCACAAAAATGGCGTCAGTAATGACGTCCGGGTCCATGGAGAACCGGGGGGCCCGCCACAATCCATAGGCCACTGCCAGTAAGAAGCCTGCGGCGATGATGATGCCATACCAATAGATATTATGGCCAAGCACAGAAAAGGCCACCCGGTTCAACTCAAATTCCAGGCCCAAACCGGGAAAAAAGACAGTGTTTGTCATGGTCATTCCTCTTTATCTCTGTTTCATTCTTCTGGCGCAATAATGGCAAGAGCTATACGCTCCTCTGTGCACCACTCCCGCAGAAGAGCCTCGCCATCGGTACTCTCGATGCTCTGAAACACCTGGGGAAAGCTAAGATACTCCTCCTCGTTAAAGTGGGCCTCAGCCAGCTCGATACAGGTGTCCTCCATGGAGTTTAAGCGGCGTACCATAGCGCCATAGGCCGCCTTTTTCAAGCGGTCCCACAGTTCCCGATCGATGCCCTCCGCCGCTAGGCGGGCGGCTTCCTTCAGTACCTCATCTCTGACCCGCTCCGGGTCCCGGCTCTCTCCCTCCGCCATCAGCAGAGCATAATCTGGCCCGGCGGAGTAAAAGCTGCCAAATGAGCTGTTCAGCAATCCCTGCTCATACAGGCGGTTATACAACGGCGCCGAGGGACTGAACAGCACATCACAGGTCAACTCCGCCACCAACCGTTGACGAAGCCCCTCCCCTTTTTTCGCAGGTGTGCCCTTGATGCCCAGCGCCATCAGCGGCATAGACACCGCCATGGTCCGGCGGGTAAGCTTTTCCCTGACCCGGCTTGGCTCTGGTTGACCGCGATCAGTAGGTGTCGTGGAGGTCTGGCGCTTGGTCAACACCTCCTGCGCAATATCGGCCACCCGCTGAGGGTCAATATTTCCCGCCGCACACAACACCATATTTCCCGGACGATAAAAGGTTCGGTGGCATTGATAGAGGGTATCCGCCGTAATGTGAGAGATGGATTCCACCGTCCCTGCCACCCGGTTCTGCACAGGGTGGTTCACATACATAGCCTCCAGCAAACAATAATACGCCTCATCATTGGGGTCATCCTCACACATCCGGATTTCCTGGGCAATGATGCCCTGCTCCTTATCCACGCTTTCCTGGGTGTACCAGGGCACAGATACAAAGGACAACAGGATACGCAAATTGTCTTCAAAGTTCTGCACACCGTCAAAAAAGTACCCGGTCATGGAAGCGGTTGTGAAGGCGTTGGGGTCTACCCCGTTGGCGGCCATCTGCTGGAGGGCGTTGCCGTCCTCGGTGTCGAAGGTCTTGTGCTCCAAAAAATGGGCCACTCCTGCTGGTGTGTCCAGCCATTCCCCCTCTTCCCCTCGGAACCTCAAGTCCATCCCACCATAACGGGTGGCAAAAAAGGCAAACTGCTTGTTGTACTCCGGCCGTACGTCCACATAAATGTTTAGCCCATTGGGCAGAACACAGTGGTGGACAGTCTGGCCCAAAGCAGTATACTCCAGTTTATCCATGGGTTAGCCCTCCTTTCCCGCAAGACGGTATACGGTGTCCAGCTTCAATTTCTGGGCAACCTCCACCACCTGGTCCGCCGTTACGGCCTCTACGGCTCGGATAAGATCCTCCCCCTCCCGGTCGATATGGAACAGTAGGCGGGTGAGCTGGTCGTCCTCCATCTGGGCCTGGCTGTCCACTCGCCCCCGCAGGCTATTTGCCACCGTATGGGCGGCGGCGTTGAGTTCATCTTTGGTAAAATCACCCTTCCGCACCGCGTCCAGTTGGGTCAAAATGGCCTCCCGCGCCCGATCGAACTGGGCAAATTCCACACCAGAGGACACCACCATCAGCCCTTTGATCTTGTCGATCATGGACGAGGCATAATAGCACAGGCTCATCTTCTCCCGCACGTTGAGAAACAGCTTGGAATTGGCGCTTCCACCGTACAATGAATTACATACCAGAAGAGCGGGATAACTGTCACTTCCCATAGTGACTCCACCGGTGCGGAAGCCCATGGACAATTTCCCCTGGGTCACATCCATGGAGTCAGCCACAGTGCGTACTGCTCCTTTCGGCTCTGCCTCCACCTGGCAATGAACGGGGGCGGTCCGCCCCATCAGCAGAGGAGCAAAAGCTCCACGAACCGCATCCTCCACCCGCTCCGGCTGAGCGGCTCCACCATAGTAAAAGGTGACTTTCGCATTGGTCAATAGGGATTGATAAGCCATCCACAACTGCTCCGCCGTCATAGCCTTGGCCTGATCTACATCCCCCAGCTTATCCACAGCGTAGGCTTCTCCAGCACACATCTCCTGGATGAGCCGAAAAATGGCCCAGCTCCGTTTGTCGTTCACCCGGGCCTCGATGCGGTCAACCAAGTTGGTACCCTCCGACTCCACATAGTCCCGGCGGAACCTTCCATTTTCTAATACAGGGTCTAGCAAAACTTCTCCCATCAGCGCGGCGGCAGGTTCCAACACGGCGGAGCCGTCCAGGGCGTAGCGGTCGTCAATAAAGCCGCACAACACACTGACGCACTGGCTCTCCCCCCGCTGACGCACCCCCACGCTGAGAGACGCGCCGTACAGTGAATCTGCGGCGGCAGACAGCTTCTCCATGTCCGGGTGCCGGCTGGTGCCGCGATAAAGCACCTCCGGGATCAATGCCCCAGCGGTGGCGGTGTCTGCGCTGAGCGGAATGGTCAAGGTGGCAGCCAACAGGCCGGTTTTGAATTTATCAGTCTGCGTCACGGCCAGCTCCACACCGTCCGACAGTCGTTTCCAATGCTGTTGCATAGCCTTCCTCCTCATTTGTAGATAAGGTACAAAATTTCTCTGAATTAGTATTATACATCATTGCCCATCATTTGACACCTGTTATTTTGCTTTGAGTGGTAAATTTTTTCTTAACACCCCAATGGGTGGAGAAATTCTGGCATTTTCTTCTTGACTTTTGGAGCAGTCTGTGGTATAGTATCGCATTGTAAAGTCCACGAGCTTTACACAACATCTTGTGGAGGCGGGGTTCCATGAAAAATCAGGCATACCGTATGGCCATGCTGTTTGATTTTTACGGCGATCTGCTCACTGAGCGCCAGCGGGAATTCTACGACCTCTATTATAATGAGGACCTATCTCTGGCCGAGATTGCGGAGAACTACGGCATCTCCCGCCAGGGTGTGCGGGACGTTATCGTCCGAGCCGAGGCGGCCATGACGGAGATCGAGGACAAGACCCATATCATCCGCCGCTTCCAGCAGTCTAAGGCGCCCATCGCCGCCATCAACGACGCCGCCGACCGGTTGCTCCAATCCATCGACCGGCGCAGCTATAGCGATACTATGCTGGACGAGATCGCCCGCACCATCAAGGAAAATGTGGCCAAACTGGAGCAGGAGTAACTGTTATGGCATTTGAAAGTCTTACTGATAAGCTGTCCAACGTATTCAAACGCCTACGGGGAAAGGGACGTCTCACTGAGGCCGATGTGAAAGAGGCCATGAAGGAGATCAAGATGGCCCTCTTGGAGGCGGACGTTAATTTCAAGGTGGTCAAGAGCTTTGTGGCCTCCGTCACCGAGCGGGCCGTGGGTCAGGATGTGATGGAATCCCTCACCCCCGCCCAGATGATTGTCAAAATTGTCAACGAGGAGCTCACCTCCCTCATGGGCGGCGGCGACAGTAAGCTGGCCATCTCTTCCGCCCCCCCCACCATTGTCATGCTGGTGGGCCTCCAGGGCGCGGGTAAAACCACCAACGGAGCTAAACTGGCAGGGTTGATGAAAAAACAGGGCAAGCAGCCTCTGCTAGCCGCTTGTGATGTGTACCGCCCCGCCGCCATCAAGCAATTAGAGGTTGTGGGTGAACAGTTGGACATCCCGGTGTTTCAGATGGGTCAAATTGATCCGGTAGACATCGCAAAGGCCGCTGTGGAGCACGCCAGGCGTCACGGCAACGACATGGTGTTTCTGGACACCGCTGGACGGCTCCATGTCGATGAAGCGTTAATGGACGAGCTTCGGAAGGTCAAGGAAGCCGTCAGCCCCACCGAAATTCTGTTGGTGGTAGACGCTATGATCGGCCAAGACGCCGTCACCGCCGCCAAAGCCTTTGACGACGCTCTGGACATCGACGGCGTCATGCTCACCAAGCTGGATGGCGACGCCCGAGGCGGCGCAGCTCTGTCCATCCGAGCAGTCACAGGTAAGCCCATCAAATTCGCGGGCATCGGTGAAAAGCTAGACGCGGTGGAGGTTTTTCACCCCGACCGCATGGCCAGCCGCATTCTGGGCATGGGCGACGTGCTTTCTCTCATCGAAAAGGCAGAGCAAAATCTGGACGCAAAAAAAGCCGCTGAGCAGATGGAGCGGCTGCGCAAAAACAAGTTCACTCTGGCCGATTTCTACGACCAGCTCCTCCAGCTCAAGAGCATGGGTTCTATGGAGGATATCATGGGAATGCTCCCCGGTATGGGCGGCAAAAAGCTGGACCTCGCTGTGGACGAGAGCAATTTGAAACGTATCGAGGCCATTATTCAGTCCATGACTCCCTATGAGCGGGAAAATCCCAATGTGCTCAACTCCAGCCGGAAAAAGCGCATTGCCGCCGGTTCCGGCGCCCAAGTGGTGGATGTCAACCGTCTCCTCAAGCAGTTTGGCATGATTCAGCAGCTCACTCGGCAATTCACCAATCCCAAAAAAGCTAAGGGACTGTTTGGCAAGTTCAAGGGCATGGGAATGCCCTTCTGAGGCAACGTCTAAAAGTTTTTTCGTCTCTTTTTACCAAAGAAAGGCCCAATGTCACATTGGTTCTGCTCCTTTTTTCGAGCATTTACCATAAATAAACGAACAATCACTTTGGAGGTGAATAACCGATGGTTAAGATCAGACTGCGCCGTATGGGCGCTAAGAAGGCCCCCTTCTACCGCGTTGTCGTGGCTGATTCCCGTTATCCCCGGGACGGTCGCTTCATTGAGGAGATCGGTACCTATGACCCCCGGCAGAATCCCGCCGCTGTCAATATTGACACTGACCGGGCCCAGGCCTGGATCAAAGCCGGCGCTCAGCCCACCGACACGGTGCGCGACCTGCTGAAAAAGGCTGGCCTGTAATTTTTCTCAGGAGGCCACATGAAGGAATTGCTCACTTATATCGCCCGCAGCCTGGTGGACAATCCCGACGCGGTGTCCGTTTCTGAGTATGAGACGCCCGCCGAGACAGTGCTGGAGCTCCGGGTCGCCCCCGGCGATATGGGCAAGGTGATCGGCCGGCAGGGCCGCATCGCCAAGGAGATCCGGGCGTTGATGCGCTCGGTGGCCCAGCGCCAGGGCAAAAAGCTCTCAGTCGATATTGTTGACTGAAGCGCTGAAACGCAGAACAGGCGGGGCTTGGCCCCGCTTGTTTTTTGAAGGAGATCCCTATGAATGAATTTCTCGACTGCGGCCAGATCGTCAATACCCATGGCATACATGGCGAGGTCCGTATTGTTCCCTGGGCAGACAGCCCAGACTTTCTGTGTCAATTTTCCACCCTCTATGTGGATGGAACGTCCATCGCAGTGGCATCCAGCCGGGTCCACAAGGGCAGTGTCATCGCCCACCTCCAGGAGGTGGATACAGTTGAGGCGGCTATGGTCCTCAAAGGCAAAACCGTTCAAATTCGTCGGGCAGACGCCAAGCTGCCTAAAGGCGCCTTTTTCCTGGCAGATATCATCGGTTTGGATGTCGTGGACGAAAATGGTCAGAAACTGGGTTCGTTGAAAGAGGTACTCTCCCCTTCCCTCCAACAGGTCTATGTGGTGGAAGGGAAACGAGAGATCATGATTCCTGCCGTGCCAGAATTTATTCTGGAGACCAATATCGAGGCAGGTTATATCAAGGTGCGCCTAATTGAGGGAATGTAGCTATGTACCACATTGATATCATGACGTTGTTCCCCGACACCGTGGGTGACGTGCTGTCCGAATCCATTCTTGGCCGGGCCCAAGAGCGGGACATTCTGCGCATCGAGACTCATCAGATCAGGGACTACACCTTGAACAAACAAAAACAGGTGGATGACTACCCCTATGGTGGAGGCCGAGGCGCAGTCATCCAGGCCGACCCGCTATATCAGTGTTGGGATCATATCTGTGGGCTATACGACAAGCGTCCCCACACCATCTACCTCTCTCCCTGCGGCAAAACGTTCACACAGGCGGATGCTAGGCGGCTGGCCTGGAAACAGGACCACCTCATCCTGGTATGCGGCCATTATGAGGGCATTGACCAGCGCTTCATCGACGAATGCGTGGACGAGGAGATATCCCTTGGGGATTTTGTCCTTACCGGTGGAGAGATCGCCGCAATGGCGGTGGCAGACGCGGTGTGCCGCCTAGTGCCCGGAGTCTTGTCCGACGCGGAATGCTTTGAGAACGAAAGCCACTGGGATGGCCTGCTGGAGTACCCGCAATACTCCCGGCCTGAGGTGTGGCATGACCGGGCGGTCCCGCCAGAGCTGCTCACCGGTGACCACGCCAAGGTGGATCGCTGGCGGCGGAAGCAGTCCTTTCTGCGCACCAGGGAGCGGCGTCCTGACCTGTATGAAAAGCTGGACCTGTCTTCAAAAGCGGACCAGAAACTGCTGGCCGAGTTGGAACGGGACCTTGTCCGCCCTCCCCTGCCCCAGCCAGTGGAATGCCGTCCAGCGGAGGAAACGGATCTGGACGATATGGAGGCCATTTTGGCCCAGGCCAAGGCTGTCCTGTGCCCCATTGGCCAGTGGAACGGCGATTATCCCGCCAGGCAGGATTTTCTGGAGGATATGGCACGGAGCGAATGCTATGTACTCACCTGCGGCGGCTCAGTGGGCGGCTTTTTTACCCTCTCTACTCGACCTGAGGCCAGCTATGCAGCCATTACCGACGGAAAATGGTCGTCAGACGAGCAATATGCCGTCATTCACCGCTGCGCTGTGGCAGAGAAGTGGCGCGGCTCCGGACTAGCGGACCGGATGCTCAAAACGTGTGAACAGCTGGCACTGGGCCATGGCGTCAGCTGGCTTCGTGTGGACACCCACAAGAAAAACAAGGCCATGCAGGGACTTATCCGGCGCAACAGCTTCCAGTACCGGGGCAACGTGCTGGTAGACGTTCCCCCGCCTTACGACCCCCGCCGGGCGGCCTACGAAAAGCGGCTGATCCCCCCCTCCTGGAATGTCAAAAAGGATGGCTGAGAATGCCCCGCCTCCCTTGACAATTTATATTCAAATGATATAATCTGATTTGTAATATGATATAAGGGGATTGTTTTTATGAGTTTTTCCATTATCGTTGATAGCTGCTGCGACTTGACCCCCGAAATGCGGGCCGATCCGGTGTTTCGCTCCATCCCCCTGACCATCCGCGTGGGCGGCAAGGACTATGTGGACGACCACAGCCTAGATACCAGCCTTCTTATCTATGCCATGGACCAAAGCCCGGACGCCTCGTCCTCCTCCTGCCCCGCCCCCGGCGACTATCTGGACGCCTACCATCAAGCGGAGGGCGATATTTACGTCGTCACCCTCTCGGCTCTGCTCAGCGGCTCCCATAATAGCGCGTGGCAGGCCCGTCAGATGCTCTTGGAGGAGCAGCCAGAGCGGAATATTCAGGTGTTCAACTCCTGTTCCGCCTCCGCCGGGGAGGTGCTGTTGGCCCAGAAAGTATATGAGCTGGCCAAATCTGGCCTGCCTTTTGATCAGGTGGTGGCCCAGGCAACAAGGACCGTGGCGGACACCAATACCCTATTTGTGCTGGAAAATCTGGACAATCTAAAGAAAAACGGGCGGCTCACCCGTGTGCAAGCTATGCTGACCGGTGCGCTGCGCATCAAGCTCATCATGGGCTCCACCCCCGAGGGGGAAATTTGTAAGCATGGACAGGCGCTGTCCATCAAGCAGGCGTTGGCAAAGATTGTGGACATCATGGCGGCGGATGAGCGGCATATCGGAAAGATTCTCTATATCGCCCAGTGCCTGTGCCCCGACCGGGCCCAGCAGTTATGGGAGCTGGCAAAAAAAAGCTGCCAGTTTGCCGGTGTGGTCATCACCGCCACCCGGGGACTCAGCTCCTACTACGCCAACAGCGGCGGCGTGGTCGTGGCCTATTAATACAGCCGCCTTGGGTGGCAACGCGAGGGATTACCTGTGAATTTATGTGACATTCGAGAGATTAAAGCCCTGCTAACCCGCCATGGGTTTCACTTTTCCAAATCCATGGGACAAAATTTTCTGATTGCCGATTGGGTGCCCCGGAACATCGCAGACGCTGCCCAGTTGGACCAGAGCTGTGCTGTATTGGAGATTGGACCAGGAATTGGTCCCCTCACTCAGCAGCTGGCGCGAAGGGCGGGCAAAGTGGCAGCTATTGAGTTGGACTCCTCCCTGCTACCCATCTTAAGCGAGACGCTGGCAGATTGCCCGAATGTAGAGATTATATCTGGCGACGTAATGAAGCTAGACATCCAAAATATCATAGTTGACAAGTTTTCTAGCTTTACAGTAAAAGCTTGTGCAAACCTCCCCTATAATATCACTACTCCGGTTATCGCCAAACTGTTGGAAACAAGCTGTTTTCAGTCCATCACTATAATGATCCAGCGGGAGGTAGCTCGGCGAATCTGTGCCGCACCGGGCACGCCTGACTGTGGTGCTTTCTCATTGTTTTGTCAATATCACGCAAGATGTGAGTTGCTGTTCGAAGTACCGCCGGACTGTTTCCTTCCTACCCCAAAAGTCACCTCTGCGGTGGTGCGTCTTATTCCCCACACGACCCCGCCGGTGGATGGTAGCCAAGAGGCAATTTTTACTGTGGTAAAAGCCGCCTTTGCTCAGCGGCGGAAAACCCTGTTAAATGCCCTGTCTACCACCTATGGGAATCATTTTTCTAGGGATCAACTGCGGCAAATCATTCTGGATTGCGGACTACCCGAGACTATTCGGGGTGAACGGCTAGGTCTGGAACAGTTTGCTGATCTGGCAAAGCGTCTTGACTAAATTTGCACCTCCTTTGTCAAATCTTTGCCCGCTGCATAGGATAGAACAAAGGAGGGTTTTCCTATGCCAACTATTTATTTATCACCATCCACGCAAGAGTCAAATATGTATGTTAACGGAGGCAGTGAGGAGGAGTGGATGAACCGTTTGGCCGATGCCATGGTACCTTATTTGAACGCCTCCGGCATCCAATTCGTCCGAAATACACCGGATATGACTGCCGCGTCTTCCATTCGCGCCTCTAATGCTGGTACTTATGACTTACATCTTGCGCTGCACTCTAACGCTTCTGCCCCCAGTAATTATGGGAGGACCCGTGGCATCATCGTATTTTACTATCCTGGCAGCACCAATGGTAAACGGGCCGCGGAAATCGTAGCCGCAAATCTAAAAGCTATCTATCCCCTGCCCAACCGAGTTCGGGCTGAAGCCACTACCTCCATCGGTGAAGTACGTCAGCCTCGTGCCCCGTCAGTGTTTATCGAGTTAGGTTACCACGACAACGAGGATGATGCCACCTGGATCAAGAACCACTTGGATGAGACAGCCCGTGCCATTGTACTGGCACTTACGGAGTATTTTGGAATTCCGTTTTTGACACCGAGCGGCTCTCGCCGGCAAGGGGTTGTCGATGTCGACTGGGGATATTTAAATATCCGCTCCCGACCGTCTACCTCAGCCCCTGTGATAGCCAAAGCATATGATGGTGCACGGCTGACCATTTTAAATCAGTGGCAGGGATGGTATCTTGTGTCCTTCGACGGCGCTGAGGGTTATGCCAACAGCGATTATGTCACATTGGTTTGATGGCAAACCACACTTCACATATTGTTCAAATTTTTTTCAAAGACTATACATCACTTTATTATTAGATATGGTATGCTAACAATGTCATAAACAGTGACAACTCCTCCCTCTCGTTCTTGAATCATATGACTGTCCATCGCTTTTGCGGTGGGCAGTCGCTTTCTTTCTCTAAAAAAATTGAATTTTACAAAAAAAATTCATTTTACCTCTTGCATTTCCTCTGGCGATGTGGTAATATACTCAAGGTCCGTGAGATGTAAATATATCCGGGTGTGGCGAAGTTTGGTATCGCGCTTGACTGGGGGTCAAGAGGCCGCAGGTTCAAGTCCTGTCACTCGGACCATTTTCTCGATAAAAACCGCTGATTTTCAGCGGTTTTTATCGTTTTCCAGAA
>CAJUQN010000031.1 GCA_910588625.1 uncultured Oscillospiraceae bacterium
TGACTTTTGTCTATTTTGCTCTTGTTGTGGATGCTCTTATGTGAACACGGCCTAGGAAGGTGGACAGCCGCTCCGGCCGTTGGGGCGGTATGGTCCGCCAGGCGTTGAGATAGGTGTCGTTGACGCACTCCTCACTGTCCTCCCGGCTGTGGAGAATGTTATAGGCGATGGTGTGGCAGTACCGCCCATACTTTCGCGCGGTCTCCGTAACGGCGGATTCAGAGCGCTGCCAGAAAAGCTCGATGATTTGAAGGTCTTCCATAGGCTGCTCCTTTCCGCCTTATAAAGCTCTGCTTACCCTTATACACCGGAAAAATTTCAGTGCGTCACAGACTTGAAAAAATTCCGCCGGAAAAATTTTTCAGGGTCCGTTTTCCCGTCCGGGGATTTATGATACAATATGGCAAAACGGCTGTGGATGAACTTCATCACTACTTAGAGTCTGCTGAAAAACATGAGATTGTGTAGACGCGGAAGATGGAACGAAAAAAGAGCGCAAGCCAACGCACCAGCCGGAGGCTGGCGTTCATGGCCAGGATGATGAGAGCAGCCTCGGTCTTTGCCGTTTCATCCAGTTTAGAGAATAAGCGGTCAAGCCAAAACCGGCGTTTCGCGTTGCCGTTTCGTCCCTCGATGGCGTTGCGTTCACAGGCGTCCTGATAGATCGCCGCTTGATCTTGGCGTCTGTCTCAGAGGGTTTCCTGCGTCCCAGTTGAGCAGGTCGATGTCTGTGGGATACTTGATGTCGGCGGGGGCCACCGTGACGTCCAGAATCCGCTTTTTTAAAAACCAAAAATACCCCCAAAATATCTGTATGCAAAATGGTCTCCGAAAGAAAAGATTTTTGCTTATCTGCAAGAACGTGCAACTTTTTTGCCATTTACTTCTGTGTATTTGAAAAAATCGACTTTTTCAGTAGACCCTAATTAAGAAAATAGTATTACATAGCAGCTCCGACACATGTGGAGACCGCCGCACTTCTGGTCAAGTCTGATTCCTCAGAGCAATAATCCAGCTTTATATCACAAAAATGGCCAGCGGGGATATCCCGCCGGCCATTTTTATTTACCCATGCACCCGCGCGCCCCGCTCACAGCGGTTGCCCCAGGAGTCGATGAGCTGATCCCCCCGGTACACGCAGATGATCTCACAGTTGTTGGAACACCCGCCGCAGCTGGCCTCCCGGGTGCGGAACTCCATGTTCTCGATGGCAAAGTCAAACTCCTGCCGTCCGCTGCCCCGCCGGGCCAGGATGGCCACGCCCAGGGCCCCCATCAGGTGCCCATTGGGGTCCACGATGACCTTACAGCCCAGGGTCCGCTCAAAAGCGGCCACCACGCCCTGGTTTTTGCTCACGCCCCCCTGAAACACCACCGGGGAGACGATCTTCTTGCCTTTGCCCACGTTGTTCAGGTAGTTGGCCGCCACCGCATTGCATACGCCCGCGATGATGTCCTCTCGGGGGTGGCCCATCTGGATCTTGTGCACCAAGTCGGACTCGGCGAACACGGTGCACCGGGCGGCGATCTGGGTGGGGTGGGTGGAGCGCAGGGCGTACTCGCCGATCTCCTCCACCTCGATGCCCAGCCGCTTGGCCTGGCTGGACAGAAAGGCCCCGGTGCCCGCGGCGCACAGGGTGTTCATAGCGTAATCCACCGCCACGCCGTTCTCCACTAAGATGATCTTGGAGTCCTGCCCGCCGATCTCCAGAATGGTGCGCACCTCGGGATAGAAGGTGGTGGTGCCCACGGCGTGGGCGGTGATTTCGTTTTTCACCATGGTGGCGCCCAGGATGGCGCCCACCAGCTTCCGGGCGGAACCGGTGGTCCCGGTGGCCACGATCTTGTACTTCTCCTTGTCAAACTGCTCCTCCAGCAGGCGGACCAGCTCTTTCACCGCGCCGATGGGGTCGCCCTGGGTCCAGATGTACTGGCTGGCCAGGATGTTGTTTTTCTTGTCGATGATGACGCCCTTGGTGGAGATAGACCCCACGTCGATGCCTAAATATGCGTGTTCCAACTTACAGTACCTTCTTTCTCATGTCGATCATATCGTAGAACGCCTCCAAGCGGGTCATCAACCCCACGTCGCTGGTCTGGGCGTCATAGGTCAGATAGAGCACGGGGATCTTGTAGTCCGCGCTGATGTTTTGCAGTACCGGCATCACGTCGATCTCCGGCGTACAGGTGGCGGACTTGATGTGGATCAGCCCGTCATACCCCCGCTCGGCGCACTCCCGGGCGTACCAGATATTGGCGGTAGAGGTGGGGCCCATGTCGTACTGGCACAGGTCCTGAATCTTCACCCGCAGGTTTTTCTGCCCGTTCCCATAGTGCAGGAACTGGTTGGACACGTTCATCCAGCGGTGAACCTCCACCCGCATATCCGCCAGCTTCTGCTCGATCTCCAGGTTGGAGAAGGCATCCATGGCGGTGTAGAACTCGCCCACAATGCCCACCTTCAAGGGCCTCTGGGGCTTATCCAGCGGCACGGACTGGAGCGCCCGCTTGGCCGCCCGGTAGCCGGCCTCCACGTCACTCCTGTTCTGAGCGGTGTACATGGCGGTCAAAAAGTCCTGATACGCCTGCTTATACTGTCCCTTTGTGGCATCAAAGCCGCAGTTCTTGTAGTATTCGTGGGTGATCTCGTCCACATACTCCACCATGCGGACTCCCTCCATAAACTGAGTCAGGAACCGGGCCGGGTTGGCCTTGGGGTTGAACCGCTTTACGATGCGGGGATACTCCTTTTTCTTGCTCATGTCATAGTCGGACAGGTTGATGAAGTCGAACTGGTAGCCCAGGTCCCGTAGAATCTGCTCCAGCAGCTCTCCGTAGTACCCCAGACGGCACAGCCCATGGGTCATGAGCAGCGTGTCTGCCCCGGCCTCCAGCGCCTCGATCATGCTGCCCAGCATGGTCTTGAAGGGGGTGCACACGAAATCCGGGCTGTATTTGGTCCCCAGCTCCATGGTCCGCTTGGTCAGCACCGGCGGCATGACGTACCTGCACCCCAGCGCCTGCTCCACAATGTACTTGAAGGCGCAGTTGTACTCCGCGTACCGGGGGAAGGAGACGTTTCTGATCTTTGCTTCTGCCATTACAGCTTCCCCTCCTTAAAGCGGATGATGTCGATAAAGCTCTCCAGACGGGTCTCCACCCCGGCGGTGCCGCTCTGGCTGTCCAGCACCAGGTTCAGCATGGGCACGTCCTTCACCCGGCGGGTAATCAGCTCGTTGGTCATGGCATCCGGCCCGCAGGGGAAGGCGCTGAGCAGGATGATGCCGTCCACATCCTCCTGGTGCATGGCAATGCCGCCCAGGATCTCCCGGTTGACCTCCCACTTGCAGGTGGGGGACAGCTCCTTACTGTGCTTGAGGGCCGCGTCCCGGTCCACCATGTCCGCCCGCAGGGGGATGACCCCCACCCGCTTCAGGTAGTCGGCGACAGTCTTTCCCATGTACGGGTCCTCTACCACGTAGCTGTGAGCGGCGATGAGAACCTTCATTCCCTCCCGTTTATACTGCTGCTCGTATTTCTGGACCCGCTCCTTATGCTGGACCAGGTCCGCCTTTTTCGCCTGCTTGTACGCCTTCTTGGACGCCTTGGCGCTACAGCCCAGGGCCTTGCCCATCTCCACAAAGCCCTCCTCCTCGTCCTTCTTCTTCATCTCCTCGTCCACCTCGTAGGAGATGAACTTCTGCCCGGAATTGCGGAACACATTCCGGATCAGGTCGGGCATGGACTCAAACCGGGTGCACATACTGCGGTGCCGCCCGAAATTGCTCACCCGGGGCGCCATGATGTAGTCGCACTTACCTACCAGCGCGGCCACATGGCCCAGGTAGATTTTCAGCGATAGGCACGCCTCGTCGATGGCCAAGGCCGTCCCCCGCTCCATGATGTCCCGGTCGGTGGCGGCGCTGATCACAGTCTCCATGCCCAGCTCCTGAAAAAAGGTGCGCCACAGAACCCGATAGCGGTAATACAGCATGGCCCGGGGCAGTCCGATTTTGATTTTTTGTGTCTCCATAGTCAAACCTCATATCTCATCAGTCTTGCTTTTCCTGCTCTGACCGCCAGAAAAGCTCCCCATAGTGGTCTATTTTACTCCTTGTCCTCCCGCTTGACAAGTCTGCTTTCCGCAGAAAAACAACCAACCGGCAACGGCGCCGGTTGGCCATTTTCAATCATTTTCAATCATTTTCAGAGTCTTTTTCCTCACGGACACTTTGCTCAGATCGCCCCACCGGCTTGACCCGCCGCATCCCCCGGTAGAGCCGCTCCAGCACTTTCCTCAGCGGGGCAAACAGCAGAAGAGCCATCACAAAATTTCCGATGCAGTGGGCCACATCAAAGGGGATGCCGGTGATCCATTTGCCGAACGCATAGCCCCAGCCGCCCACAAAGAAATCCACCGGGGCGCACAGTGCGCCGAACAGCAGCCCAAAAATCCCGGACAGGAGCGCCCAGCCAATGGGGTTGGCCGCTTCCCGCATCAGCCAGGCTCCCAGGGCCAGCACCAGCCAGATATACAGGTAGTTGATGGACCACAGCTGAATGCCGAAGGTGGCAAACTCCAGCAGAACATAGACGTAGATGGGGTACACCGCTTTGCGCCCGAAGGTAACGGCAAACAGCATCACCATCAGCGACACCGGCTCGATGTTAGCGAAGGCCGCCATCACCATTTTGGCCGCAAAGGTCAGCCCGGCCAAGACGCCGAACAGCGCCACCTCGGACAGGCTCAAGCCCATCCCCATGCGCTTCTCAGCCACCGGTATAGACCGTATAGACCAGGGAAATGCTGTCACCGTCCTGGATCGGCAGATCATTGACCCCCAACTGGGCATACTCGCCGTTCTGGTAGATTGCCCAATAGGACTGATCCTCCTCATAGACGGTCTTCTCCCCGTCTACCACAAAAAACATTCCCGTTTCGGCCGGGTCGTCCTCGATGATTCCCTCGGCCACCAGCACCGGGGCCAAACGCTCCTCGTTGGTTTTGCAGGTGAACGTCTTTTTGCTCTCGTCCTTGTGGACCACTTCCACGGTGATCGTCTTGGCGCCCCCGCTGGTGGCGGGGCGGTTAATGTACCACACGATGCCGAAAATGACCAGCAGGACGGCCAGGACAGCCACACCGACGGCCACGAGCTTCTTGTTTTTCATCTTATGCCTCCTTCCCTGCGGGCGCTTCCACACCCGACTGTTATTTTGATGATAGCCCCTGCTTGTCTCATTGTCAATCGTAAGGTTTTGTGGTAGCTGGCCTGTTCTTCCTAATCTGGGCAAAAAAATCCAGCCAATGGGTGGATAAATACCCATTGACTGGTCTGTGTTCAAAAATCCCGATCCTTGTCCGACAGCACTGTACGCTTCTGGTTGGCCTCCTCCTCCGTCTCCCAGGGGAGCACGTCCCCCGGCTCCTTCAGGTAGTTGAGGATCTGCCAAATCCCCTCCCCGGTATAGGAACTGACGTGAAAGATGGGGTCGGCCCCAGCCAGCTTCAGCCAGTTGTGGGCGCGCTCGATGTTGCCCTTCTCCTGGTCGATCTGGGTGACAATACCGATGACGGGCCGGTTGGCGCTGGCCGCCACCGCGGGCGGATACAGGGAATAGGGCTCAATGGTGCTCAGCAGCAGCCCCACCACGTCCGCCTCATAGGAGAACAGCGCCAGCGCCCGGCCCAGATTGGCGGTCTGGGCATACTCCCCCGGAGTGTCGATGACCACGCTGTGGTGGTTGACATACTGGGTCTTATGGTAGGCGATGGTATCCCCCCGCAGAGCCTGGGTGAGGGTGGTCTTGCCGCACTCACTGCGGCCCACAAACATAATTTTCTTCATGTCTTGGTGATCTCGCAGACGGTGAACCCAAGCTTGTTCTGCAAAAAGTTGGTAATTCCCTGCATGGCCGACTGTACATTGGAGATGCGCCCGGTGAAGATCAGCGTGCCGCTGAACCGGTCAATGAAGCCCATCTCCACCTTGGAGGTCTTGAGGGCCACATCCCCCGCGATCACCGCCGTCTCCGACGGGCACAGGCAGCAGATGCCGATGGCGGACTGCTTGTAGTCCATGTCCGGGTCCAGGCCCAGCTTTTTATAGATGATCTCGTCCGGGCTGGCAATGATGTGGGCCAGGGTCACCTGCTTGCCGGGGACGGTCTCCTGGATAAGGCGGATCTTGCCCTCCGTCGTCGCGCCGAATTTCAACAGGCTGTCAAGTGGTTCCTTGTCCATGGCCAACACACTCCTTTATGATTTTCTGATGGCGCCGGCCCGGCCGGTATCTCCCCGGCCGGGCTGGTTTGATGGTCCTTATTTCAGCTTCTCCAGTAGGCCCTTGTGGGGCGAAGGGATCACACAGGTGCTGGTGATGTCCCCGGTGTCCGCCAACTGGGTCAGGCAGTTGTTGATGGCCGACTTCACGGCGGACACCTCTCCCGTCAGGGTGAGGAAACCCTTGCCGCCCAGCCCCCGGGCCACCCGCACGTCCATGAGGGTGACGTTAGAAGCCTTGGCAGCAATGTCCGCCGCACGCACGATGGTGAGGGCGGACATGGTCTCCACCATGCCGATGGCGGCAATCTTCTCCACCTCCACGGTGCCCATCAAGGCGCCGGGGACAGAGTCGTGCACGTTGTTGATGGTGTGGTGGCAGATCAGATAGGAACCCGCCACCTGACGGCCCGTCTCCATCGAGCTCTTGACGGCCCCCACCTGCCCGCAGATGAGGATGATATACTTGCCTGGGCAGATGGCGGTGGCCACCAGCAGCTCCACATTGGCGGCCTTCAGCATTTCATCGGCGGTCTGCACCCCGGCGGGGATGCTTTTCAGCTCGATCAATCCAATCGACTTTCCCATAAGCGTCCTCTTTTCTTACAAAGTCGTCAAGCCTGAATGACGATGCTGTCGCCGTCAATGGCCGTAACAGTTCCTGTGATACTGGCGTGAATGCTGGAGCCCAGCTTGCCCTCAGGGATTTTGGCAATTAAGTCGCCCTTGCTCACGCTCGCGCCCACGCTGACCACTGGCTCGGAGGGCGCGCCCGCGCCCTGCCGCAGCGGCAGCGTCACCGACCCGTAGGCGGGAACCGTTTCGTCCATGGGTGCGTCCACGTCGTAAGCGGCCAGCCCCAGCTGGTGGATGAGCTTGTGCACCGGGTAGCGCTTGTAATCCCGGAAGGGGGCGGCGTGCTCGGGCTTGTTGTTCAAGCTGTTGCGGATGCCATGCCCCGCCAGGATGTTCTTCATGTTGTTGTTGAGCTTCCAGGGCTGGAGGCCCATGACACAGGCATACTCGCACAGGCGGCACCCCACGCACAGGTAGGCGTTCATGGGGGTCTGCTCGGGGTCGCACAGGCTGCCGTAGGCCGCCACCCGCATGAGCTTATGGGGTTCGATGCGGTGGCCCAGCATATGGCGGGGGCATACCTCGGAGCACAGGGAGCACTGCATACAGGCCGTTGCCGCCCTCCGGGTGGAGTCGGTGACAGGCCGCTCCAGGCTCGCCAGCAGGGGATGGCCCGCCGGGACCACAATGAGGCCCTTGGTAGTCTTGGTGATGGCGCTGTCCACGCTGACGAGCTTACCCATCATGGGTCCGCCGTTGACTACCTTGTAATCGCTGACGGTGGGGCCGCCGGCCAGGGCCAGAGCCTCCGCCACGGTGATGCCCAGCGGAACCTTCACCGTCTTGGGCGTGCGCACCGCGCCGGTGAGGGTGACGTATTTTTCCACCACCGGTTTGCCCTCAGAGGCGTCCAGCACGTTCAGCGCGGTCTCCACATTGGTGACCACTACGCCCACAGCCAAGGGAATGCCTCCCTCGGGAACGATGCGCCCCGTGACCTCGTAGACGATGACCTGCTCGTCGCCCGCCGGATAAAACGCCCCCAGCAGGTGGACGCTCAGCTTCGGGTGGGCAGGCAGGGCCTTTTTCAGCGACTCCGCCGCGGCGTGATAGTGCTCCTTCAGCGCCACCACGCCCTTTTCCGCCCCTACGTGTTCCACGATCAGGTCCAGCGCGGTGAGCAGCTTATCCGCCTGACGGTCCATGAGCTGCTGGTCCACCCGGAGCAAGGGTTCACACTCCGCCCCGTTAATGATGACCGTGTCAGCCTTGGCGTTGAGCTTGACGTGGGTGGGGAAGCCGGCGCCGCCGGCCCCCACCACGCCCGCACTCTGGACCTGGGCAATCAAATTTTCAGACATAAGGCGCACCCCTTCCGATTATCGGACGTCCAGGCCTCCGACCAGCACACATCTGCGCCGCCGGGCGAAGGACTTGGCCGAGGTCAGACCCTCCCCGGTGGGGCCGGCAATGGTGAATGTGGTGTAGCCCTCGCCGCCCACGCCAATGCCGGCGTAGGAGGGGCCGTTCTTCACAAAAATAGTGGTCTGGATCAGCTTGGCCATCTTAGTCAGCTTATCCACGTTCCGGGAGTGCATCATGGCGGTGTGGCGGTTACCGTGCTCCACCCGGACAGCCATGTCAATGGCGGCATCCACATCGGGCACCCGCACCACGGGCAGAATGGGCATCATCAGCTCCACCTGCACGAAGGGGTGGTCCTCAGTGGCCTCCATCATGATGACCTTCACATCGGGACCTACGCTGATGCCCACTTTTTCCAGGATATACTTGGCGCTCTTGCCCACGTAATCGGTGACGGGATGCTTCCCGTCCTCCTTGACCACCAGCTTCACCAGCTTGTCGATGATCTCGGGGTCCTTCACCTCGTAGGCGCCGCACTTCTTCATGTTGAACATGAGGTAGTCCGCGATGGAGTCCACCGCGATGACCTCTTTCTCCGCGATGCAGGGCAGGTTGTTGTCAAAGCTGCACCCATCCACGATGTCCTGAGCGGCCTTCTCGATGTTGGCGGTCTCGTCCACCACCACGGGAGGGTTGCCCGCGCCCGCGCCGATGGCCTTTTTGCCGCTGGACAGCACCGTCTTGACGATGGCGGGGCCGCCGGTGGCAACCAGCATCCGCACTGCGGGATGGTTCATCATGGCGTTGGTGTTTTCGATGGAGGGCTCGGACACGGTGACCACCAGATTGGCAGGTGCACCCTCCCGGGCCAGGGCCCGGTTGATGAGCTGAATCAGGTGCAGGGACACCATCTTGGCCCGAGGGTGGGGGCTGAACACCACGGAGTTGCCCGCCGCCAGCATCCCAATGGAGTTACAGATAACGGTTTCGGTGGGGTTGGTGGTGGGGGTGATGGAGCCGATGACGCCAAAGGGGGAATACTCCACCAGCGTCAAGCCGTCGTCGCCGCTCATGGCGTCGGTGGTCAGGTCCTCAATGCCGGGGGTCTTGGTGGCTGCCAGGCGGTTCTTCACCAGTTTGTACTCATAAGCCCCCATGCCGGTCTCCTCCACCGCCAGTCGGGAGATATAGTCCAAGTTTTCCTCTTCCAGGACCACGTCCCGGATGGCCTGGACATATTTGGCCCGGTCGGCCATGGAGCAGTTCAGGTATTTCTTCTGCGCGGCCGCCGCGGCCTCCACAGCCTCATTCATGGTGGCGAACACGCCCCAGTCGCCGCCTGCGGCGGCGCAGTTGGGCTCGGCGCTGCCTATATCCACTTTGCTGAGCACCTTCTGAACGATGCTGGCCACCAGTTTTTCATCTACGTTCATATGTGGTTCCCTCCTCAAATCAACATTGCGTAACGCGCGATCTCCATGTCCTGCTCCACCGTCCCGCCGGACACGCCGATCCCCCCGGCCACCTTGCCGTCCACGATATAGGGGAATCCGCCGCCGAACAGGATGATCTTGCCCGGGTTGGAGTTTTCGATCCCGTAGAGGGGACCGTCCGGCCGGGAGGCCGCGCCCAGCTCGTGGGTGGGCATCTGGAATGCGTAGGCGGTGTAGGCTTTGCCCTGAGCCACCTCCACGCTTCCCACAAAGGCCCCTTCCATCCGCTGGAGCAGCATCAGGTTGCCCCCCGCGTCCACGGCGGAGAACACCGATGGGACGCCCAGCTCCTTGGACTTCTCCACGGCCCGCTCCGCCATGTGGTGGAGGACATCCAGGCTCATGGGAGGAAAACCGCCGCTAGTCTGCTGTGCCATCGCCTCTTTCACCAAATCCGTCACCTTTTCCCGCATCTGGGTCAGGTCCTCCTGGAGGCGCGCCATGGCATAGATGGCGTCGGACAGGCGGTTGATATATCGCACCAACACCTCCCGGACCGGCAGCTCCACCATCCGCCGCTCCGCCCGCCGGACGATGGTCCGGGCCACGTGGAGGGCCGCCGAAGCGGGGTCCACGCCGGGTCTGACAAAGTGGGTCTGCTTGCCGGTGGTCTGGGTGCAGGTGTCCACCACATTCTCCAGAAACGCCACATCCTCCTCGGTGATGTTGCCCTTGAGGGACGCGGCGGTCTCCGGCGAGTCGCTGGCCAGCTCCGCGCCCACGGAAAACAGTCTCCACTGGATCTTGCTCACCGTGTCGCGGATAAATTCGTTGTCTGTCTGGGTATAGGCCAAGCCCAGCATAGAGTTGGCCTCGTCGATGGTGCCGTAGCAGTCCACCTTGGGGTCGGATTTGCTCACCCGGCCCCCGCCGACCAGGCTGGTCTGGCCCTTGTCGCCGCCTCTGGTATAGAGGTTTGCCATCAGCCCACCTCCACCGTATCCACGATGCCCACGATGGCCTTGTCGATGGGGGCGGTGGGATTTTTGAACACGTACCGGGCGGAGCTGCCCTGGCTGACGATGACGATCTCACCGGTGCCCGCGCCCACGGAGTCCACGGCGATCTCGGTGGAGCCTTCGCGCTCCAGGCGCTCGGTGAGCTTCTCCACGATGAGCAGCTTCATGCCGACCAGGTCTTGATTCTTACTGGTGGAGACTACCGTTCCGATTACTCTGCCTAAATACATTTTGCTCCACCTTTCTTATGATTCAATCTGAATGGTGACGCCCAGCCGCCGCGCCTCGTCGGAGGCCAGCGCCGTGACGATGGTGCCCTTGGGGGCCCGGATCACCGCGCCCCGGGGGGCGGTATTGACGGCCTTCACACTGAGAATCTTCCCCGTCATGGCGGGGCGGATCACTTTACCACCCTGGGCCGCGGGCTTTTCAGCTTTGTCCGGAGCAGCGGGTTTCGCCGTCTGCGCGGGCAGGAAGCTGTAAACCGCCTTACGCACGGCCTTGGCCATGTCCTCCGCGGAGGTCAGGCGGGCGCCATAGGCCTGGAGCTTTTCCAGGTTCTCATGGAGCGTGTCCCGCAGAGGGCGGGTCATGTGATAGCCCAGCTCACCCCGCTTCGGGTTGTCCGGACAGGCCCCGTCCACGGCAATCACCACGTTTTTCCCCTTCAGCAGCCCGCTGAGAATCATAGCCCCGGCGGGGCTGTCCGACATACAGCAGGCCAGATGGGCGGCGGTGTTCACCGTCAGGGCGGGCACCAGAATGGTGTCGAACTGAGCGGCCACCACCTCGGGTGGGCGGTCCGGCGACTCCACCCAGAGCTGCTCCGGCTCCAAGGCAGCCCGCACGGCCTCTTCCCCCGTCACGTACATGGCGCTGCGGGTCATGAGCACGTGGTAGGTAAACCCTTCCTTGCGCAGCTCCTTCAAGCCCTCCAGCGCGGTGGGAACGCCGATGGCCGCGCCAGTGACCACCACCAGCGCCCGCTTCTGCCGGTCCACCAGCTTTTGCAGCACCCGCTCCGCCAGCTCGTCGGCCAGCAGAGCAAGGGCCATGTCTTTACGCTCTTGTTCGGTCAATGGATTTCACCGCCTTGTTTAATCGGTGCAATTCATCGCGATGCCCAGCGGCGTCACCAGAAGGGGAGCCGCCGGTTTCATCACGGGTATTTCCAGGAATTTTTGGAACGTGGTCTCAAAATCGGTGAAGCAGCAGGCGCCGCCCACCACATAGACCGTGTCCACTGGATACTTATCCAGGCAGCGCTTGACGATGGCGGCCATTTTCTCCACCACCGGCTTAATCACCGGGAACACGCTGTGCTCCTGGGCCGGGTCTCGCTTCATCAGCTCGGCCTCCTTGGTATCGCACCCGTGGAAGCCCGCCAGCACCAATGTCATATGGGTGCCGCCAGTTGGCTCGTCATCCACAAAGATGACTTTGCCATCCTTCAAAATGCTGATGCCGGTGGTGCCTCCGCCCACGTCAACCACTGCCCCGTCGGTTATCCCCAGTACGGAGGCCGCCGCCGTGGGCTCATCTACGGTGCTGGTCAGGCGGAACCCCGCCGACTCCACCACGTTGCCGATGGCCTTGACGCTCCCGGACACGATGCCCGGCGGAATGGCACAGCCCGCCGCATCCAGCGTCACACCCAGCTGATCCTCCAGCTCGGCCTTCAGCCGGGTGACGGTGCGCACCGCGCCCATGTAGTCCACCACCACGCCGTCCCGCACCACGGTGGAGGGGTAAGTGATACCGGCCACGGGCCGGTTTTCCTCGTCCACCACAGCTAAGACGATATTGGCGGTACCCAAATCCACGCCGGTGCGCAAGGCGCCCGTCCAGGGGTTGTTTCGATGTTCTTCAATGAGGCGCTCAAACTCCAGCAGTGTGTCATTGCACGCCGTCATGTCATGGCTCATAGTCTCTCCACCCTCAAGCTGCCGCCCGGTCAGTCTACAATGATGTAGGCCCGGTCGCCGTTCTTCACGCCAAAGGCGTTGGCCTCATCCACGTCAATGTGCATCTCCGGCGCGAATTGCTCGGACACGCGGATCAGCACGTTGTGGAGGATGCCGCCCCGCAGGCCGCGGATCTCCACCTTTACCATCTGCTTATCCTTCACCCCGATACGCTGGGCCGTCTCCGGGTCCAGGTGAATGTGGCGCAGGGCGGCAATGGCACCGGTGTCCTTCTCGATGGTCCCCTTGGGGCCCACGATGGTCAGGCCGGGCGTTCCCTCAATCTTGCCGGACTCCCGGATGGGGGGCCGCACACCCAGGGCAAAGCCGTCGGTGACGGAGATCTCCATCTGAGAGGCGCTCCGCAGGGGGCCGAGCACGCGCACGCGGCCCAGCTCCCCCTTGGGTCCATGGAGGGTAACGGTTTCCTCAGCGGCATACTGGCCCGGCTGGCCCAGCTCCTTCTTAAAGGTCAGCTCGCTGTCTTGCCCAAACAGGATGTCCATGTCCGCCCGGTCCAAGTGGATGTGCCGGTTGGATACCCCGATGGGCACCGAGCGCTGGAACTTCTCCAGCTCCTCGACCACCAGCCTGGTGACCAGGGCCACAAACATCTCATAGGTTTGTTTCTCCATGGTTCATACCACCTTATTACAGGCCCTTGGGCAGAATCTTCTCCACGTCGGTGTGGGGCCTGGGGATGACATGGACGGAGACGACCTCGCCCACCTTCTCCGCGGCCACGGAACCGGCGTCTACAGAGGCCTTCACCGCGCCCACGTCGCCGCGGACCATGACGGTGACCAGGCCGGAGCCGATCTTCTCATAGCCGATGAGGGAAACGTTGGCGGACTTGGTCATGGCGTCGGCGGCCTCAATGGCGCCCACCAGGCCCTTGGTCTCAACCATGCCGAGAGCTTCACCCATACTCATAGTTACCTCCTAAGTGATCGCCTTGCGATCATGCGTTATTGTTTGCGTTTGCCGCCCTTTTTCAGGGCAGGCTTCTTGGCCGCCTTTTTCGGCTCTGCCGCCGGGGCTTCCGCCTCAGCGGGGGCCTCCTCCGGCTCGGACTGCTCCTCCATGGAGGCCTCCGGTGCGGACTCCTCTGCCGGGGGCTCCGGCTCAGGTCCCCTCACGGCTTCCTCCGCAGGGGCTTCCGGTTCCGCCGGGGGCTCAGGCTCCGGGACAACTTCCAGCTCTGCTGGGGTTTCCGCCACGGGCTCTGGCTCCGGTGTCACCGGGTCCGGCTCGGGAGAAGGGGCGGCCTCTTCCTTTGGAGACTCATCGGGTCCCTGGGGCGGCTCGGGGGGTGCGGGCGGGTCCTCCTTGGGCGGCTCCGGCGGCTCGTACCCTACGGTGTCACCGCTGAAGACCAGCTGATCCAGCGGGCCAGCGGGACGGGGGATCACCTTGGTGCTCACCACCCGGCACATCTTGCCCGCCGCCACCTTCGCGGCATCCACAGCGGCCTTCACCGCGCCCACGTCGCCCTCGATCTTCACGGTGGTCCAGCCGCCGCCCTTGGTCAGCTCATAGCCGATCAAGCGCACATTGGCGGACTTCACCGCGGCGTCGGCGGCGGTAATGCCGCCGGCCAGACCCTGGGTCTCAATGAGTCCTAAACTCTTCTGCATACACGTACCTCCTAGTCCAGAGGTTTCAGCGGCAATTTCTTCACCAGCCGCGCCGCGTTGGCCCCGATGGCTCGCACCTGGTCCATTTGACGGGCGGGGACACGGTAAAGAGGCTGGTCCTGCCGTAGCTTAGAATAGTGCAGAACCACAAATTGTCCATCCAGCCCCAATCCCACCTCTAAGCGGGACGCCTGAGCGGCTTCCCAGGACAGGGCCAGCGCGTCCATCCCCTCCCGGGTGTCTTCCTCCCAGGGGATGCCCTCCTCCTCCATACCGTAGGTCAGCTGCCGCAAGGCTGCGGGGGAGGCGTCGGGACTCATCAGGACGCGGACATTGGGTTTCGACATTTCAATGGGCATGGCCATATCTCAGGCCCTCCCTTCCAGCACAGACAGCACCAGACCGGTGGCCACCGCGTTGCGGGGGCCCTCCGAGCCGCGGATGTTGCCCCGTCCGGCCACTACCTTGTACTGGGACAAGGCGTCGGTGACCATCTGGGGCACCTCGAAGTCCAAGGCGGAGCCGCCCACCAGCACCACGAACCGGATGTCCCGGACGTTGCCCGTGGGGCTCACCCGGGTGAGGGCCCGGATGGCGTTGGTGACAAACACCTTCTGCTTGGCCTGGCGTCGAATGAGCCGGATCTTCTCCATGGACCAGTCCCCCTCCAGAGGAATCATGTTGCCCTCCTTCAGGATAACCACCTTGGCGAAGATGTTGGGGTCCAGCGGGGTCGGGAAAAACTCCACGGTGCCGTTCTCATGGCGGATGTGGAACAGGCTCTCCACCTTGGCCATGGGGTACTTTTTCACGTCTTCCGCCGTGTCAAAGTTGTCCAGGCCCATCTCCGACTGGATGAGGAGGGTGACCATGTTGCCCGCCCCGGCCAGATGGATGGAGTGGATGGTCCCGTCCTCGCTGATGATGGACGCGTCGGTGGAACCGGCGCCCATGTCCAGAATCGCTAGGGGTTTGTTGGTGCCCGGCGTGGTGAGCGCGCCGCGAATGGCCATATCGGCCTCTACGCCACCCACCTGAACGGGGACGTTGATCTGCTCGCCGAACTCCCTGGCGATGGCCTCCATCTGTAGGCGGTCGGCCTTCACCATGGCGGCGATGCCCACAGCGTTCTCCTGGGAGAACTCGTTGGCCAGACCGCCCTGGACCTTCTGGGGGGTAAAGGTGTCCACCGCCAGCAGGTCTTGGATATGGATGTCCCGGGGGTGCTGCTTGGTCAGGTTCGCCATCACCTGGCGCACCTTTTCCAGCATACCGCCCGCGTTGGTGCCCGGCTCGCCCCGGACGTCCTCCAAGGCGGGGATGGACTCCACCGCCTTCATGATCTTGTCCGCGCCGTCGTCCACGTCCACCTTCACGGTGCGGTTCGCGCCCTTCAGCTCCATGGTTCCGGCGGGGATCTTGCGCTCCTTCACGTCGCCGCTGGGGGTCTTGATGACCACAGCGGAGCGGTTGCCAATGAGGGCACGGGCGATGGGCACCACCTGCCGGGTCTCCTCAGAGGACAACCCGAACAGGGTGGCGATGCCATAGGGGTTGGACAGCACCTCCACCACGCCGCCCACCGGGGCCACCTCCACCGCCGAACGCATACCCAAGGGAACCTTGTCCACCAGGGCCACCTCGTCCACGATGGGAATTTTTCGGTGCAAACGGTTGTGGATCAGCACGCCGTCGTCCCGCTGCACGATGGCGGCGGTGACCTGGCGGGTGCCGCTGGAGCCCTGGTTAATGAGCTTCGCCGCATCCTCAAAATCCACGCTCTTGGGGATGACCGCGATGTAGTCCTTCCCGCCGGGCGCGTCCTCCAGCTCGGTGACCAGAACGGTCTCCCCCACCCCGACGCCCATGCCGCCGGGGGTGGAGGGATTGTGGCCGATCATAGTGGACTCGGTGATGATCGTCTCGGTGATGGTTTCCATGGCCACGTCGCCGATGACCGGGGCGGCCTCGTTGAGGCGCACCTCCGACAGGTCCTTCACCTCCAGCCCCGCCTTTTCCAGGGCGTCGGTCAGGGAGTGAAAGATACCGTTGATATTCTGCCGGGTTCCTTTGATGCCTGTGGTAGGCACCGTGCCGCTGGCCAGAAATTCCAGCTTGCCGCCGTCCAGTTTGGCCAGGGCGGTTTCCGTTGTCGCGTTGCCGATGTCGATGCCTGCGACGATCTTCATGTGCGGTGCCTCCTGACGTTTGGGTTTCTTAGAACTTCTTCAGACGGTCGCGCTTCTCGTAGACCTCGGCGGCCTCGCGCACCAGCCCGGCGGCGGTCTTGGCGCCGTACTTGCCGTCCAGCTCGTTGGCGATGTCAATCAGCTCCTGCTTGGTGGAGCGGTAGGGACGCAGCGCATTGTAGATCTCCAGCAAGCGCTCATCGGGCACAGCGATCAGCTCGGCGGCGCGGCGCAGGTTGCCCGCGAAAGCCTCACGGTTGACGGACTCGGCCACCTGAGCCTGGTACTCCAGGGTCTCGGGAGCGATACGCATATCGTCGGAGGTCAGCTCGCCGCTGATAACCTTCTCATAGCTCAGAGAGCTGAAGGGCTTGCCGGTGGGGGTCTTGATCTTGGCGGCCTCCTTCTCGGCCAGGGGGTAGTTGGCGGCGGTCATCTTGCCGCCGGCGGGGGTAGAGGGAGCGGAAGCGGCGCCGTTATTCATGGCGGCCATGACCTGCTCCACGATCTGTTTCATCAACAGTTCCTGATCCATATTTCCTGCCTCCCTTTACTTAAACGAAACGGTGACGGCCTGAGGCTTCTTGTTCCGGTCGCAGTGCTCGGTCTCCTTGATGTGGAGCAGAGCGGCGATGGCCTGATAGGTAGGACGGGCCATCTGGTCGTTGCGCACGGTGACGGGGGTGGGTGCCTCGCCCTTGGCGTACTTGGCGGCGTTCTTGCCGATCTGACGGAAAGTCTCCATCTCGATCAGCGGCGCCTGAGAGAACAGCTCCAGATTGCTCAGGGGGGGCAGGTCCTTTTGGTGGATGACCGTGGTTCCCTTGGACTGGATGCCAATGCCAATGCCGGAGCCGGAGTACTCGGCGGCGTCATGGGCGACGAAGGACACGTCGGAGGTGCGGAACACCCGGATGATGCGCCACTTCATGCCCTCCTCCTCGATGCCGGCGATGATCTCGCGCAGCACCTTGCTGTGGGGCTGATGGATAATGGTCTCGTTCTGGTACACGCCGAAGGCGGGAGCCAGACCGATAACCACCTCGTCGGGGGCCACGCCCTTAGCGGCCTCGCCCGAGTCGGCCAGGGTCATCTCGCCTGCGGACAGGGTGCTGGCGGAAGGAGCGGCGGCCTTGGGAGCCGCGGCGGGAGCGGTCGAGGCAGCGCCCATCTCCTTGAGGACCTCTTCGATGACACTACGGAGCATATTTTCGTCAAAATTCATAATTCGACCCTCCCTCTGATTAGATGTCTTCCGGCCGGATGGCGTTGGGGATGTTCTTGATCTGCTCCCAGCGCTCCTCGCTGAGCTGATAGCCGGTCATGGGACCGTGGTAGTCGTTGGGGGCGTTCACGCCGGAGTAGACGTGGAAGTCCTTGTCGAAGATGGAGGCGGTGTGCAGATAGTCGCCGGCCACCTTCTGGCGGAGCATATTGTAGATGTTCTGGGCCACGTCGGGGAAGCCGGCCTTGTCCAGCGCCTTGACGAAGTCCACGCCGGTAACCTTCCGTGCCATCATGTCCTCGATGGCCTTCAGATCCTCGTTGACGTTGCGGTTGGGCATATCCTCGGAGCCCCGGGCGTAGGTGGCGGCCTCCACTTCCTCGTCGGTGATGGGGGGCAGGCCCAGCTCGCGGAACATTCCCTGGAGGGCGCGGGCGGCCTTGTTGCGGGCCTTGATGACATCGTCCTCCTTGACGGGCTGCAAACCGCCGTCAATGCGCATATCGCGCTGGATGATGTTCCAGTCGTCGTAGTCGTCGGCGTCCCAGTTGGAGCCGGCGAACATGTTGTCGTAGTTGGGGGTTGCGGAGTAGCCGGAGCAGATGTAGTCGGTGCCGGAGAACAGCTGGGGCACGCTGCGGGCCACCCGGCGCAGGTCGGAATGGGTGAAGGTCTGGTCGTTGGAGGTGGTGGACTCCAGGTCCAGCAGCATGGCGATCAGGTTCTCAGCGGCGATGGCGCGGATGCCGCCGGGCACGCCGGCGGGAACGCCGACACAGGACACGGAGCCGTTCTGGGTGCCCTGCACGCCGGCGCCCTTGGTGACGGCCAGGCAGCGGGCCTCCAGGTACAGCATGGACTTGCCCTCGGCGTAGCCCATCTGGACCTCGGAACCGGTGCCGGAGGTGAAGCGCATCTTCAGGCCGCGGCTGGCGTAGCAGCTGGCCAGGAACGCCTTAGAGTAGGGGGTGTCGTCGCCGTCCATGAACACCGGCTCGGTGCCGTAAACGGAGATGGTCTCGGCGTAGGTGGTGAAACCGCGCATACCCAGCTGGAGCTCAGTGGCCTCTTCCAGAGCGCACTGGGTCATGATGCCGGGACGGCCCGCCTGAGCGCCCACGAACAGAGCCATGGCGTTGAAGGGAGCGTAACGGGCGATGCCAACGGTGGTCTCCATCTCGGCAAAGCCGCGGACGGCGGCCTCGGCGGCGTCCGCCGCGATCTGAATGGGGTTGTCCTTCACGTTGGTGACGTGGCACTGGTTGGCGGGCATCAGGCGGGCGCGCATCTTGGTCATGCCCATCATGATCTCCACGATGTTCAGGTTGCCCACGATCTCCGTCAGCTTGGCGGGGGTGACGGACAGGGTGATGTCCAGGATCTCATCGCGGGAGACGTTGATGTCAACGATCTTCCGGGCGATGTCCAGGGAATCCATGGCCATGGCCTTCTCCGCGTTGCCCAGCCGGATGGCGTGGTCGGCGATGAAGGTATCCAGCATATCGAAATCGGCGCGGCACTTGCCGTCCATCTCCACGATGCGGCCGTTCTCGATCTTGATGCTGGGCTTGGGGTCGAAGGGGCTGTTCATGGCGATCAGACCGACCTCCGGCCACTCCTGCACGTACCCGTCCTGGTTGACCGGGCGGGCTGCCAGAGCTTCAAAACGCTTAGATTTCATAGCTTATGCTCCTTCCCGGCTTATATTAAATGATGTAGGGGGTGGTGGAGGACTTCAGCTCCTCGCTGGGCTCCAAAGTCTTCAGAGCCTGCAGCCCCACCTCACGGGCGGCGATGAGGGCCTGCTTCACGGCGCCGGAGTCGCCATAGAAGAAGGTGTTGACCTCGTTGGAGAAGCTGGTGCCGCCGTTGCCGGGGGTCGCCACGCTCAGCACCTCGACGTTGGCCGCCTTCACCGCGGCGTCCGCGGCCAGGATGCCGATACCGGCGGGGGCGCAGGAGATGATGCCCATGGCCTTGCCCAGAGGGGCGGCCCAAACCTTGTTCAGCACATGAGAGGCGCGGGCGGTGTACTGGAACTCCAGATGGCCGGCGCTGTTGCCGTACACGTCGCCGAAGTGGACCGGGGTCTCGCGCAGGGCCACTTCCACGGCCCGGCGGGCGTCGGAAACGTCCTCAGCGCCGAAAACGATCAGGCAGCCGTGGCCGCCGCCGCCCTCGGTGTCCCGGGGGCACTCCACCAGCAGGCATTCCGTGTTGGTAGCCTTCACAGCCTCATCGGCGGCGAAGATCTGGGGGCCGGCGCCGGTGCGGTCGGAGATGATGCCGATGGCGCGGTACTTGGGGTCGATTTTCAGGGCATCGTGCACCTGGTGGTCCAGGTTGGCAATGACCAGGCCGATGGTGTGGCCGATGGCCGTGCCCACAAACTCAGTCAGGTTGCACTGGGGGGCGGCGGCGCAGGCGCACTTCTCCTCGGCGGGAGCGGAAGCGCCGATTTTCTTCATGACCTCGTCCATGACCTTGCTGACCAGTTCATCCATGTGATTTACCTCCATTTATAGAAGTTGATATTTGTGATAACAAAAACTGTAGTGCCGGGGTGTTTCCGGGTTCTGGAAATCACTCCATGTGGGGCAGGATCTTCTCCACGTCGCTGTGGGGACGGGGGATGACATGGACGGAGACGACCTCGCCCACCTTCTCGGCGGCCACGCTGCCGGCGTCCACGGACGCCTTGACCGCGCCCACGTCGCCGCGGACCATGACGGTGACCAGACCGGAGCCGATCTTCTCGTACCCCACCAGAGCCACGTTGGCGGACTTCACCATGGCATCAGCGGCCTCAATGGCGCCAACCAGGCCGCGGGTCTCGACCATGCCCAGAGCTTCCTTTTGCATAATTGCTGCCTCCTTCAATTTTTTCATGGCTTGCGGTGCATTCTGCTCTTCCAGGCAGTACGCAGTCCACACAAGCCTACCATGATACATTATACAGGAGGGTGGGCAATGATTTCTTGACCCCAGCAGGTACTTTTTTGTCCATTCTTCCTAAACAAAATTTTTACTCTCCTGGCCAATTTCTGCGTTTCCGCCAAGATTTCGGCCCAAATAAGCGCAAACCCCCGCCCCGCGGCAGAATACCGCGGAGCAGGGTTTTCGTCCAAAAGTTTTCAGATTCTGTATTTTCTGGGTTCAGCGCCAGAAATCGACAGGATTTATCCCATGATCTGGGCCAGGATTTTTTCCACGTCGGAGGCCTCCACCGACCGGGGATTGGTGGCGGTGGTAGCGTCGGCCAGGGCGGCGGCTACCAGCTCCTCCTTCAGTTCCTTCACCTTGGCCAGGTCAGCCCCCTGTGCCTTCAGGGTGGCGGGGATGCCGATCTTTCGGTTCAGCTTCTCCACCTCGTGAATCAGGTTGGTGACGCCTAGGCGCACATTGGGGGCGGGCAGGTCCAGCACCTTTGCCATACGCTGGTATTTCCGGGCCGCGACGCAGTACTCCCCCTTGTGCACCGTGGACAAATCGGCGTTGTAGGCCAACACCTTGGGCAGAAGGATGGCGTTTATGCGTCCGTGGGCGATGTGGAGCTTGCCGCCGATGGCGTGGGCCATGCCGTGGTTGACGCCCAGTCCGGCGGAGTTGAATGCCAGACCGGCCATGCAGGAGGCATTGTGCATCTTCTCCCGGGCCAGCAGGTCGTTTCCGTCGGCCACGGCCAGGGGCAGGAAGCGGAACACCAGGGAGACCGCCTTCTCACACATGGCGTCGGAGAAGTCATTGTATCCGGTGGAGACATAGGCCTCCAGCGCGTGGGTCAGCACGTCCATGCCCGCGTCGGCGGTGACGGAAGGGGGCGCGGAGACGGTGAGCGCCGGGTCCAAAATCGCCACCATAGGCCGCAGGGCCTGACTGGCCAGCGGATACTTGATGCCTTTGGCCTGATCGGTGATGACGGCGTAGTCTGTCACCTCGGAGCCGGTACCGCTGGTGGTGGGGACGGCGAAGCACTCCATCTTGTCGGTGTCCACGTTCAGGACCTGCTTGGCAATGGCCCGAATGGCCTTGGCCGCGTCGATGGTGGAGCCGCCGCCTACGGCGATGACCGCCTGGGCATTGCAAGCCCCGAAGGCCTCCACCCCCGCTGTCACCACCTCGATGGGGGGATCGGGCACCACGCCGTCGAACACACTGACGGTGCAGTTGCTCAGGAACGAGGCCACCCGCTCGGGCACCCCCAGCTGGTTCATGAACTTGTCGGTGACGATGAGGACCCGCTTGTCCTCCACCCGGCGCAGGCGCTCCAAAGCGCCCTCTCCAAAATATACTCTGGTGCTAAAGCTGAATTCCTGCATAAATACCCTCCATACTCTGGGGAAACGGGATCAGGAGGACACATTCGCATCCTCTGTAAACGCCGTTCTCCGGTGTTGTTGGTGCCGCTCCCGGTACTCGGTTGGGGTAAGCCCCACCTTCTTTTTGAACGCTTTGCCGAAATAATTGGTCTCGCTGTAAGACAGCTCATAGGCAATGTTGATGACGGGCATATCCGTATCGCTCAGCATCTCCTTGGCCGCGTTGATCTTGCCGTCCATCATATAAGTAATGAAGTTGACACCGGTGATCCGCTTAAAAAACTTGCTGAAATAGCTGGAGCTCATGTTGGCGTATTCCGCCGCCTCATCCAGCCCGATGCCCTCTTTGACATTGCGGTCCACATAGTTCAACACCCGCTGTTCGTCGCTGACCTGATAGCACCGGTCCTCGTCGATGGCATCGAAGATGATTCCCCACATCTTCTCGAGCACCAGGAAAGAGTCGTGCTTCCTCCCCTGCTGGTCGAAACGCAGGCGGAACCGCTCCATGGCGTTGGACAGCTTCAGCTGGGCCGAGGACCCCAGGGGATTACCCAGCCAAACCAGTCCCTCGGCAAAGGCCAGAGTGCTGAATCGGACCACATCTATATCATCCGTTTCTTTGTAAAGAGAATCAAGGTAATCTTTTGTGGTGTTGATGCACTTTTTGTAACAGAAGTCCTGCATATGCTCCGCCGCCTGCTTGAGGTACTTCTCCCGGTGCTCCTTTTCCCACTCTCCGGAGGGCTTGGCGCCCCAGTGCATCATCACCTCCGCCGCCGAGGTCAGCCACTCCGGGCGGTAGGGCTTGAGCAGGTAATCCTGCACCCCCAGCCGCCAAACATTGGCCACAATCTCCGACCGCCGTCCGGCAGAGGTGACCAGAATCGGCGCCTCCGGGGCCATCTCCTTGGCGGCAGTGATCATATTGCAGTAGTCCACGTCGAACCAGGGCACGTCCACAACGATCAGGCAAAAGGAACCCTCGGCCAGCAGGTCCAACGCCTGCCGGGGGCTGGCGGCGAGGAGTATGTCTGTTTTGGGCAGGCTTTCGCCCAAAATCTCCTGCGTATTTTCCCGCTCCAGGCGGTTCTCATTTAAGACCAGGACCCGGCACATTATCTCCGGCACCGCCTTTCTTTTGTATGCTCCTGTCCGAAAGCCGGGCAAGAATATCCATTCACCGCCATTTCAGCGGCAGCTTCAGCCGGATGGCATAACCTGGCTGACCGTCCTCCCGGTGGCCAATGGACAGGTCGCATCGCTTGCCCATCACCCGTTTCAGACTCCGGTTCAGGTCACGGAGGGAGCTGTTCTCCCGGGCCAGGTATTCGTCCGCCCGGTTCTCCAGTTCCTCTGGGCCTACGCTCTCGCTGTTGGCCTGGATCAGCACCAGCAGATCCTTGCCGTTCTCCTCGGCGAATATGTCCAGCTTCCGCTGCTCGTCCTCACTCTTGAAGGCCTGGAGGGAGATGTCAATGATGGGCCGGAATACCAGGAAGGGGCAGTTGACCCCCCAATACTGACGGGGGACGGACAGGCTGAAGCTGAACATCTCCCCCCACCAGGCCTTCTGGATGCGCAGAAAGGCCTCGGCATAGTTCAGCTCCTCCCCCAGGGCGGACAGCTTCCGGTCTGTGTCGCTGGTGTAGCGGATGATATCCGCGAAGTCCAGAGCCACCGCCCCGGTGCGGTCCGCGCCCTCCTGATAGGCCAGCTGGGTGATGAGGTTCATGACAAAGAAAAACTGGTCGGAGCCCTCCTGCTGGGACAGCGCGCCCCGCTCCAGGCCGCGGCCCAGCTCGGAGTGGGCCGGGCGCTCCTCTGCGGGCTCCTGCTCCTCCGGGGGGGCGGACTGGTTCCGGCGGTCCTGCATGGCGTAGAGAAACATATCCCGCACCACCTGCACCGAGGCCAGCAGCTTGTCGTAGGTCATCTCCCGCAGCCTGCTGTAGGCCTGGGCCATGGCCTCGTTCTTGTTCCAGTTGGCCTGGGGGATGATATGGTCCAGCTCCCGCTCCTCCGCGTCGGTCAGCCGCACCTGGCCGCCCATAACGGAGCCCAGATAGTTGTCGTCCAGAATCAGCGGCACAGCAAAGTCCACTAGGTCCGCGTGGCAGCGATAAATATAGGGTTGACCTGTGATCGCCGAGTGGAGGCCACCGTGAGCGTCGCACTGTTCGCACATCTCAGAGAAGCCCTGGAGCTTACGGCCCAGGGCGCAGTGATCGGTAAAGCCGCTGTACCTGGTGATGGGCCTCCCTTTATAATCCACGGTGACAAAGGCCAATCCCATGGCCTTGGAACACTTGTCTTGGATCGATTGCAGCAGGTCGATGTCGATCTGCTCGGATATTTTCTTGAACTCTCCCATGGTTTCCGCCCCCTAAGCGCGTGTGTTCGCGCCATTTCCACGGCAAATCAAACCCTATTGAATCAACGTGGTTTCATTATAGCAAAAAAACACCCTTGCGCAATAAATTTTTTTGAGGTCGGCGGGTAATATTTTGACTTGGAAGGAATTTTTTGACTTTTACGGTAAATTGTCGCAACACCTTTTTTATCCGCGAACGCCAGCGGCGCGGTCCTTTCGGACCGCGCCGCGTACTCAGCTTCTATTTGATGTTTCCGATTCTTCCGGCGATGGAGCCGCTTCCACCGCCGGAGAGACGTCCACCGCCTCCGGCAGGGTCTGGGCGTTCCGGCCCTTCAACGAGGGGCGGAACCGCTCCTTGCCCAACTCAATGACATTGTGCATTCCACCTGCTCGATAGGATACCGCCGCCCCGGCGGTGACGCCGGCAATCACCACACCGCCGATGACACCCACCACTGGGTTTACCGCCAGCAGTCCGCCAAACATAAAGTTCAGCGCCACCGCCCCCAGAGACACCAGGCTCAGCGTCCGCGCGTTGCGGTTGATGTTATTGTTGACGATAGAGGTGTAAGTATCCAGGTCCTTAATGACTGTGTTCTTGATGAGGTCATAGCGCTCCTCCAGGAATTGGAACTCCAACGCCACCTGCCCCTGGAGCACATAGCTGTTCTGCATCTGCATGGGGAAATAGCCCTTGTCGATGCGGGCGATGATCTCCTTGATGGCGATGACCTGATCGCCGTACAGGGTGTATTTCCGGCGGAAGTCCAAAATCTGATAGGTACCGGTGTTGTCGATGTTCTTGTCCAGCGTGTCCTCCAGCCGCTTCATATCCTCTACACCCCGCTCGACACGGACGGACAGGTCCGCGATGGCGAACTGGAGGGCATACATCAGCACCTGACCCAGGTATTTGACGGTCTTTTCCTCCAAATACTCCATAAATAACCCCTGGGAGGACTCCTCGACCACCAGATTGCTCCCCACCTGCCTGAGCCGCAGTTCTCCCGGCACGGCCTCCTCGCCATAGGTCAGCTCCAGGGTCAGGCTGTCCTCGTCCCCAAAAATGCGCTGACGGGCGATGGGCTCCCCGATGGGACCGTAAAAAATACAGTATTCACTTTCCTCCAAGCCCGCCCCCTCGGGGTGGCGGCCTCGGTTCATCTTCCGCAAAAAGGCCAGCTCTTCCATAAGGACACCTCACATTGTTTCCCGGTTGCGGGGCAGACTTAAAATTCACTCCTCATGATACGGCAAAAAAGCGCCCATTGCAAGGGGATTTTTTGACAGCCCATCCTTTTTTGCACCCGTTGTTTCCTCGTATAATAAGATTTGCAGACGATTTATAGTGAGTCTGCTTAGTTCACTTTG
>CAJUQN010000032.1 GCA_910588625.1 uncultured Oscillospiraceae bacterium
GTGAAAACTGAGGCAGCGCCGCGCTCTTCCACAAAGGGGGTGCACAAAAGGTATACTTTTTGTGCACCTCTGTTTTGGTTTTCCGCGCTGCCATTCACTTACTTATTCGGCAGGTTTTTAGAAAAGTTTAGGCTTTTTCGGAAAAATTTTTAACCTCGATTTTTGTGTGCGAAAACTATAATTTTCGCACCACGCTTCGGCCCACTGCCCTGCTGTACAGCGGCCCTCCCAATCAAGGGCTCATTTTCGATGAATTCAGCGATTTTACCATTGCGCCACGCCTGTGGCGCTGGTATAATATCAATACTTTACATCGGAAAAGGAGCCGATCCTTATGCTGGATATTAAAATCACCCATGCTGAAGCCTTGAAGCCCCATCCTGCCCCCGACGCCCTGGTGTTCGGCAAGACCTTCACCGACCATATGTTCCTCATGAACTACGACAAGGGCCAGGGCTGGCACGACCCCCGCGTGGTCCCCTACGGCCCCCTGCCCTTCGAGCTGTCCTGCATGGTGTTTCACTACGCCCAGGAGATTTTTGAAGGCATGAAGGCCTACCGCACCCCCGGCGGCAACGTCCAGCTCTTCCGCCCCTATGAGAACGCTAAGCGTATGAACTCCTCGTGCCGCCGTATGTGCATCCCCGAAATCCCCGAGGAGGATTTTGTCCAGGCCGTCAGGGCCGTGGTGGGCGTGGACCAGGCCTGGGTCCCCAACAAGGTGGGCACCTCCCTGTATATCCGCCCCTTCATCATTGCCACCGACAACAGCCTGGGGGTCCACGCCTCTCACAGCTATCTCTTCGCCGTTATCTGCTGTCCTGTAGGGGCCTACTACCCCGAGGGCATCAATCCCGTGAAGATCTACGTGGAGGACGAGGATGTCCGCGCCGTCAAGGGCGGCACCGGCTTTACCAAGTGCGGCGGCAACTATGCCGCCTCCATCCGCGCCGGGGAGCGCGCCGAGGGCCAGGGTTTCTCCCAGGTGCTCTGGCTGGACGGCGTTCACCGCAAATATATCGAGGAAGTCGGCTCCATGAACGTGATGTTCAAAATCAACGGCACTGTCATCACGCCGGAGCTCACCGGCTCCGTTCTCCCCGGCATCACCCGCAAGAGCTGCCTGGAGCTGATCCGCAGCTGGGGCATCCCGGTGGAGGAGCGGCTGATCTCCGCCCAGGAGCTGTTTGACGCCGCCCAAGCGGGCACGCTTGAAGAGGCTTGGGGCACCGGCACCGCGGCGGTGGTGTCTCCCATCGGCCTGCTGGCCTGGGAGGACCGCAAGGAAACCGTCAGCGGCGGCAAGATCGGCGAGCTGACCCAAAAGCTGTACGACACCCTCACCGGAATCCAGTGGGGCGCCGTGGAGGACACCCACAACTGGATCGTCCCCGTAGAGTAAGCCAATACGCGAAAGCCCCGGACGGCGCGCCGTCCGGGGCTTTTCTTATTTTTGCTTTTTTGCCGCCCCAATAAACTCCCGGAACAGCGGGTGCGCCCGGTTGGGCCGGGATTTCAGCTCCGGATGGAACTGCCCCGCCACGAACCAGGGGTGTCCCGGAAGCTCCACCATCTCCACCAGCCGCCCGTCCGGAGACAGGCCGGACAGCACCAGCCCCGCGCGGGTCAGCGTCTCCCGATACTCGTTGTTGAACTCATAGCGGTGCCTGTGCCGCTCGCTGATCTCCCGCGTCCCGTAGATGGAAGCCGCCAGCGACCCTTCCGCCAAGTGGCACGGATAGCTCCCCAGCCGCATGGTTCCACCCTTAGCCGTCACCCCCACCTGGTCGGGCATCAGGCCGATGACAGGGTGGGGCGTGTCCGGGTCCAGCTCGGATGAGTGCGCCCCCGCCAGCCCGCACACGTTCCGGGCGTACTCCACCACCGCCATCTGCATCCCCAGGCAGATGCCCAGGAAGGGCATCTTGTTCTCTCGTGCGTACCGGATGGCCTCAATCTTGCCCTCAATACCCCGGTCTCCAAACCCGCCGGGGACCAGGATGCCCTGCGCCCCGCTCAATAGCGCCTCCGCCGTGTCCGGCGTGACCTCCTCCGAGTTCACCCAGCGGATGTTGACCGAAACGCCGTTTTCAATACCGCCGTGGGTCAGCGCCTCCGCCACCGAGAGATAAGCGTCATGGAGCCCCACGTATTTCCCCACCAGGGCAATGGTCACCGTCCCCTTGGGGTTCTTGGCCCGGTGGACCATGGTGGCCCACTCGGTCAGGTCGGGCATATGGCAGATCAGCCCCAGCCTCCGCACCACCACGTCGGCCAGCCCCTCCCGCTCCAGCATCAGCGGCACCTCATACAAAATGTCCGCGGTCAGGTTTGGGATGGCGTGGTCGGCGGGGATGTTGCAGAACAGGGAAATTTTGTCCAAAATCTCTTTGGGGATGGGATAATCGCTCCGGCACATGATAACGTCCGGCTGAATCCCCAGAGATAATAGCTCTTTGGCGGAGTGCTGGGTGGGCTTGGACTTCAGCTCCCCGGAGCCGGGGATAGACACGATCAGCGAGACGTGGATGAACATGACGTTGTTCCGTCCCCGCTCGGCGGCCACCTGGCGGATCGCCTCCAAAAAGGGCTGGGACTCGATGTCGCCCACGGTGCCGCCGATCTCCACGATGGCCACATCCACGCCGGGAGCCTCCAAAGAGTAAATATGGCTCTTGATCTCGTCCGTGATGTGGGGGATGATCTGCACCGTCCCCCCCAGGTAGTCCCCCGCCCGCTCCCGGTTGAGGACGTTCCAGTACACCTTCCCGGAGGACACGGAGGAGTTATCGGTCAGATTCTCGTCAATGAACCGCTCATAATGCCCCAGATCCAAGTCTGTCTCCGCCCCGTCGTCGGTGACGAACACCTCTCCGTGCTGATAGGGACTCATGGTGCCTGGGTCCACGTTGAGGTACGGGTCCAGCTTCTGCACCCGTACCCGCAGGCCCCGCTGCTTCAGCAGCCGCCCCAGGGACGCCGCCGTGATGCCCTTGCCCAACCCGGACACCACGCCGCCGGTGACAAAGATGAATTTCGTGCCAGTGGTCATAAAAAACCCTCCCCGGCAGGCGCGGCCCCTTTGCGCCGGACGCCCTTGCCCGGCCCTGCCTCAAATTCAGTCGTATTATTTTACGCCCCGGACCCGGTCAAGTCAAGGCGCAGAATGTCCAAAACCTGCCTCCCCGTCTTGTGTCAATAATCCCAGTCCTCCGGGTCCCACGTTATCGTTCCTGACTCCACATAGTCGGCAAATCCTTCTTGAAGAACACACCCACCAGCATCAGCCCTGCCAGCACCCAGGGCCAGCGGCGGCGTTTGCGGGGTTTGGGCTCCTCTTGCTCCCTGTCCTCCTCCGGCTCCGCTTCCGCCTCCACCGTCTCCCTCAATATAATGGTCTTTTCGGCGGGCTGAGCGGCTAAGTACCGTCCCACGATCTCCTCCACCATGCGCAGCTGCTCCGGGGTCAGCTCCTTCGCCTCGTCCCCCTCACCCAACAGCCAATCTATGGACACGGAAAATTCCCGGCTCAGGTTTACCAGTTTTTCAATCTCGGGCAGGGTGGCGTCCGACTCCCATTTATAGATGGCCTGCCGGGACACGCCCAGCCGCTCTCCCAGCGCCTCCTGGGACAGCCCCAGCTTCTTTCGTTTCTGCGCGATGCGCTGCCCAACTGTCATGGGCCACACCTCCTTTGTATCTATATCATAGCATAGTTTTTCCCTCTGAACCACCAATCTATTTTTTTGTCAACCGGCAGTTTACATTGCCCGCCAAAGGCTTAATTTTAAGAGTTCATCGCATTGACGGCCCATGTAACCCTGCGGTATAATAAGCTCAGCCGAAAGGCGGATCACACCAAAAACGGAGATGACCTTTCATGTTCAACTTTTTCAAGAAAAAGGAGCCGTCCCTGCCTCCAGAGGAGCGGGCGCCGGCCTGCCTGCAAAAGAAGGATTACGCTGGGCTGGCCCGCGCCTATTATGACCTGGGCAAGGCCGCCATGGAGGCGGGAGACCAGGGAAAAGCGATGCTGTGGCTCAGCCGGTCAGACACCATCTACAGCGCCCGGGACGACATCTATGAGAACCTGGGGGACAAGCTCACCGACGACTGCTCCAACTGCATCGGCGAGCTGGAGGGTGCCCCCCTGCTTTCCAATCAGATGATTGAGGAGATTGAGGCCAAAGCGGACGAGCTGGGGGACCCCCAGGTGCGGGTGTGGTCTCTGCTGACCCTGGCCCGGCTGGTACCGGTGGGGGCAAAGCTGGCCGTCCTCCCCGGCTGCGGTATGCTGGGGTCCCTGGACAAATGCTTGGACCTGGTGGTCAAGTCCTTCCAGACGGCCATCACGCAAGATGAGTTTAACTTCCTCCATACCGTCTGCGGCGACCTGTACGCCCTCAGCGATTCCGAGCACTTTTTCGGCGGCGGCGAGGTGGACTGTGCCGCTGGCGCCCCCCTTCAAGTGTTCGATCTGAACGCCATGGCCACCCTGCTGGGCATTGAGGGTCTGTTGGACGGCCAGCTCCGGTGCCTCTCCGGGGAGCCGGTGAAGGACGACGGCGGACTCATCCCCTGCGCCCTGATGCCGGACTATTGGACCCGCACCGTGGGCGGCGATCTCCGGGACATCCCCCAGGTCAAGGCCGAGCTGGACCGCATTTGGGCCGATTATGAGTTCATTTGCTCCGGTCCCACCTGGACCGCCGTAGCACAGCGTATTCAGGATTACAGAACGCTGGACATTTTCAGTGCGTGATATATCGAGCCGCCCGGAAATTTCCGGGCGGCTCTTTTGGCGTCTATCGCTCAATTAAACCGTTTTCCGTCAGCTCCATCGCCCTGGTGCACACCTGCTCTAAATACAAGCGGTCATGGGACACACTGATGATAACTCCGGGGAAATCCGCCAATACCCGCCGGATGACCGGCGCGGACAGAGGCGAGAAGTTCCGGGTGGGCTCATCCAGCACCAGTACGTTGGCCCCGCCCAGCACCATGGACAAGAACAGCAGCTTCGCCCGCTGGCCGCCGGACAGCCCCGCCGCCGGGTGCTCCATCTCCTCCGCTTTGTATTTCATGTTGCCCAGCAGTGTCCGGGCCCGGGTGATATCGTCCTTGTGGCCGGAGGGGGCCAACACCTCCACCGGGGTCCGGTCCCCCAGCAGCAGGTCGCCGTAGTCCTGGGGCATATAGGCGGCGCGCAGGTCCGACCGGGGCAGCAGCTCGTCCGCCACACGCTTCAGCAGCGTGGACTTCCCCACCCCGTTGGGGCCAATGAGGCCGATCTTCTCCGGACCGTCCACCCACAGGCGCACATTTCGGGCTAGAACCTGCTCCCCGGCGGTCAATTTGGGCAGATCCAGCCGTAATACCGTTTTCCCCGCCGGGAAAGCTGACCGCCCTTGGTCAAAGGAGGTCAAAATGGCCTCCTCCCACTCAGGCATGGCGGTCATGTTTTCTTTCTCCCGCTCAAACCGGCGGCCCATGGCCAGCACTGTGTGCATCTTCTTTTTCAACAGCCGCCCCTTTCCGGGGTTTTGGCGGCTGACAGTGACGAGCTGGTGTTCCACGCTGTCGTGAATCCGCCGGAAGGTCTCCATCTTTGCGTCATACTCCGCCCGCTCCTTTCGGGCCTGCTGTTCCTGCCGCTCAAAGCCCGCAGAGCGCTCCCCCACATACTGCCCGTAGCCCATCCGGGACACCGTACACCGGGAAACCGTCCGCCGCCGCAGGCGCTCCAGGTGGACAACAACGTTGGCGGTACGCTCCAAAAGCACTTCGTCGTGGGAGATATATAGCACTGGCACTTGACAGTTCAACAGGAAACTTTCCAACCATCCCAAGGTCGCCAGGTCCAGGTCATTGGAGGGCTCATCCAGCAAAAGCACATCCGGACCGTCCAGCATCAGCAATGCCAGCCGCAGCTTGACCCGCTCGCCGCCGGACAGGGTGGATATGGGCCGGACGTCCCAGAACAGGTCGGCGCTGAGCCCCACTTGACGAGCGGCGCGGTCCAGGGCTTTGGGATCCGCCGCCTCGAAGGCCGGGGCGCGCTGGCAGAACTCCCACACGGGCAGGGCCAGCTCCTCCGACCTCAGCTCCTGGGCCAGATAGCCCTTTCGCAGCCCTTTGTCTACGATCTCCCCCGTCCACTCGGCATAGGGCTCCACCAGCGCCGGGTCATACAACAGCTTGAGCACTGTGGATTTGCCGTTGCCCTCCTCCCCGATAAGCGCCGCCCGGTCCCCAGGGGACAGGGTAAACGAGAGTCCGTCCACCAGGGTGGTCAGGTCCTTTTTATGGGTGATGGTGAGATTTTTCACCTGAAACATACGCATCCGCTCCTCTCTATAAAAAACCGCCTTCCACGACGGGAAGGCGGTTACATGACGAAAAGGCAGGGACACATAATGCCCCCGGTCAGCAAGCCGCCCTTCGCGCCATGAAAGCCCAGGCCCATAGGATATGGACCTCAACTCATTGTTCACAGCTTGAAGTTCGACTTACTTGCGCATCTTTTCACCCTTTTCAATTTAAATTGAATTTAGTATAGCATAGAGCGGTGCGGCAGTCAAGGGCCGTTGGGTCAACAAAGCGGATTTAATGTCGCAAATTTAACTCTGCGTTTTCTCATTTTCCTCAGGTCCAAAGGCCGGGACCGCCTGGGGACGCTGGGCATAGTCCGCCAATCCCTCCAGCGCATCCACCCCCTGGGGGCAGAACAGCCCAGCTCCATCCTCGATTTGGAGGGAAAACCCCTCCGGGTCTGTTTTGAACAGCACCGCGCTGGAGACGGAACGGTCCGCCACCTCGTAGCCAAGGCGTTCCAGCGCCAGGGTCAGCGCCTTGGGACCCTCAGCACAGGCCGGGCCCAGTTCGCCCCGGTAGTCCCCTGCCCTGCTGGCCGCCCAGGCACAGTCCGCCCCGGCCAGCAGGTCCCACTCTCCTGTGCAAGCAGCCTCCGACTCTTGTATTGAGCGTGGCGTAAAGCGCTTTTCCCGCTCACCCGAGAGGAACAGCGACACCGCCGCCCTCTCTTGCCGGACAAACACCGACGCGGAAAAATCATAGTACCCCGCCAGCCACGCACCACAAGCAGCACAGCCGCCGTCGTGGAATTTGGCCTCCCCTCCGGCCAGCGCCACGCCGCAGCCCACAGCCCGTGCCAGCGTCCGGGCCAGAGCCCCGCCACCGCTCCCAATGGCTACCGTGCCCTGCCTGCCCAGCCGCAGGCCCAGCTCATAAAACTCCCGCCCCAATTGTGTGCGGTCCATAGAAACCCCTCCGATTCGGGACCAATTGTCCCTTTTGGAAAAGTTTCCCCACTTTGCAGGCGGGCTATTCCTCACAATCCTGATTCACAGGCAATTCTGTTTCTGTCTTCTGAGAGGGCCCGCCCCGGTACATGGCCGCCGCCTGCTCCAGCCGGGCGGCAAAGTCCTCTACCGCCCACTGGGGACTCAATACCTCCACACCCGGACCCAGGCCGAACAGCCACCCCCATAGCGGCGGGCTCACCACCAGGTCCAAGGTCACCGTAAAACGCTCATCTCCGTCTGGGATCAGCGATACCCCCAGCCCAAAGCGGTCGATGACCACACCGGCCAGCCGGTTTTCACACCGCAGCTTTAGTTGGCAGGAGGCGCCGGAGAACATCCCGAAGTGCTTTCGAGTGTAGCCCTCCGCCGTCCAGTCCTCCCGGGAGTGGCCCTGAGCGGCGGACACGATGATGTCCGCCATCTTGTCCACCCGGTAATGCCGCACCTCGTCCCGCAATTCATCCCATCCGGCCAGATAGTAGTTCTCGCTATCCCAAATGAGACCGTAAGGGGTCAGCTTGTACCGGCTCCCCTCCCGGCGGAACACCCGCTCCCGCTGGGCGTTGTACTCAAAATAGCGGAATGTCACCACTTTGTTGGCCGCAATAGCCCCCTGGAGCTTGTCCACATTGTAAAAAATGCTCTCATTCATGGTCTTGACCCGGCGGTCCACGTACACCTGCCGCTGGAGCTGCCGGGCCTGGTGCACACTGGTCAGCCCCTCCAGCTTGTGAATGAGGGCATCGCTTTTCCGCTTGGTCAGGAAGCGGCTGGACTGCACCGCGTCCACCAGCAGCTTCAATTCCGCCAGTTCAAAATCCCGGGCTCCGATATACCAGCCGCCGCCCCGGCCCCGGCGGCTCTGCACGTCAAGGCCCAGCTCCTTGAGCTGCTCCATGTCGTCGTAGATGCTCTTGCGCTCGGCGGTAAGGCCCCAGCGCTCCAGCTCCTCCTGCATCTCCTGACGGGAGATGGGGTGCTCCTCGTCGCTGCGCTCCAGCAGGAGCTTGGCCAGAATGGGCAGCTTGCGTTTCTGATTGGCACTCTTGGCCATGGTCGTCCCCTCCTTTCGCTAAATATCCTAACGCAAACAAAGTCCTATATTCAGGGATATTATAGCAGGTATCCGTCCATGGCGCAAGAAAAAACCGCCCCGGCATAGCCGGGGCGGCGCTGGCGTCAATGATGACTCCTGTGGTGGTCTTCCTGGTGATGGTCCTCCTGGTGGCTGTGCTCCATCCCCACCGGAAGGGTCTGACCACACACCTCGCAGGTGTAGACCGGGTCCGCTTCACAGGCGTGGTGGCAGCCCGACTGGTAGGTCTCGCCACACTCAGGGCAGGTTTGGGTATGATAGTGCGCCTCTCCCGCCGGGTAGCTCACGCCGCAGTCCGGGCAGGTGTTGACGCCGGGGGTGGGGGCCAAGGGAAGGCCGCAGATCCCGTGGCCGTGGGCCGAACCCGGCACGCTCTCCTCCCCGCACTCCGGGCAAGTATAGCTCGGCTGCGCGCTCACCGCCGGGGCGCCGTCGTTCCAGTTTGGCTCGCCCACGCCGGTGAAGGAATGGACGTGGGCCTTCTCGCCGCCAGCCAGGACCTGCTGGCCGCAGATGGAGCAAATGGTCATCTCGCTCTCGTGCTTGGATAAGCTCCCGTCCCCGTGGGTGCGGTCCGGGAAGGTCTCGCCGCAGACCATACAGGTGACCGTCCCGTCCGCATTGGCTGTCATGACAGGCTCCATGGTATCTGTGATCCACTCCAGATAGCGGGTGCCATCGTCGGCCACCAGCCGCACCAGGCGGCTCACCCGCTCCTCGGCCAGCGCCCGGCTGGTGCTCGTCAGATCGAAGCGGAAGCCATAGCCGTCCCTCATGAAGCTCACCCGGCGGGTGCTGGCGTCCACGCCGCCGCTGGGGGTGGCCACGGAGTCGTGGCCGTCGGCGGTGACCGTGACGCCGCAGATGTTCTGTTCCACGCTGTGGGGGTAGACGATGCAGGTCGGGGGGAGCCGGTCCGCCGTCACCGCAAACTCGAAGTGGTCCAGCGGTCCCTGATGGCCTATGACATAGGCGCCCCAGAAGTCGCCGTTCTCATACCAAGCCGCCCAGCCGGACAGCTCGTAGCCGTCCCAGTCCAAGTGGGTGGACAGCGCGTCCTCCCCGCCCAGCAGATAGGCGATGTGCTCCCGGCTCATGTCCCGCCGTAGCGCCCCCTGGGGGATGTCCCAGTCCAGGGCGGTCTGCACCTCGGACAGCCCCGTATTGCCGTAGTCGATATCGGGCAGCATGATGAACGAGACCACACCCAGGCCCTCGAACCTGGGATCATGGTACTCATAGCTCCCCACGGTCTTTTCCACCGATCCGGTCTCATCGCCGGGCTCCACTATGGCGATGTCGGGCTGGGGTGCGTCCACGTTCTCCGGCACATAGGACGCCTGACGGAACAGCTCATCCAGACGGCCGCTCCACCGGGCGTCCCAGTGCATCCCCAGGGCCGCGCCGCCGAATACCAGAATGAACGCCGCCGCTATGGCGCCGTACTTTGCCCAGGGTGCGGGTCCCTTTTTCGGCTCTTTCAGCTCCTTCAGCCGCCGGTCCAGGGTCTCGGAGGCTTTCACGCCGTCCATAAATTTTCTGTACCGCTTCATATCATTATTCTCCTTCTTCTTCCAATAAGTACCGCCGCAAAGCATCTCTTGCCCGGCTCAGGTGGGAGCGCACCGTCCCGGGCCGCTGGCCCAGGATGGCCCCGATCTCCTCGGAGGTATAGCCCTCGTAGTAGTGCAGGTGCACCGCCAAACGCTGGTTGGCGGGCAGGGTCAGGATTGCCTCCATCAGCTCCCGGCTGCCCTCCTCCTCCGGGGCAGGGTATATGTCCAGCAGCTCCACTGCGGGGTGGCGCTTGCGGGTGCGCAAAACGCTTTTGCAGCGGTTGGCCGTCACCTTCAACAGCCACGCCTTTTCATGGTCCCTGTCACGCAGTTCGGGGCGCTTTTCCAGATAGCGCAGAAATGTGTCCTGCACCGCGTCCTCCGCCTCCTGGACGTCGCCCAAAATCGCCAGCGCCGCCCGAAACAGGATGTCTTCGTATTTGTCGATCAGTTCTTCCAACCGGTTGGAGTGGTCCATCTCGTCCCTCCTCTCTGCTTATAACACGCTCTGGACCGTCGAATCGTTGCAATCGGGAGAAATTTTTACCCTAGTCTTTCCTGTCCACATATGATATACTATAATTTACACAGTTCACAATAGCGTTGATAGCCGTGTGTCCCCTTCTCTGGCTATGAACACTTTGGCAGCGAATTTTCTTGCAAGAAAAAGAACGCCCCGTGAAAGGAGATCATCATGGAAAACGAATTGCGCTTAGCCGTCCTCATTGACGCGGACAACGCCCCGCGCACCGCCCTGAGGGAGATCATGGCGGAGGTGGCGGTCTACGGCGCGGCCACCATCAAGCGCATTTACGGAGATTGGACCGCCCCCAACATGGGCAGTTGGAAGCCGCTGCTGTTGGAGCACGCCATCACGCCCTTCCAGCAGTACAGCTATACCACGGGCAAAAACGCCACAGACTCGGCCATGATCATCGACGCGATGGATATTCTCTACTCAGGCAACTGTGACGGGTTCGTTCTCGTGTCCAGCGACAGCGATTTTACCCGGCTGGCTACCCGGCTCAGGGAAGCGGGAATGAAAGTGTACGGCATGGGCGAGAAGAAAACGCCGAAGCCGTTCATTGTGGCCTGTGATAAATTCGTCTACATCGAGTCTTTGAAGGCGGCGGAGCAGGAGGAGGCTCCGGCCCCGGCTGGGAAGACCGCAAAGAAAAAGGCCGCCCCCACTCCAGAGGCCGCCACACTGTCCGTCCGGGAACTCATTGCCCAATCGGTGGAGGATTTGGCAGACGAGGACGGCTATGCCTATCTGGGCGATCTGGGCACGCTTCTGATCAAAAAACAGCCCGATTTCGACTCCCGCAACTACGGCTATGCCAAGCTGTCCAAATTCATCGCGGCTTTGAACGGCTTCGAAATCGACGAGCGCCACAACCCCAAATATCAAGGCACACAGGTATTTGTCCGCAACAAAAAGTAAATACGTACGCAAAAACAGCCCCGCTCTTTCGAGCGGGGCTGTTCTCATGCCTTGAAGCGGAAGTTACTTGTACAGCTCGATGAGCTTCTGGAGGTGCTCCCAGCGCTCCATCGCGGCGGCCTCGTTCTCCTTGAAGAGCTTGTCGGCGCGCTCCGGGAAGGAACGGGTCAGGGAGGAGTAGCGGGCCTCGTTGAGCAGGAACTCCTGATAGCCGCCCGCGGGGGCCTTGGAGTCCAGGGTAAACGGATTCTTGCCCTCGGCCTTGTTGGCGGGGTTGTACCGGAACAGGTTCCAGTAGCCACAGGCCACGGCCTTCTTCATCTCGCTCTGGCAGTTGGCCATACCGCCCTTGATGGAGTGCATCTCACAGGGGCTGTAGCCGATGACCAGGGACGGGCCGTGATAAGCCTCGGCCTCGCGGATGGCCTGGAGGGTCTGGTTCGGGTTGGCGCCCATGGCCACCTGGGCCACGTACACATAGCCATACTGCATGACGATCTCAGCCAGGGACTTCTTGTTGATGGTCTTGCCGGCCGCGGCGAACTGCGCCACCTGGCCGATGTTGGAGGACTTGGACGCCTGTCCGCCGGTGTTGGAGTACACCTCGGTGTCGAACACGAAGATGTTCACATCCTCGCCGGAGGCCAGCACGTGGTCCAGTCCGCCGTAGCCGATGTCGTAGGCCCAGCCGTCGCCGCCGAAGATCCACACGGACTTCTTGTTCAGGTACTCCTTCTGGGCCAGGATGGCCTTGGAGTCCTCGCAGCCGTCGTGGGCCCACTTCTCCAGCAGCTCCACCAAGGCCTTGGTGGCCTCGGCGTTGGCGACGCCGTCGTCCTTGGTGTCCAAGTAAGCCTGGAGCACCGCGTTGGGCTGGCCCTGCTCGGCGCAGTTCTTGGCCATGGCCTCGATCTTCTCGATCAGGGCGTTGCGCAGGGCCTTCTGGCCCAGGTGGAGGCCCAGGCCGTGCTCGGCGTTGTCCTCGAACAGGGAGTTGGCCCAAGCCACGCCCTTGCCGTCCTTATTGACGGTGTAGGGAGAGGTGGCGGCGGGACCGCCCCAGATGGAGGAGCAGCCGGTGGCGTTGGAAACATACATACGGTCGCCGCAGACCTGAGTGACCAGGCGGGCGTAAGCGGTCTCGGCACAGCCGGCGCAGGAGCCGGAGAACTCCAGCAGGGGCTGCTTGAACTGGCTGTCCTTGACGGAAGCGGTTCCCTCCATGTCGGCCTTGGGGGCCACCTTGGCCACCATATAGTCGAAAGCGGGCTGACGGGCGGCCTCCTTCTCCAGGGGCACCATGGACAAGCTCTTGGTCGGGCACACGCCCACGCAGACGGAGCAGCCCATGCAGTCCATGGCGGACACGGCCAGGGAGTACTTGTACACGCCCTTGCCCTTGCCGGCCTTGAAGTCCACGATCTGGGCGCACTCGGGGGCGTTCTTGGCCTCCTCCTCGCTCAGGGCGAAAGGACGGATGGTGGCGTGGGGGCAGACGTAGGCGCACATATTACACTGCACGCAGGTGTCGGAATTCCAGGCGGGAACGCTGACGGCCACGCCGCGCTTCTCGTAGGCAGCGGCGCCCTGCTGGAAGGTGCCGTCCACGTAGTTGATAAAGGCGGACACGGGCAGGCTGTCGCCGTCCATGCGGTTGACGGGCTCCATGACGTCCTTCACCTGCTTGACCAGCTCAGCGCGGCCCTCCAGGCTTTCGCCCTTATTGTCGTCGGTGGCGGCAGCCCAGGAGGCGGGCACGTCAAACTTCTTGAAGGCAGTGGCGCCGATGTCGATGGCCTTGTGGTTCATGTCCACGATATCCTGGCCCTTCTTCAGGTAGGAGTGGGTGGCGGCGTCCTTCATATAGCCGATGGCCTCGGCCTCGGGCATCACCTTGGCCAGGGCGAAGAAGGCGGACTGGAGGATGGTGTTGGTGCGCTTGCCCATGCCGATCTCAATGGCCAGGTCGATGGCGTTGATGGTGTAGACCTGGATGTTGTGCTCGGCGATATAGCGCTTGGCCACGGCGGGCATATGCTTATCCAGCTCCTCGTCGGACCACTGGCAGTTGATGAGGAAGGTGCCGCCGTCCTTCACGTCCCGGACCATGGGGAAGCCCTTGACGATATAGGAGGGCACGTGGCAGGCCACGAAGTCGGCCTTGTTGATATAATAGGGGGCGCGGATGGGCTGGTCGCCGAAGCGCAGATGGCTCACGGTCACGCCGCCGGTCTTCTTGGAGTCGTACTGGAAGTACGCCTGGACATACTTGTCGGTGTGGTCGCCGATGATCTTGATGGAGTTCTTGTTGGCGCCCACGGTGCCGTCTCCGCCCAGACCCCAGAACTTGACCTCGATGGTGCCCTCGGCCGCGGTGTTGGGGGAGGGCTTCTCCTCCAAGGACATATCGGTGACATCGTCCACGATGCCGATGGTGAACTGGCGCTTGGGCTGCGCACGGGTCAGCTCTTCATAGACCGCGAACACGCTGGCGGGCGGAGTGTCCTTGGAGCCCAGGCCGTAGCGGCCGCCGATGACGGAGATGTCGTTCCGGCCGGCGTTGGCCAGCGCGGTGACCACGTCCAGGTACAAAGGCTCGCCCTGAGCGCCCGGCTCCTTGGTCCGGTCCAGTACGGCGATCTTCTTGCAGGTGGCGGGAATGGCGGCCAGCAGCTTGTCCGCGCGGAAGGGGCGGTACAGGCGGACCTTGATCAGACCCACCTTCTCGCCGTGGGCGTTCAGGTAGTCGATGACCTCTTCGGCCACGTCGCAGATGGAGCCCATGGCGATAATGACCCGGTCGGCGTCCTCCGCGCCGTAGTAGTTGAACAGCTGGTAGTTGGTGCCCAGCTTGGCGTTGACCTTGCCCATGTAGTTCTCGACGATCTCGGGGATGGCGTCGTAGTACTTGTTGCAGGCCTCGCGGTGCTGGAAGAAGATGTCGCCGTTCTCATGAGAGCCGCGCATGACGGGGCGCTCGGGGTTCAGGGCACGGGCGCGGAAGTCCTCGATGGCCTTCCAGTCCACCATCTCAGCCAGGTCGTCGTAATCCCACACGGCCACCTTCTGGATCTCATGGGAGGTGCGGAAGCCGTCGAAGAAGTTCAGGAAGGGCACGCGGCCCTCGATGGCGGCCAGATGGGCCACGGCGGCCAGGTCCATGACCTCCTGAACGTTGCCTTCGGCCAGCATGGCGAAGCCAGTCTGGCGGCAGGCCATGACGTCGGAGTGGTCGCCGAAGATGTTCAGCGCGTGGCTGGCCACGGTGCGGGCAGACACGTGGAACACGCAGGGGAGCAGCTCACCGGCGATCTTGTACATATTGGGGATCATCAGCAGCAGGCCCTGGGATGCGGTGTAGGTGGTGGTCAGGGCGCCGGCGGCCAGGGATCCGTGGACGGTGCCGGCGGCGCCGGCCTCGGACTGCATCTCGATGACCTTGACGGGCTGGCCGAAAATGTTCTTGCGGCCGGCGGCGGCCCACTGGTCAACGTTGTCGGCCATGGGGCTGGACGGCGTGATGGGGTAGATGCCGGCCACCTCAGTGAAGGCATAGGACACGTGGGCGGCGGCAGTGTTGCCGTCCATTGTTTTGAACTTGCGTGCCATAGGCGTTTTTCCTCCTTTTCATATGAGAACGTTCCCTCATACGGTTTCGTTCCGTTTCGCGTTGTTAATCTTATCACACTCTTACCGGTTTTGCAATTGCCAAACCGGATTTTTTCAGTAAAGTTTATAGACTAATTTGGAGGGCTTTTTCCCCTCCTCAAGCCTTCCCCCTGACAGGGGAAGGCTTTATGCCCTTGCGGTTCAATATAATTTGTGGTAAAGTATTAAAAAATAGTCAGAAAGAGGTGAACCAACCTGGTGTGCAATGTGACGTCCCTGGGATTGAGCGGGGTGGCGGGCTATCCCGTCACCGCCGAATGCGCCCTGTCCGGGGGACTGCCCGCCTTCGACGTCGTCGGCTTGCCCGACGCCGCCGTCAAGGAGGCCAGGGAGCGGGTGCGCTCAGCCATCAAGTCCAGCGGGTTTGACTTTCCCGTCTCCCGCATCACGGTGAACCTGGCCCCCGCCGACCGGCGCAAAGCGGGGACGGTGTACGACCTGCCCATCCTGGTGGGGATTTTGGCCGCCGGGAGTCAGCTTCCCCTAAACCAGGAAAAAAATTCCGCCTTCATCGGCGAGCTCTCCCTGGATGGACGGCTGAGGCCCATATCCGGGGCGCTCCCCATGGCGCTGGCGGCAAAGCGGGCGGGCGTCGCCCGGCTGTTCGTCCCCGCCGACAACGCCCCCGAGGCCACGTTGGCCGACGGTATGGAGATTATCCCCGTCCACAATGTGCGGGAGCTGGCGGACCACCTCGCCGGGGAGCGGCCCATCCCGCCCGCGCCTGTGTGGCAGCAGGAGCTTGCCTCCCTTCGTGGTCCAGATTTCAGCGAGGTGAAGGGCCAGGAACACGCCAAGCGGGCGCTGGAAATTGCCGCCGCGGGCGGGCACCATGTGCTCATGTCGGGCAGTCCGGGATCGGGAAAATCCATGATGGCCAAGCGCCTGCCCTCCATTTTGCCCGACATGACCCGGGCGGAGGCCCTGGCCTGCACGGAAATCTACTCCGTCATGGGCCTGACCTCCAAGGAGCATCCCATGGTGCGCTGTCGGCCCTTTCGCTCCCCCCACCACACCATCTCCGCCGCCGGGATGACCGGGGGCGGGTCCAATCCAAGGCCAGGCGAAATTTCCCTGGCCCACAACGGGGTTTTGTTCTTGGACGAGCTGCCCGAATTTCACTCCGACGTTTTGGAGGTCCTCCGCCAGCCCCTGGAGGACGGGCAGACACAGATCTCCCGCGTCTCCGGCTCGGTGACCTACCCCAGCCGTTTCATGCTGGTGTGCGCCATGAACCCCTGCAAGTGCGGGTGGTACGGCCACCCGTCGGGGCGGTGCACCTGCACGGAGCAGGCAGTGCGGCGGTACTTATCCCGGCTGTCCGGCCCCATGCTGGACCGCATCGACATCTGCGTGGACGTGCCCTCCCTGGAATATGACGAGCTGTCCGGGAACACCCCGCCCGCGGAGAGCTCCGCCGCCATCCGGGCGCGGGTCAATGCCGCGCGGGCGGTGCAGCTGGCCCGGTTCGGGCCTGACGGCCCCGCCTGCAACGCCCAGATGGGGCCCCACGAGCTGCGGGACTACTGCAAGCTGGACCAGCCCTGCCAGCAGCTCATCCGGGGGGCCTATGACCGGCTGGGGCTCACCGCCCGGGGGTATGACCGCATCCTGCGGGTGGCCCGGACCATCGCCGATTTGGACGGGGCGGGGGATATCGCGGCGAACCATCTGGCGGAAGCCCTTCAATACCGTCCGCCGGAGCACTTGAGAGTATAAAAAGTTCCCCGTCCGTATTGGACGGGGAACTTTTTGTCATCTTACGCGGCAGCGTCGGGCAGCAGGCACATCACCAGGGTGAGCACCATAAACACGGCGGCGATCCACTTGGTCATCTTGGCCAAACGGGCGTCGGCGGACTTGGCCTTGTTCTTGGACAGGAAGGTCTCGTTGCCGCCGCCAATGGCGCCGGACAGGCCGGAACTCTTGCCGGACTGGAGCATCACCACGGCGATGAGGCCCAGAGCTACGATGAAATAGATGATGGACAGCACGATCTGAGGGGTGGTCATTTTGACTCAAATCCTTTCGGTATCAGCTTCGGTTCAGCGGGCGCCGCCCGCACAGGTATCAGATATGATACCACATCTTTTCAGGGATTGCAACCCCTTTTTCGCGGTGTTCCGAAGCCTCCGACGTCTGATACACTCTGAGAAGCATTTTCTATCTCCCTCTGAATCACGATTTGTCGTTTATATGCTGACAGGGTCAAAAGGGCAGCAGCTCCAAATGCTCCAGCAAAATCTTCAACCCAATAAGCACCAGCACCACCCCGCCGAACAGCTCCGCCTTGGACTTGTACCGGGTGCCGAACACGTTGCCCACCTTCACTCCTGCGGCGGAGATGAGGAAGGCGCACACCCCGATCAGCGTCACCGCGGGCAGGATTTCCACCCGAAGAAAGGCGAAGGTGACCCCCACCGCCAGCGCGTCGATGGAAGTGGCCACCGCCAGCAGCAGCATAGTCATGGGCGCCAGGGAGGGGTCGCAGTCCTCCTCGTCCTTGCCCAGCGCCTCCTTAATCATATTCCCGCCGATGAGGGAAAGCAAAATGAAGGCAATCCAGTGATCCACGGCGGCAATCTTGTCGGCGAAGGACGCCCCCAGCAACCAGCCAACCAGCGGCATCAGCGCCTGGAAAACCCCAAACCACAGCCCCACAATGACGGCGTGCCGGGGCATCAGCGCCCGAATGGAAAGCCCCTTGCAGATGGACACGGCGAAGGCGTCCATGGACAGGCCCACGGCTAAGATGAACAGCTCTGGAAATCTCATGATACATCATCCCTTCTTTTTCTTTGTTTGAAGGTATGCGGGAAAATAAAAAAAGAGACTTCACCCGCACCCACGCGGATAAGTCTCATCATAAAAGATACGGCCAGGCAGATATCCGCCAGTATGTTGACCGCACCACAGCAGACGCCGTTGACTACTCCCTTATCAGTGTGCGTATTTTAACCGAATCATCCACAGTTTGTCAATGGCAACCTTCCAAAGCCGCCCTGTTTTAGGGCGCTTTGGAAAGAATGCCAAAGCACCTTTATAAATAAATCTTGAATTTTCCCCAAGACCGGTTGCGTTCCGGGCAGGAAAAGTATAATATTTAATCATTCGACAACACAACGGAAATACCGTGTCAGCACAGGGAGCGCCGCCATATCCCAAAGGCGCGGAATTTCCGAAGCGGGAGGAACGGCATGAGCTACATATCCTTTGAGAACGTCAAAAAAGAGTACAAAATGGGTGAAATCACCATCAAAGCGGTGGACGGCGTGGACTTCACCGTGGAGAAGGGCGAGTTCACCATCATCGTGGGCCCTTCTGGGGCGGGCAAGACCACCGTGCTCAATATGCTGGGCGGCATGGACGCCTGCTCCGGCGGCGCCATCACCGTGGACGGGGCATTGGTCAGCGGCTACAACGCCAAGCAGCTCACCGAGTACCGGCGGCATGACATCGGCTTTGTGTTCCAGTTTTACAACCTGGTGCAGAATCTGACCGCCCTGGAAAACGTGGAGCTTGCCGCTCAGATCTGCCGTGACCCCCTGGACGCCAAGGACGTGCTGGAGCACGTTGGTCTGGGGGACCGCCTGAACAACTTCCCCGCCCAGCTGTCCGGCGGCGAACAGCAGCGGGTGGCCATTGCCAGGGCGCTGGCGAAGAACCCCAAGCTCCTGCTGTGCGACGAGCCCACGGGCGCGCTGGATTACGTCACCGGCAAGGCCATTTTGAAGCTGCTCCAGGACACCAGCCGCCAGGAGGGTATGACGGTCATCGTCATCACACACAACACCGCCCTCACCCCCATGGCCGACCAGGTCATCCGCATCAAGAACGGCCAGGTGGCCAGTGTGGAGCGCAACGAGCACCCCACCCCGGTGGAGGAAATCGAATGGTAACGGCAAAACGGAAAAATCATCTGAATACGGATTCTATCCGAGAAATCAGGAATACGTTCAGCCGGTATCTGTCCATTCTGGTGCTGGCGGCGTTGGCGGTTGCGTTCCTGTCCGGCCTGCGCACCACCGCGCCGGATATGCAGTACACCGCGGACAAGTATTACGACCGCACCCACTTGATGGACGGTTATGTACTGTCCACCCTGGGCATCACGGACGGGGACCTAGAGGCGCTGGCCACCGCTGACGGCATCGAGGATGTGGAGGGCTGCCGGGACCTGGACGCCGTGGCGACGGACCGCATTGTCAACGTGCGTTCCATGCCGGAGAAGCTGAATCTGCTGGAGGTTGCCGAGGGACGCCTGCCGAAGGCGGCGGATGAGTGTGTCACCGAAAACCTGCTCATGGTAAAGCTGGGCCTCCAGGTGGGGGACAAGCTGGAGCTGACCCTCACCGAGGACAACGAGGGCGATTTGGAGAACACCGTCTTTACCGTCGTGGGCGTGGTCAATTCCCCGCTGTATGTGGCGCTGGACCGGGGCTCCTCCTCTCTGGGAAATGGCTCCGTGGACGCCTTCGTCTACGTGCCAGGGGAGAATTTCACCTTTGAGCACTATACCTGCGCCTACTTCACCGGCGAGGGTCTGACGGAGCTGCACACCTACGGCGACGAGTATGAGGACCGCATCGATGACCTGGTTGACAGTCTGGATCCCCTGGCGGACCAACGGGCCCAGGCTCGGTACGACTCCCTGATTGGGGACGCTCAAGAGGAATTGGACGACGCCCGCAAGGAGTTCGAGGCCGCCAAAGCGGACGCGGAGCAGGAGCTGGCCGACGCCTGGCAGGAGCTCCAGGACGCGCGGCGCGAACTGGACGACGGCTGGACCGGCTATTATGACGGTCAAAATACGCTGGAGCGGGAGACCGCCGACGCCCAGCGGGAGCTGGACAGGGCGCTGGCGGACCTGAGCCGCGGCGAGCGGGAGCTGGCCGACGGTCGGGCGAAGTACCAGGACGGGCTGGCGGAGTATAACGACGGCCTGGCCCAGTACAATGACGGTTTGGCCGAGTATCATGACGGGCTGGCCCAATACAATGAGGCCGCCGCTCCCATCGACGAGCAAAAGACGCAATTGGACGAGAGCTGGGCACAGTACAACGCCGTCCTTGCCCAATACGAGGGCTCCCCCCAATACGACATGGCGGTTGCCCAAATGGCTCCGCAAAAGGCCCAGCTGGACGCGGCTCAGGCCCAAATTGACGCGGCCTATAAACAGCTGGCCCCGGTCAAGGCGGAGCTGGACGCCGCAAAAGCGGAGCTGGACGGCGTAAAGGCCACCTTGGACGACGCGAAAGCCGCCCTGGACTCCTCTTTGCGTCAGTTGAACCAAGCGGAGACCGACGTGCAGGACGGCTGGATCGAATACAACCGGGGCGTATCGGAGCTGCGAAACGCCCGGGCCGAGGGCCAGCAGGAGCTGGCCCTCGCCCTTGTGGAGTTGAATGACGGCGAGGCGGAGTATGCCGACGGCCTCCAAGCGTATGAGGACGGCAAAAAGGAGGCCGACGAGGAAATTACCGACGCCCAGCAGAAACTGGACGACGCCCAGGCAGAGCTGGACGACGTGGAGGAATGCGAGTGGTACGTCCTCAGCCGGTTCACCAACGCGGGCATTGTGGGCTACTCCCAGGACTCCGGCCGGGTGGGCAACCTGGCCAACGTGTTCCCGGTGATTTTCTTCCTGGTGGCGGCGCTGGCCTGCCTGACCACCATGACCCGCATGGTGGAGGAGCAGCGCACCCAAATCGGTTCGTTGAAGGCTATGGGCTTCTCCCGGCTGGCCATCTCCAAAAAGTACATCGGCTACGCCTTCTCCGCCAGCCTGGTGGGCGGGATTTTGGGCCTAGGACTGGGGTGCACCCTCATCCCGCTGGTCATCGCCAACGCCTTCAACATCATGTACGCTATCCCCGCCCTGGAGTTCAAGCCTCAGACGGACCTGTATTTCCTGTGTGTGCTGGCGGCGGTGGCGTGCACCACCGGGGCGGCGCTGTGGGCCTGCCTGTCCACACTCATCGACACCCCCGCCAACCTGATGCGTCCCCGTGCCCCCAAGGCGGGCCGCCGGGTGCTGCTGGAGCGGGTGGGCTTTATCTGGAAGCGCCTTACCTTCACCTGGAAGGTGACCATGCGCAACTTGTTCCGCTACCAGCGGCGGTTCTGGATGACGGTGATCGGCATCGGCGGGTGCACCGCCCTGATCGTCACCGGGTTTGGGCTTCACGAGTCCATCTTCTCCATCCTGAACGAGCAGTTTGACCATGTGTTCCTCTACGACGCCACCCTGGGCATCGACGCGGACATCGAGCCGGAGACGTTGGAGGATGTGGAGCAATACCTCACCGACAGCCCCTGGGTGGAGGACTATCTGCCCGCCAGCGCCACCATGCTGGAGGCGTCCAGCACCGGTCCGGCCCAGAATGTCACCATGTTCGCCGTGGACGATTTGGAGCGCTTTACTCAATTCATTCAGCTGGGCCATCGGTTGGATGACGAACCCGTCGCCCTGCCGGCCAGCGCTTATGTTTTGTCGAACACCATCAACTGGGACGACACCGCCAAACCAGCCAATGGCGTGGTCATCACGGAAAAGCTGTCCGAGCTGCTGGAAGTGTCCGTGGGCGATGCCATCACCTTGAACGACGATGGAAAGCGAGTGGAGGTCCGGGTGGCTGACATCGCGGAAAACTACGTCTCCCACTACGTCTACCTATCCGACACCTGCTACCGGGAACTGTTCGGCGAGGAGCCCCAGCAGAACGAGATCCTCCTGCGCTATACCGGCGAGGCTGGGGAGGCGGAGTCCGACACCGTTTCCTCCGACCTGATGGCCCTGGATGGGGTGGATTCCTATTCCTACATTGCCACCCTGCGGGACAACTTCACCGACAGCATGGAGGCCATTGACTACGCGGTGGTCATCATCATCACCGCGGCGGCGGCGCTGGCCTTCGTGGTGCTCTACAACCTGACCAACATCAACATCACCGAGCGCACGCGGGAGCTGGCCACCCTCAAGGTGCTGGGCTTCTTCGACCGGGAGGTCACGGCCTACGTCTACCGCGAAAACCTATTCTTGACCCTGTTCGGCATCGCTCTGGGCCTGGTCCTGGGCCGCTTCCTTCACGCCTGGATGGTGCTCACCGTAGAAGTGGAACTCGTCATGTTCGGCCGCGCCGCACCGCCCTACGCCTACGTGCTAGCGGCAGTGCTGACGGTGGTTTTCTCCATCGCGGTGAACATTGCCGCCCACTTCAAGCTGAAAAAGGTGGACATGGTGGAAAGCCTGAAAACCGTAGAATAGTTCCTTTGTTGCTCGTCGGCCACGATAAGTTTTGCGGGTAAAAGCCGCCCTTTCTGTATGGAAAGGGCGGCTTATTTTACTGCTTTTTCAGCTTTTCCTCTTCCGCTTCAATGGCCCGAAACCGGGGCATTATGCCAATCTTATCCGGCGTGTGGACGGGGAGCTGGTAGATGTCGTGGCCAGGAAACTGGTTGCCCTCCACCAGACAGGGACCCTCCGGGGTAAAGCACACGTCCCAGCCTACATAGCCCACCTCGGGGATAATTTGGGCCGCTTCTGTTACCAACGCCCGGGCCTTTTCCCAATCAGGGAACATAAAGCCCTTGATCCGGGTCCCCGTGGCGGGGTGGTCGGCGTACAAGTTCTTTTGCTTGTCCAGCGCCCGGTCGATGACGGCGCCCGTCTCCGGGTCCATAGGGGCCACCATACCGCCGCTGTTGAAGTTGTCCACGAACTTTCCGTTGCCGATGCGGAACATAGCCGTAACCAAATACACTTTTCCGCTCTTCCCCCGGATCGTCACCATGCGCACCGTGTTGATGGAACCGGGGTAGATGGCTGACACCGCCGGGTGTTGCTCGATGACCTCCTCCAGCTCCAGCAGCGGGGCCCGCTCGACCAGGTGGGAGTACAGCGCCTCCAGCGATGGATAAGACCCGGTTTTCAGCTTTTCAATACCCCAGCCGCAGCTGCCCTGGGAGGGCTTTGCCATAAATACCGGATGCCGCGCCAGAAACGCGATCACGTCCCCCCGGTTCTCCCCCGTCACCGGGACCCAGTCCCGGTGCAGAAACTGCTTGAATCGGGCGTTGAACTTGATCTTATCCCCAAAATCGTCCATATGATCCTTGTCGTTGTACTTCACCACGATGTCGTTATTCCGGCCTCGAGTCAAGTAGGTGTCCCGCTGCTCCGGGGTCAGGTTATACATCTCAAACAGGTCGTAGTCCATATAGCCTGCGCCGTATTTTCGCGCGCACTCCTGCATATCCCAGAAGATGGACAGCCGGGATCGGCCTGTCTTTTGATGGATGGAGCTGATCTTATCCAACATGGCTTTATAATTCATATTCAGCACCCGCTGGACCAAATATTTTACCTTCATGGAAACCTCCTGTTGCTTTTTCTTCACAGAAAAAGCAGCCAAACAGAACTTTTCGCTCCCTGCAAGCCGAACAGTAGACGCTCCGCTTCCGCCCGGCAACGTAAGTTTTTTTATCTTACCACATCCGGGGAAAAAACGCAATGCCAGGAAAATCGGGCCCCTTTCCTTCTCGTGCAGCTGAAAGCCAGTTTTTGAGCCGCTTTGTTGAAATAACCAAACGGGCAGTCACCCCATATTGGGAAACTGCCCGATGGACCGGACATTATTTGTGCAGCTCCTGCTTAAATAGTTGTTGTACTGTTGCCAGATTGGACTCACACAACAGAGGGCGTATTTTCATGCCATGCGCCGCCAAAAGCATTGCGCGAAAAGTAAAAGGGGAAAAATGGTCTTGACAATCTCTCGGCTCTATTGTATACTCCATATCGAAAATCAGTTTACAATTGGAGTGATCGTACATGACAGCAAAAGCGACTATTGACACCCGCCGCCTGACTCTCTGCGCCATAATGGCGGCAGTGATGTGTGTGCTGGCCCCCATCTCCATCCCCATCGGGCCTATCTCCATCACCGGCGGCACCCTGGCCATCTACCTGACCACCTACCTGCTGGGCGGCGTCTGGGGTACGGCGTCCACACTGGTCTATCTGCTGGTGGGCATGGTGGGCCTGCCCGTGTTTAGCAACTACATGGGCGGCATCAGCCGTCTGGCCGGCCCCACCGGCGGTTATCTGGTGGGTTACCTGCCCATGGCCCTATTGGCCGGATTTGTGGCGGAGTTCTCCTTCCGCAAGCTCCGTCGCCAGGGAAAGAAAGGTGCAGTCTTGGCTCTTGTTCTCCAATTCTTAGGAATGGCGGCAGCCACCGCGGTACTGTACGCCTTCGGCACCGCCTGGTACTGCGTCCAGGCCGGGGTGGACCTGCAAAAGGCCCTGGCCGCCTGCGTCATCCCCTTCATCCCCTGTGACCTCATCAAAATGGTGGTGGCGCTGGTGGTGGGCGCCCCCGTCCGCCGCGGCTTAGAGCGGGCCGGGCTGCTGGGTAGCTGAACTGAAAGGATGAAACTCCTCCGGTACTACCGGAGGAGCTTTTTATTCCTCATCTTCGTCTGTTTTCTGGTTCAGTGAAATGATTTTTGATTCCGGCGCGGAAATATACATCTCCTCACACTCCCGTTGGGCCGCAATCAGGATGCTGATCGACAGCTCCGCCGCCTGGAACATCTTTTTGCACATCTCCTTGTAATCGACCATTTCCACCATCTCCCAACATCATTTTAGGCGCATATTACCAATTTGTCAATAGGAAAATGTGGACTAAAATATTATTGACGTTGGTGATGAACATGGAGAATCGAATTAGGGATTTGAGGGAAGATTCCGACTTAACACAACAATACATTTCAAAATATTTGGGATGTGACCAATCCTATTACTCAAAATGTGAGCGTGGAGTGTATCAGCTTCACATAGACGATCTCATAAAACTCGCTCAGTTCTATAAAACCAGCTTGGATTATCTTATGGGCCTCACCGACGAAAAGGCCCCTTATCCAAAACCTCACCGGAAATAACTTGCATTTTTCGCCCCATCTGCTATAATGTTATTAGGTATCAATACTTATCCTTTCCTTTGAGGTGAGCGATATGATCAACGGTGTTTCCGCCTATAGTCCATACTCCTCCTACGCCGCCTATGGCGTGGCCTACGCCAACCGTTCCGCCCAGGCCCAGGGCGTGGAGAAGACCCAGCCCGCCCAGCGCTCGGGCATGGTGCTGGCCGCCCAGAAGGTCCACCAGCCCGACGCCCTTGTCCAGCCCGTCACCCCGGTCCGTCCGGTGAACTCTGAGGAGGACCCTGCCCAGTCTGGTCTGCTTCGCTATAACTCTGACCCCGCGGAAATGGCGGTGCGTATGCGTATCCAGTATGCCAGTAACCCCGCTCAGCAGTCCAACGCCGCCCAGACGCCTGGCGCTGAGAAGGGCAACGCCCCTGAGACCGCGGGCCTGAAGCTCGCTGGCGGCAATGCCGCCGAGGCTCCCAAAAGCGCCCAGGAGGTCATGGAAGAGGGCGAGTGCGAAACCTGTAAGGAGCGCAAGTATCAGGACGGCTCCGACGACCCCGGCGTGTCCTTCAAGACCC
>CAJUQN010000033.1 GCA_910588625.1 uncultured Oscillospiraceae bacterium
GACCGTGCTTGAATAAGATTGAAATAATGCGGCTCATCGGGCAGGCACTTCGCCCTGTCAACGCCAATCTAAAATTGTAAGAAAACGCCGAACAAATTTTGTCGTTTTTCGGCGGTGGGGGGGTAACAAAATCAGGTGCTTCCTTGCTCAAAAAGAGTGTTCACGATTTGCTGTTTCTGGCGCATAAATTCCTTGCGCTCCTTCAGGCGGTAAGACTCGCCCTTGATGTTGATGACGGTGCAGTGATGCAGGACACGGTCCAGGATGGCGGAGGCGATGGTGACGTCGGCAAAAACCTCGTTCCACTGGGAGAAGGTCTTGTTGGAGTCTAATGGTATGAAGTCAAGAGGAAAATAAGAGGAAATTTCGGGGAAATCAGCCAGGAAACAGCACATTGGGGCATAAAAAGGCAACACAAACCAAAGCCCTGCCTGCCGAAATTTTTGAAAACATGAAGACAGGGCCTCGTTCGCCAGAGTAGAGAGCGGTAGCTCAGCCCTCCGGCAGTTTATACAGGCGGTTGTCCTTCAGCAGTCGAAAGACCAACCGGACCAATTTTCTGGCAGTTAAAGCGAGTGCGCGTTTATGCTGGTGCTTGTTGACCTCCTTGAACTTGAGGTCGTAGTAACGCCGGAAGCCTCTTTTTTCCTCGGCGTTTTTTTACATTTTATCACTGGCGCTGACACACCAAGGATACCAAACGCCAGCTGAAAAAGCTGTCCTCCACCATGGAGCTGTTTACCAAAGAGGACGCTGGGCTGGTGTTTTACGCCATGGAGGACAAGCGGGGCGGCACCATGCTGTGCGCCGTGGCCGCAGACATGACGGCCCAGCTCCGGGCCACCCTCTGGAACCAGGAGAGGTCAGCCATCCTCACCTCCGGCGCCCTGGCTGCGGGAAAGGACTTCCACCGCTTCAAGGAAGAAACGGGCCTGCTGGCAGACGGACGGGTAACGGAATCCGCCACTCCCTCGCCTTTCGATTATAAAGCCAACTGCCTGCTGTACCTGCCGCTCCATCCGCCCAAACAGGCGTACAGCGGCTATTTTGATGAGCTGGCGGCTGAGATCGCTGCCCTGCTGGACGCCTGCTGGGGCCACGCCCTGGTGCTGTTCACCTCCTACGCCGCCATGTCGGCAATCAAGGAGCGTTTGACGGAGATGGACCTGCCCTGGGAGGTATTCACCCTGGGGCGGAACGCGGTACATACCACCCAGGAGTTCAAGGCCAGCCCAGGCAGCGTCCTGCTGGCCACCGGGGCCGCCTGGGAGGGATTCGACTTCCCCGGAGACTGCGTGTCCCTGCTGGTGATCCCCCGCCTGCTGTTCTCCCGTCCGGACGTTCTGAAGGAGAAGAAACGGGCGGATTACGATTCACTTCGGGCCTTTATCAAAGCCGTGGTGGTGCCGGAGATGCAGATCAAGCTGAAGCAGGGCTTCGGGCGGGCCATCCGCACCGAGACAGACACCTGTGTGGTAACCATCCTAGACGAGCGCTCGACGCCCGGCCAGCGGCACCACGAGGCCATGCTGGCCGCCCTGCCTGACATGAAAATCACGGACAGCCTGGAGGACGTGGTGGAGTTCATCTACTGCCTCAAAGGACCGGATTATTTCAAGGAGGAAGGGTCATGAGCATGGCGAAAAAGGATAAAAGCACAATGGAATTGACCATCTCCGGCCACCAGGTCAGCCTCACCTTTGCCCCGGAGCAGAATTCCATCATTGCCCAACAGATCCGCGCCAGCCTGATCGACTTTTTCATCCGCCAGCATGGGAGCGGCGATGGGCAGAACGCATAGCAAAAAAACAGTGGATTTTCTGTGCTGGCTGTGATAGAATGTGACCAGAGACAGGAGAGATGCGGATATGGAAATCAATACCCCCATTGCGGAGGATATCCGCGTTACAGACCAAAACTCCCAATATGACGCCGCTTGCAGGCGGCTCCTGTCCGATAAGACCATTCTGGCCTGGATCATGAAAAGCTGTTTGGCGGAGTACCGGGACTGCGACATCAAGGAAATCGCGGAGAAATACATTGAGGGCACTCCCCAAGTGCATGAGGTGCCGGTGATGCCGGACGAAACCAACGCCGCAAAGATCCGGGGCGTCAGCAACGTGGATGCCTCCCGGACGGAGGGAACGGTCATCTATGATATCCGATTCTTGGCTGTTGCCCCGTCCAATGGCGAGTTGATCCAGCTGATCGTCAATGTTGAGGCGCAGGGACAATTCTATGTCGGCTATCCGTTGATCATGCGGGCCATATACTATTGCAGCCGGATGATTTCGGCCCAGTATGGGACCGAATTCGTTCACGAGGAATACCAGAACATCAAGAAGGTCTACTCGGTTTTTATCTGCATGGACCCGCCGAAGAACCGCCGGAACAGTATTACCCGATACCGGCTGACGGAGGAGAACCTGGTTGGAAACGTAAAGGAACCCGTCAGGCACTACGATTTGATGACTATGGTCATGGTGTGTCTGGGCGGTGCCGATGGTGAAAACTACGACGGGATACTGAAGCTGTTGGATGTGCTTCTGTCCCCGAAAGCTGGAGAAGCTGAAAAGCGGCAGGTGTTGCAGGAAGAATTCGATATCCCCATGACGGAGATACTGGAAGCGGAGGTGCATCAGATGTGTAATTTGAGCCAAGGCGTGATGGATCTAGGACGCGCCGAGGGTATGGCCCAGGGCATGGAAAAGGGTATGGTCGAAGGACTTCTGGCCTCTATCCGTGCCTTGATGTCCAGCATGGGCTGGTCTGCTGAACAGGCCATGGAGGCGTTGAAACTGCCTGAGACAGACCGTCTCAAGTACACCGACCTGCTCCAGAAGCAGTAACTGGCCGTCCTCATAGAGAATACACTCGTACTGAAGCGACGCTGTTCCCGCACTGGGACAGCGCCGCTTTTTCACACATCCAGGCCGCTGAAGCTGTTCGGCTAAATGACTGGACATTCCCCGCGGACTGTGGGATAATCGGTGTGGCGCAAGCCATGGCACCTTGAAAATTTAAGATTGAAGGTATCCGATCCTCCCACCTGTTTGCACATGATGATTGGAAGGATGGATACAAAATGGCTGAAAGAGTGGATTGTTTATATCGTGTTTCCACGACCAAGCAGGTCGACCACGACGAGCTGAACCAGGCGGACATCCCGGTCCAGCGCAAAGCCTGCCGGGACTTCGCCGACAAAATGGGCTGGGTCATCGTGAACGAGGAGCAGGAGACCGGCGTGTCCGGCTACAAAGTCAGCGCCAACGACCGGGACAAGCTGCAGCTCATCAAAAAGCGGGCCGAGCAGGGCAAGTTCGACATCCTGCTGGTGTTCATGTTCGACCGCCTGGGCCGCAAATCGGACGAGACGCCCTTCGTGGTGGAGTGGTTTGTGAAGCATGGCATCCGGGTGTGGAGCGTCAACGAGGGAGAGCAGCGCTTCGAGTCCCACACGGACCGCCTCACCAACTACATCCGCTACTGGCAGGCGGACGGCGAGAGCCAGAAAACCTCCATCCGCACCAAGACGGCCATGGGCCAGATGGTGCAGGAGGGCCGGTTCCGGGGCGGCGGCGTCCCCTACGGCTACCGGCTGGCGCCCAGCGGCATCCTCAACAAGAGAAAGCATGAGGTCTGCAAGCTGGAGATCGATGAGGACGAGGCCCGGGTGGTGCGGTTGATGTTCAACCTGTGCGTGGGTTCCGGTTATGGCCGGTGCAAGATCGCCAACATGATCAGCGGCCAGGGCATCAAGACCCGCACCGGCACCAACTGGCATGAGGCCACGGTGGGGCACATCCTGCACAATGTCGCATACACCGGTGTCCTGCGCAGCGGAGAGAGCCAGTCCGAGATCTTTGAGGAGCTCCAGATCGTGGACCCGGACACCTTTGCCTCGGCTCAGAAGCTGATGGCGGAGCGGGTCAACGAGTTCAACGCACAGCGTACCAGGCCAAAGAACATCAGCGGTCAAGCGTTGCTGTCCGGCAACATTTTCTGCGGGCACTGCGGGGGCAGGCTGACGCTCACCACCAACGGCACCGTCCGGCACAACCTGAAAGGCGGGACGGTGTTCCGCCGCCGGGTGCGCTACGTCTGCTACAATAAGACCCGCCACCGGGTGGACTGCGACGGGCAGACGGGCTACACCACCCACATCCTGGACGGGCTGGTGACCAGGGTACTCCATCAGGTCTTCGACAAAATGAAGTCGATCCGGGAGGATGAAATCGTCTCCAGAACGCAGATGAATGTGGAAGCCAGCGTCAAGGACCAGCTGGCCGCTGCCCGGAAGGAGTTCGCCAAAGCCACCAAGGAGTACGAAGCGGTGAAGGCCAAGCTGTACGATGTGATCCGGGGCAAGAGCAATTTGCCGGAGAGTGTGCTGTCCGAGATGGCGGACGAGGCCAAAGCAAAGATGATGGAGGCCAGCGAGAAGGTCAGCGAACTGAGCAGCGAAGCGGAGAAGAACAGCAGCCGGGCCGAGGAGATTCGCAGGGACTACCGGCGTATCCTGAAGTGGTCTGAGCTGTTCGACGAAAGCGATATGGCCACCAAGAAGATGGTGGCGGGCTGCCTCATCAAGCGGATCGACGTTTACACAGACTACCGCCTGCACATTGAATTCAACATCAACTTCGCGCAGTTTGAGCTGGGGCTGGAGATCCCCAACGAGTACAAGGGACAGAAGCCCGCCTGACAAAAAAGCCCTGCCTGGTCGGCAAGACTCCTTCAGCGCAAACTTCAACAGAGTTATATCTCGGAATGTGGAAACGGGGGTGCTTCACCGCTAACGTGGGAGAGCGCTTGAATGGCATTCAAGAGTCCTGCAAACAAAAGTCAAGCCCTAAAATGAGAAAATTTTAAGCGGATGAAAAAGGGTATAACAAACCAAGCCTGCAAAAGCGGAATTTTTCGCAGACCATGCAAGCTGTGGATTTTAGCGCAGGTTAACTCTCGGAAGATTCCCGAGTGTCAGCCGCAAGGAGGCACTCCTTCACGCGGGCATAGTAGATACGCAGGAACTTGTTCTGGGCGGCGGTCATGTAGACGAAATACGGCTTGCCTTCGGCCCGTTTCTTGTCCAGGAACTGGTATACTGGCTCGTCAGCAGGAGCCTTGAGCAGATAGGTGCGGACGATTTGATACAGCGTCTTGCGCAGGTGGGGCGAACCCCGCTTGGTGGTTGGATTGCTTTTGGAAATGTGCTTGCCGGACTCGTCCACCGCCGGATCGACGCCGGCGAAACTCACGATGGAGCTGCGGCGGGGGAAACGGCGCACGTCGCCAATCTCAGCCATCAGTTGAGGAGCAGTTCTCTCACCCACGCCGTACATGGCCCGAACGGTCTCGTACTCCGACAGCTGCCGGGCCAGGCGATCCATCTCAGCACGCAGGACAGCTAGCGTAGCCTTGGCTGAGGACAGTTGCTTGGCGGCAGTGGTGATGAGCAGTTTGGTATTGCTGTTTCTGGGCAGAGTGGTGATATGGCCCATGCTGTCCATGTACAACTGCGCAGCTTTCCTCCGGCTGAAATGATACCCTTTATGTTTGCACCACTTGCGGTAACGCTCGGTGAAAGCAGCCTCGCTGGCCAGGTTGATGCACTCGCAGTGCAAAAAAACCATAATAAAATCAACCCACTTCTGGCTGCCATCGGCACGATCCGGACTGGAGAACAGCTCGTTCACACCCGGAAAGACCTTATCAGTGAGGGAAATGAGGTTGTTTTGCAGTGCCACCATGTTCTTTATGTACAAATCGCACTGCCGGGAGGCCAATTTCAGTTGTTCTCTGATTGCTTCTGTGGGAGTATATTCCCGTAAATCCGTCCAATTATCAAGCCCGTATTTGGCAATCTTTCTGGCGTCCGCCTTATCTGTCTTGACCTTGCGGATGGAGCCGCCACCACTTTGCTTGATGAACAACGGATTCATCACTGTAATGCGGATACCATACTCATGCAGGGCTGCCACCACTGGCTCGTGATACCTGCCTGTGGCCTCCATGATCACCCGCGTGTCTTCCCCCAGGCCCAGGATGGCCAGCGCCATCTGCTCCAGGCCAACCTCGGTATGGGGATATTCTCTTGCCTTCAGCGCAACTTCATTCATGGGCCGCAGGGCCATCATCATGCTTTTCCCTTTACTCAACATAATTCTTAGCCATGATTTTGGCCTCCTCAAAGTTGTTTCGGCGTGTTGCTCTTGACATTTTCAATTTTACCGTATTCGGTAAGACTTGTGTGCCGACGAAGCGCCCAGGGTTTCGGCGAGTTCGTTATGCGGCTCGTACAAGTTGCGCCGAAAACAGAAGGAACGCCGGCCCGGAGCGAACCCCGGATCGGCGCGGCGGTCTACTTCCATTTGCCCTCAAAGAGCTCTTCGCGGGTGATGTCCCGCCAGTAGACGTTGCGGCGGGTCCAGCCGTTGCTCTGGAAGGTCACAATATCGATCCGATCCTTAGCGACGGAGATCATAACCTCTTCCAGGTTCGCATTGTCCCCGGAGAAAGAGGTCATACTATTTCCGTATTTGTCCATAATTCGGCGCAAACTGTCGTAGTCACCGGGGTCGACCGTGAAGGTCAAGGGTCTTATTTCTTTTTCCATGTCAAAGCTTCTCTCTGAAATTAGGGGTTTACAAATAGGCTGGAGGACGGTATAATAAAGGAACCGTCGAGCCCGACCGGCCTTGTGACCGGTCAGGCTCTCAGGCTGGCTATCTATCAGCCGTCGTTCTCAAGAAGCTCATAGAGCTCTTCCGGAGAGACGACTTCGATCAATCGACCATCGACCGTGCCGAGATAGCCATAAGAGGTATAGCCCTCGTCCATAGGGTCACCTCCCTTCTGCGAGCTCGCTGGCTGTAACAGCGGGCTCGTTTCTTTTTGCGTCAAGCTCCTTTCCTCTTGACATTTTCAATTTTACCGTGTTTGGTAAGAAAAGGGAGCCGACAAAGCGCCCGAGGTTTCAAGCAAAACCCTGAGCGCTTTATCGGCATACAACTATTTACCAATCGTGGTAAAATGGGTATTGTGAGGGGAGAGGTCTCCCTAAAAAGGGCCCCGGCCGCCGCGATAAGACGAGCCCGGCTATACAGCCGGAGGCGAGGGCCGTTCAGGTAGCAGTTAGCACTTGCAACAAAGTTTTCTTATATACTTCAAAATAGACTATTTTCTATTTTTTACCATTTGCGAATAAGAATATTGAGGTTTTAGTCTATTATAGAAAAGTTTGTTGCAAGTGCTACCAAGTACCAAAAAGCCAGTAACCGCAAGGCCTCGGGCCGGTAGCACTTGAGGTAGCACTTGCCGGATCAACTGCTACCTGCTACCTGAACGGACCAAACGGAAAAAGGCCGTTTACAAATCTCAAGTAGCGCGTTATAATAAAAAGCGCTCCTCCTGTTGCTGTCAGGAGGAGCGGGAGCTTACTCGCCGTAGGCTTTCAGCAATTCCTTGATTTTCGGCGCAAGTCCTGGATTATCCTGCGCGACCAATTCAAGGACAAATCGGAGTGCGAACCTCGGGACTACGATCACGAGGTTCGTTCTTTTATTTTCCTTATTCAGCGTTTTCACCCCCTTCCTCCCGGCATTATACTCCGTTTCGCTCGGGCTGTCTATTCTCACAGTTGGTAAAACGAGCGGAAAAGTTGTCGAAACACGCCGGGTTTATCATGCCTCCATTATAGGCCGAACGCCGACTTTCCTTTATACTATTTACTCAACTTAAATCTGTGGATCAGACGGCCCCATCTCTAATTTATAAATCAATTTTCGAATATATACAATGTTACTTGCAACGCTTGACATATGGAAACAGAGATAAAATTGTAAGCGCTTCCTTTTCGCGCAACAAAGAAGAGCGGTCCAGCTCGGACCGCTCTCACATTCAACTTGTCTGTCCTGGAATAGCTCCGGCTGCACTGTGACGGAGTAGAATAACTCACTCTGCTTGATGCGCCCCTCCAGCAGCTGTACGCACAGCAGGACTACCTGCTCCGGCCTGTTGTCCACCGAGGTGAGCACCGGCTCACACAGCCGTGCGTAGTCGGAGCTGTTGTATCCCGTGACGGCCGCCTGTTTTGGGACACGCATCCCGGCCCGGAGGAGGGCTTTCAGCGCGCCCTGCGGCGACCTTTCTGACGGTTCATGGAAAGGAAAGACAACCTCCTGTTCCAGCACCGCCGCAGCTACGATCAGGGTGGAGGGGAAAATCTGTTTCGTTATGCTGCCGCCCCCAACTGGCGCCTATGCTGTAATTGGACCGCATGGTGTCAGCTCAATGCGTATTTGCGGGTGTACTCCTGATACTGCTGCTGAAAATACTCGCTGTTGTCGCGGATATCCCGCAGGGACTGGTGCAGATTTAGATTATCATGGGCGGCGTCAATGACACACCCGGCGATGTTGGAGCAATGGTCTGCCGTGCGCTCCAGATTGGTCAGCAGGTCCAGCCAGACAAAGCCGGAGTCGATGGTGCAGTCCCCTTTTTGCAGACGGAGGATGTGGCGGGTACGCAGCTGTTCCTTGAGCTGGTCGATGACCTGCTCCAACGGCTCTACCCTGGCGGCGGAGGCCAGGTCGTTGCGGAGGAAGGCGGTAAGGGACAAATCCAGAATTTCGCTGACCGCCGTGGAGAGGGTGGTCAAGTCCCGGGTCGCCGCATCAGTGAGGGTCCGCCCCTTGTCCCGCAGCTCCTCGGCAGACTCCACCAGGTTGACGGCGTGGTCCGAGATTCGCTCGAAGTCGCCGATGATTTTGAGCAGCTTCGCGGCCTCGCGGCTATCCGTCTCGCTGATGCGGTGAGTGCTCAGATTGACCAGATAGGTACCCAAAATGTCCTCGTAATGGTCGGTTTTATCCTCTTTTTCCCGGACAGCGTCGGCGGTCTCCAGTGAGTAGTCCCGCAGGGAGCCCAGCGCCTCCTTCAAAGAGAGGACTGCGGTTTCCGCCATATCGGCGGCCACGGTATGACACCGCTCCAGAGCGATAGAGGGGGTGGCGAAGAGGCGCTCGTCAAGCTCGGAGAAGGTCTCCGGCTGTTTGCCGTCTGGGACCAGGACGGTGACCAGCCGCTCCAGGAAGCCGGACAAGGGCAGCATCAAAAGGGTGCACAGCACATTAAATACCGAGTGTGCCACGGCGATGCCCAGCCGGGAGGCGGGGTCATCCAGCAGGGGCAGGGGGAGGAGGGCCCGGAGTAAGCAGAACACGGATAGCCACACCGAGGTTCCGATGACGTTAAAGGAGAGATGGACCAGCGCGGTCCGTCGGGCATTCTTGTTGGCGCCCACAGAAGAGATTATGGCAGTGACACAGGTGCCGATATTCTGCCCCATGATAATGGGGATGGCCGCGCCATAGGACACCTGCCCGGTGACGGCTAGGGCCTGCAAAATGCCCACAGAGGCGGAGCTGGACTGGATGATGGCCGTCAGTGCCGCGCCCGCCAGCACGCCCAGCACCGGATTCTTGAACAGGATGAACAGCTGCTGGAATGCGGGAACGTCCCGCAGACCAGACACCGCGTCGGACATGGCCTCCATGCCGAACATGAGGGTGGCAAAGCCCAGCAGGATCAGCCCGGTGTCCTTTTTCTTGGTATCCTTGACGAACATATAGAGGATGATGCCGATGAAGGCCAGTACCGGCGTGAAGGAGGAGGGCTTCAACAGCGTGACGAACAGGTTCCCGCTGTCGATGCCCGCCAAGCTCAAGACCCACGCTGTTACGGTAGTGCCGATGTTAGCGCCCATGATGATGTTGATGGCCTGCTTCAAGGTCATGAGGCCGGAGTTGACGAAGCCCACCACCATGACTGTGGTGGCAGAGGAGCTTTGAATAACGGCGGTGACACCTATGCCAGTGAGCAGTCCGGCCAGCTTGCCGCGGGTCAGTTTCTCCAGCAGGGTTCGAAGCTGTCCGCCCGCCCGGCGCTCCAGGGCCTGTCCCATGACGTTCATGCCGAACAGGAAAAGACTCAGACCGCCGATGAGGTTGAGCACGCTGAAAATATCCATGGAATTTCCCCTCTTTCCACACGTTGGTTGCAATCCTTTTTGACAGGTTTAGTATAGCCAAAAATGCAAAATCTGTAATCAATGGCAGCTGCCGCCATAGCGCGGATGGCGGTAGCTAGATTGGAGTTGACGCCGTCGATGCCCACCTTGAACATGGAGGACAGCAGGGCGAAAGTAAAGCACATGAACATTCCTCTAGGGGCGGTTTGCCAGAGACGCAGACGGTTTTTAATCAGACGTGATAGCAGCCCCCGCCGATGAATTCCCGGGTCAGGGAGGTTTTGGGGATGTCGTCCGACGGGATCGGCAGAAAATAGTTCAGGAACTTCAGCAGCCGCTTGGCCTCGATGTACTCCTCGCTGTCACGGGAAACGCCGAACAGCAGAGGCTGGACGTAGGGCTTCAACAGGGCCGTTTCATAGATCAGCGACGAGTTGAAAATCATATCCGCGCTGTCCTGAAAGGGAAAGATGTTGTTTTCCTCGCCCCTGCGGACGTTGGGCCACATCTTGATGGTAGCCTGGGCGCTGTAGCCGCGGGTGCGGGCATCCCGCTCGATGCGCCGGAGCAGGCGGGCGTCGGTGGTGGGGATGCGGTTGTGGTCGTCGATGTTCAGGGTGGTGAGGCAGCTGATGTAAATGCGGTATTTGCTCTCTTTGGGCAGGGCGTAAGTGAACTTGTCGTTGAGGCAGTGGATGCCCTCGATGACCAGTACGTCGCCGTCTTTCAGGGTGAGGCAGTTGCCGTTATATTCCCGCGCGCCCTTCTTGAAGTTATAGGTGGGTATCTCCACCGTCTCGCCATTGAGCAGGCGCACCATGTCTGTGTTGAACTGCTCCACGTCCATGGCCCCCAGGCCCTCGAAATCATAGTTGCCATTTTCGTCCCTGGGGGTCTTGTCCCGGTTGACGAAATAGTTGTCGGTGGCAATGGGGTGGGGGTGGAGGCCGCAGGCCATCAGCTGGGTGGACAGACGGTGTGAAAAGGTGGTCTTGCCGGAGGAGGATGGCCCGGCGATCATGACGAAGCGGACGCCCTTCCGGCTGGCGATGTCGGCGGCGATATCGCCGATCTTTTTCTCCATCATGGCCTCGTAGGTCAGCACCAGCTGGGTGGCGCCGCCCTGGGCGATGGTGGTGTTCAGATCCGCCACGTTGGAGGCGTTCAGTGCCTCCGCCCGGATGGTGGACTCGGACAGCGCCCGGAATACTTTCATGGAGGGCTTGAAGTCCCCCAGCTGGTTGGGATTTTTCAGAGTGGGCAGGCGGAGGACGAAGCCGTCCTCAAACAGCTCCAGACCAAAGCACCGGATGTAGCTGGTGTCCGGCGCCATATAGCCGTAGAAATAATCCACAAAGCCGTCCAGAGAGTAGATGTTGACGTGGGAGTTGACGCGGAAGCTGAGCAGCTGGGCCTTGTGGACCAGCCCCTCTTTACGGAACAGCTCCATGGCGTCCTCGGTGTTGATGGACCTCTTCTCGATGGGCAGGGCTTTGCCGGACAGCTCCCGCATACGGGCCTCCACTTTTTCCAACAGAGCGGTGTCCAAGGTGAAATTGCCCTTGGCGCGCATAAAAAGAGAGCGGCTGAGGGAGTATTCCACGGCAATGCGCTCGATATTATCCTGGCCCACCACGTCGTAAAATGCCTTGAGCATTAAGAAGAGCGCGCTGCGCTCATAGGTCTGAATGCCGGGCACATCCTGGGCGGTGACCATCCGCAAGGAACAATCCCGGTCCAGAAACTTGTGGAGCTCGCACAGCTTTCCGTCCCGGTTGACCAGCAGGATGTCACAGGGATAGCGGTCCTGGAAATCCGCCGCGATGGCGCGGTATGGCGTCCCGTGGGGATAGGTGTATTTGACGCCGTCCACAGTGACAGTTATCATTCTCTTTTCGTCCATAAGATGGCCTCCTTTATGTGGGATCGTCCGTTGGGGAGATGGGCTGACAGCCTTCTCCAATTCCTATCATACGATATTTTGCGAGAAAATACAATCCCTTTTATAATTGGGAAGCCGCTATTGTCTGTTTCGCTGAGTTCGCAGCGCCAGTGCGGCGGCGGCAACGGCCCCGGAGAGCTTCCCGACAATCAATGGGGTGAGTATCTCCGGCTCGGTACTGACCACAAACCCCATGTGGGCCGCAAGTAAGCTGGCGCCGCTGACCAGAAAGGCCCCGGCCGCCACCTTGCCCCGGTCGTCCATGCTCTGATACATGGACAGAGTGGGCAGGGGAGTGGCCAGGCTGACCAGCATCCCGGTCAGGCTCTGGGGGCGCAGGCCCAGCTTTTTACCCAGCACGGCAAAAGGACGTTCTAACGCACGGCGCAAAAGCTCCGCCATAGGCAGACTGCCCAGCATGACCACGCCGATGGAGGCCACCACGCCCATGGCGTCCCCAATGGGCGCCATGCCCGGTACCACGGCCCAGTCCGTCATCGACTCCACCGCTGCCAAGATCAGCCCAATGGTGATGACGATTTTGATGCCCTCCGCCAGCAGGCAGAAGCTCTTTACCATTTGCTGCGGGATTTTCCATAGCCCCAAAAGGAGGAGCAGTGCCAGGGCAAAAATGGGCAGGTTTTGGTGGAGACATACAGGCAGGGGCAGCCCGCACAGCAGCCCGCCTGCGATGAGCCCCACCGGCATGGCGGTCAGCCCCAGCATGATGCCCCGGGCGAACAGGGGGCGGTCGCAGGGGGCGATCATCCCCATGCCCACAGGGATGGTGAACACCAGCGTGCAGCCGAAAATGGCCGACACCACCAGCCCGGCGTAGCTGCCGACCCGCCCGTCCACAGCCAGCTCCTTAGCCAGCTGATAGCCTCCCATGTCGATGGCCAGCAGACTGCCCAGCATGGCCGGGTCCACGCCGATAAGCTGGAACAGGGGTGCCACCGTCCGGCCCAGCCCGCCCGCCAGCACCGGGGCCAGACAGATCATCCCAGCCATGGACAAGGCCATGGGGCCCAGGAGCATGAAGCCCTTTTCGAACTGATTGCCCAGCCCCAGCTTGTTTCCAAAAATCCTGTCAAGACCGCCCAGCACCGCCCCGGCGGCCATGACCATCATCAGCGCCTGATTGATCATGAGAAAGCCACGAATCCCTGACGCATGGTGTCCTCGATGTCCTCGATGGTGCGAGGAATGATGGCGGATAAGTTTTCACAGCCCGTTTCGGTGACCAGACAGTTGTCCTCCAGCCGGAAGCCGATGCCCCATTCCTCGTGATAGATGCCCACGTCCACGCAAAATACCATGCCAGGGGCGATGACCTCGGGGGTTTCCACCACGTCATGGACATCAAAGCCCACATGGTGGGCCCCGCCGTGCCACATATAGGTCCCGATGTTTTTCACGTCATCCAGCACGCCCGCGTCCTTCAACAGAGCGGCGTTGTACCGGCGGATCTCGCCATCCACCTCGCTCATGGGCATACCGGGCTTGATGGTGCGGAACATATGGTTGGAGGTGTTCAGGGCGCACTCATACAGGAGCCGCTGGCGGTCGGTGTACCTGCCGTTGCAGGGCCAGCCCCGGGAGACGTCGGTCATGAGATAGTTGTGCCACGCGCCCACGTCGTTGAGCACCATGTCCCCGTCCAACGCCTGGCCGGTATAGGAGTTGTAGTGAATACAGAAATTGTTCTTCCCGGCAGAGATGATGGAGGGGAAAGCGGGCCCCTGGGGGCCGTACTGGCCCAGAATATAGTCAAACACCGCTTTATATTGGTACTCAAACATACCGGGTTTGGACGCCTTCATCATAGCTGTGATGCCCTCGCAAGTGATGCGTTCCGCCTGGCGCATGGCCTTGATCTCACAGGGCTGCTTGATGGTGCGCAGGCGGCGGATCAGGGCGTTGGCGTTTTCGATCTTCAGAAACGGATAGTCGGAGGCCGCCCGCCTCAGCAGGCGGTGGGAGGGGGCGTCCCGGTCGCTGGGCGCGGCGCGGTAGAGGTCCAGGTATAGGTGCTCATAGCTGCCGCTGGCAGCCAGCCGGTGGAGTTCTGCCTCAAAATCTGCCACAAAGCCGATCTGTTCTACGCCGGACAGCTCCGCCGCCTCATCGGATTTGATGCGGCGGCCGGTCCAGCGTTCCGCCAGAAAGTCGGGGGGAAGGAGGAACACCTTTTCCGTTACCTGTCCCTGCCCGTCCTTGCGTGCCAGAAGGACCAGCTCCTTACCGTCAAGGCCGGTGAGGTACAAAAAGCTGCGGTTGGTGTAGAAGGGGTAAAACTCGTCGTTGGTCTTGCGTACTTCTGTGCCGGAAAACAGCACCAGAAGGGAATTTTCTTTCATCTGGCCGTATAAACGGCGGCGGTTGTCCTGATAAAAGTTTTTCGTCATGGTCGCTCCTCTTTTCCTTAATGTATGTGCGCGGCACGGAGATGCCTACGTAATGTGTCCGACGGGTATTATACCAGATGATTTGCCGTAAAGAAAGGTCTGACTTCATAGCTTCGGCAATTTTATTCGTTCTTTGTCAAAATGAAGGAGGGACGGCCCTTCCAGGCTGTCCCTCCGGTGGTTATGCGTTTTTTCGATGCTTTTTGCGGAAAAAGCGGGCCAACACCGCACAGATGGCGATTCCAATCCCATAGGGGATGAACAGCCAAAAGGATACCCAAGCCGGGGCGCTGCACCAGTTGCACGCCAGCAAATCAAAATAGTGATACGACACATCGGCGCACATGACAATGGACAGCAAAATGGCAAGAACCGTGAAAACTTGAGACAGCCGTTTGTAGCGTTTCATTTAGGGCGTAACCTCCTCGCCTATTTCTTCTTGAGGACCAACGCCATCCCAATCACCATCAGCAGCAGGAAAAACACGATGAGCATCCCAGAGCCGTTCAGCGTGACCGTGGACGAAGCGTTCAGTTGGTCCACTGAGGCGGGCTGGGCGACCATCAAAATGCCGAACAGGATCAGGCAGACCGCGCCAATCAGGCACAGGCAGATGCCGAGCTTGCCGTCGGCCCCGGTGCGGGGCGTTCCGTCCGGTTCCTGTTTCGAGTTGTCAGCGCGTGCCGCCTGTCCGCCGATGAGTTCGTCCAGCGTAACATGGAAGCATTCGCTCAGAGCTTTGAGCTTGTCCAGTTCCGGTGTGGACAGGTCGCCCTCCCATTTTGAAATTGCCTGCCTGGAGACGCCGATCTTTTCCGCAAGCTGCTCCTGTGACAGTCCGCTTTTTCGCCGCAGGGTATAGATCTTTTCGGACAGCATCTGTGTTACCTCCTCGCTGATAGGGTATCGCGATTTGCCGTGGCATACAAGCAACTGGGGCTGAAATATCCGCAACCGCCGGTTGCGCTGCTGCTTTTTATATCATTTCCCACGCTGTGGGGGATTACAAGCCCTAAAAAACGGGCCGTATCGTGGACGATACGACCCGTTTTTTGTTGAGATCAGTGTCGTAGGGCAATGTGATTTATCCTGTTTGGGGCAAAGTCGTTTATCCACCCCGGCCCTCGGGCCGGACTGCCCCTACTCCATGGTGATATAGCGCAGAATGTCCCTAAAATCCTTGTATTAGGCAGGGAAAGGATAGTCCGAAGGACAAAAAAGTGACCCCACGTCGTTAGACGCAAGGTCACTTTTTTCTATGGCGTAGGCTGGTGTTTATTGCCCTACACAGGATAAATCACATTGCCCTACGACATAGTATCCTTGACCTTGCCCCTCTATTATAGCTGACCTCTCTCTACATTGCAAGTCTAAATCGTCTCAATGAGGCAATTGAGGATAGCTTCAATCTTATGCTGCTTCTCCAAGTCCAGCTCTCCCAGCTTCTCCGCCAGAGGTGTCCACCGGATGGGAGTATCCACCGCAACGTAGGCTGACAGGATGGCATCAGCTCCAGTCCCGAGGGCATTGCATATGTCGATCAAGGTAGGTAGGGCAGGCATCAGCAACCCACGTTCAATCCGTGAGATCGAGTTAGAGGCCACATCTGTTATCTCCGCAAGCTGCTCCTGGGTCATGCCTCTCTCCTTGCGTATGCGCTGTATAGCCTGTCCACCCTGCTTGAAGTCCACCGCTATCCCTCCTACGTCGATGTTTCACCCATATTATGAGCGAACTAGACGTGTTAATTCCAGAATGCTATGGGCAAAACTCGACGCATAGAGTATAATTAGGTGTAACTCTTTGCGGAGGTGTTCCCCTATGCTGGATAGCTGCTGTGCCTTCACAGGTCATCGGCCACACAAACTCCCATGGATATCCAGGGCGCAAATCTCTTTTTCCAGCTCATTGCCAGACGGTATGAGAAAACGTCCACCGTTTTTACCTCCAACAAGACCTTCTCCCAGTGGAACGAGGTCTTTGCCGACGTCACCATCGCCTCCGCCATCCTGGATCGTGTACTGCATCACTGCACCGTTATCAACATCAAGGGCGAGTCTTACCGCCTGAAAGAACGCAAAGAATTTATGCGTCAGAAACAGCAAATCGTGAACACTCTTTTTGAGCAAGGCAGCTGCTGATTTTGTTACCCACCCCCCGCCGAAAAACTACAAAATTTCTTCGGCGTTTTCTTACAATTTTAGATTGGCGTTGACAGTAGAGTATCCCTCTCTGGGAGTTGACCGTAATCACATCTGCTAGATACCAGTTACAGACTATACGGACAAGGAGTGCGCTAATGCACTCCTTGTCTTATCCGTTTCATTCAATCAAGGCTACGATTCGATTCGCCGTCTCAGCGTCCGTGTATTGCTGCAAATAGGGGATGATTGATTGAAAGTTCTTCTTTTTCACCCCTGAGAGTTTCCTAATATCCGACCAATAGAAGGGCTTACCTTGCGCTCTTAATCTCTGATATGCCCAAATGATCTTCCTGGCCCAGCTCTCGGGATAGGTCTCTGTGTATCGTTCAAAGATGGCCCTGCATCTTGGCATATTCTCCAGTTGATGCCCCAGCAAGCCCATCTCCCGATACACAAGTCTCTCTGATACTCGTTCGGGCCTACTGTTCTCGTTGGCCGTGCCATCATATACGCCTTGGACAACCTTTTCCAATATAGGGGCTGTGTCTGCATCCAACTGTACCCAGTCTACGGGGGCGGTATCTTTCATGTAGTGGCTGTCCTGCTCCTGCTGAATCTGTTCCGGTGTCAGAGTAGAGGACGTTAATTCCTCTGGCTCCATGCCGAGGAAAAAGGCAATCTGGCAGACAACGGAGAAATCAGATCGGCTCCCCAGCAGCACCCTTTGAATCTGGTACATACTCGCTATGTTATATAGTCCCATTTCTCTGTAGATATTCGTACCCTTTTGCTGTCGCACAAATATCCTCGTTGATAACTACCCGGCCAACATCAAACTCTCCGAAGTTTTTGATCAGACAGCCACCGCCGCCTACAATGTACAGCTTCATCAGCTCCGGGTCATACTCATGCTCCCGCAGGCGGCGAAAGATGCCGGCTACATAATCCTTGGCAGTTGACTGAATTGCGGTCAGATACCGCTCGCTGATCTCCGCAGTCCCGTAGCGCAGCACACGGTCAATGACTGTTTCGTCAGCGGCAGAACCGTAGAGCTTCAGCAGATTTTCCCGAACCGCCAGCATACATTGGTGCGTCCCGTATTTTTCGGTGAAGCACTTTTTCTCCTGGGGGCGGCGGTCATTGATATACATAACGTTCATCGTTCCGTTGCCGATGTCCGCCAGCATATTCACCCCACGAAAGTTTCGGAGTTGGTCAGCCACGGCGGCAAAGCCCTGGGGAAAAATGTCCGCTTCGGCAAAGTCAACGTGGTACTCCACACCCCGGAAAATAAAATCCACGCTGTCCCTTTGCAGCAGATACCGCTTGAAAGCGTCCTTTTGCTCACTGACCCAAGTGAGCGGCAAACCCGCCGCCAAGTAGACGCAGGCCGAGGTCTGTTTGCGGATGTTCAACTCCCGCCCGATAGCGGCGAGAGTCAGGATGTAGTAGTCGCTGTCCGCCATCTTGTCGGCGGTGAACTCCTTGTGTTCCTCGCCGATCAGATAATAGCGGCCCTCAAAAACCAGCAGATTGCTCTTGAAGGTCGGCTCCTTATCGAAGGAAGCCACGCCGGTTTTGAAGCGGCAGTTGGCGGTTTTGATGTTGCCATAGCCGTGGTCGATACCGATGATAATTGGCTCATTGTGATTCAAAATGTTCATAAAAATCCTTTCCGCTGTATAACAGCAAAGGGCGATCCGTAGACCGCCCGCTTTCAAACGTTCTCCTGGGATGGTTTCCGTTACAGATAAATCAAGTAGTCATTTTGCACACTTGGTTTACCTGTAACACGGCTGCAAATTTGTTACGGGTGAACGTAGTGGAATTTGTTTCCACTACGTCTATCCGTAACGCTTCTGCCCATAGCTTGTTACGGCTCATGCAAGTGGTCATCGTAACCACTTGCTTTATCTGTAACGCTTTGCCGATATACTCGCTGACGGCAGGCATTGCTGCAATATACAGCGTCTGATCGCTTGGGCGTGAATGTGCTTCCACACATCTTGCAGACCTGGGTGCGGGGCGGCTGGGCCAAGCGCCGCTGTATCAGCTGCTTTTTATAGCCGATTTTGCCGCATTTTTTGTAATAGCAGTATTTCTTGGACCAGATTCGCGTATAGAAAACGCACCCGCATCCCTCACAAATGATCTTGCGGATAGGGGCCACAGGCTTATATTGGCCACTGAGCTGCCTGTCATAATTCTTCTTCATAATATCCTGGTTCTGGTACTCCCAATCGCAATTCCACATTGATTTTCAGCCTCCTTTGTGATAGAAAAGAGCGGTCCGCAACATTTGCGGGCCGCCCCATGATGTATCAAACGCTCGCCGCCGTTGTGGGCTTTGTGCCTGCCTCTGCGGAACTTGTCACTCTCCTTGTAGCATTACGTTCCCGCTGCATTCTTCGGTTGGCTTCCACCCTGCAATCGTTAGAGCAGTATTTGACATCCGTTCTCGTGGTCGAGAATACCTTTCCGCAATTCGCACAGGTGCAATCACGCCGCCTGCTTTCCGCCGCTTGGCGAATGTAAAATTTAGCCCGACAGTTAGGATGACAGAATTTGGCGTTCGGAATGCCCGCCATGAAGGTTTTCCCGCACTGTTCACAGACTCTTTCAAACGGTGGACTCAGGTTCTCACCCGCTTTCAGCCTGCGATACCGCTCCCGGCTACGGATACGTTCTTTCCGAAGCCGTTCCTGTTCCTTCAATTCTTCTTCGGTCAATTCAGGGGCGGGAAGATCAAATTTGCCGATGAACTTCAGGTAAATGTCTACCTCCTGCACCCGATCGCCGTCAGAACGGTCAGGGGCGTGGACAATGATTTTGTCAACGAACTCGTTAATCATTGGCGTGGTCAGCTCTGAGAAATTTGTGTACTTCCTCGCAAGGTCGAGAAAACGCTCCACATTAGCGGTGTCCTGCTCAAAGTTAACCAACGCCGATTCGGCCTCCGTGATAGATTGCCGGAGCGCCGTCTGCTCCTGCTCATACCCGGCGAGAAGGGTGTCAAAGCGTTCCTCTCCAATGCGGCCCACCGCATAGGATTCGTACAGTTTTTTGATGATGGTGTCCAGTTCGTCAAAGCGCCGCCTGTCCTTGTTCAGCTTACGCTTCAAGTCCTTCGCCGCCTGCGCTTGCTGAACCTCGGACGCTGCCCGAACCTTCCGAATAAACTCGGCCTCGTTGGAAATGGCGTAAGCACTGGTGATTTTGATGGTTTCCAGAATCAGCGTTCTTAGCGCCTTAGTGGAAATGTGGTGGTTACTGCAGACCTTGTCGCGCCGCTGACCACCCAGCTTATAGGTAGAGCACTCATAGGCGTCGGATGGATACGGTTTTGTATCGCTGCCCCGTGTCCGCTGGTTGTACATCTTTGCCCCGCAGTCCGCACAGAATACCAGCCCGGTCAAGGGATTCGCTTCGCCTAGCGTATCAATGCGGCGGGGTGTTCCCCGCAGTTTCTGAACAAGTTCCCAGGTGCCCTTGTCCACGATAGCCTCGTGGGTGTTTTCAAAAATCAGCCAGTCCTCCGGTGCGCGGCGTACCGCCCGCCTGTCCTTGTAGGACTCCTTATGAGAACGGAAATTGACCGTATGCCCCATATATTCCGGCTTGGACAGTATCTGTCCAACGATGAAGTCGCTCCAGGCGTAGGGACGGTCAATATTTTCCTTGCTTTTCCAAGGACCGCGCCCCTGCTTTGCCAGGTAAGCCGCAGGGGACTCTACCTTATCGTGATACAAAATGTTCGCAATATCGCTCAGACCGTGCCCTTCAATGGCCAACTGATAGATACGCCGCACAACTGCCGCCGCTTCCTCGTCAATCAACCAGTGATACTTGTCGTTGGGGTCTTTTTTATAGCCGTAAATAGCCTGATTGGTGGTCGGTTTTCCGGATTCACCTTTGACCCTGATGGCGGTGCGCTGCTTCCGGCTCAGATCGCGCAAGTACCACTCGGACATGATATTGACAAAGGGGGCAAACTCACCAGAGCTGGGATCATTGCTGTCGATACTGTTCCCGATGGCAACGAAGTGGATACCATAGCGTTTGAAAACGACCTCCGTGTAAAAGCCCGTCTGGAGATAATCTCTCCCTACCCGGCTGAGGTCCTTGACCAGAAGATGTTCTACTTTCCCGGCCTCAATGTCGGCAATCAGCTGTTTCCATGCGGGGCGATCAAAATTTCCGCCAGACCATCCGTCATCGGTATAGTGGACGATGTTACCGTAGTCATGATCGGCGGCATAACCCTCCAGGTATCGTTTTTGATTGATGATCGAATTACTGTCCCCTAAAGATTCATCGTCACGGCTGAGGCGTTCGTATAACGCTGTAATCTTTGTCTCCGTCTGTCTGGCGCTCATGATGCGCTCCTTTCAGACTGACGGTTCATTTGTGGCACATTCATCATACCACAATTTGTCGGTGATGCCAACCCTTCGCGCTGGATTAGCCGCATAATTTTGTCCTCCATAGTCTCGTTCCCGTCCTCTTTGGTAAAAATATTCACTTTGAAAACCGTACTTCCGATTCGCCGGGTCATGGTGGTGCTGGTGCTGGTGTTGTTGGTCATTGTACCTCGCTTTCTTCGTTTGTAGGGTATTCCCCGATATGCTGTTGTCCCTATTCAGTTGTTGACGCAGAAATGCCGCCCCGACAACTTGGGGCGGCATTTCTGCAAAAGCCGCTATAGCATCCGATTCTCCTTTCCGCATTGATTTGAGGTGTTTTATCCTCTGATACCAATATACGGAGAAAATGGTGCAGACCGAAAAAATATGGCGTTATTGCAATTTCAGAGACTGTCCATATTAAAAATTGCAAAAATGCAAGAGACAAAATTCGACAACTTTCGCTATGGGGTATTGTCAAAATGGTGTATAATCTGGTATCATAGGAAGGATACTGACATGAAACAGAACTATTTGCCGGGGACTGTCCGGGAGCGGATACAGGATCAACTGAAAGAACGGAAAATAACGCAGGGGGAACTCGCTGCGGAGATCGGCATATCCGAAAGCGCCCTCAGCCGGTTTTTGAGCGCAAAAACCGACAAAATCGGTGACGATTCTATCGTCAAGATTGCGGAGTTTCTGGGCGTGTCCACCGACTTTATTCTCGGGCAGACAGACTTTCCGGAACGCCGCAATTATGATATAGGAGAATTGGGGCTGTCCTACAAGGCAGCGATGGTACTATACACCAGAGAAGTGGATACCGATGTTGTCAACCGTATCCTGGAGAATCCGAAGTTTCCTGAGATCACTCGGATGATTGCTCGCTATTTCAAGGATACGATTGCTGAACCCCTTGCTGGACAAAATGCCGTGTGGGATACCTTGCGACTGTTTGGCAGTACAACGGACACCAGTTGTTTAATGAATCCACAGGAGGGCATGGAAGCTGTAACCCAAATCGTCAATATGCAAAAGACACCACCCCATGCGATGGATATTCAAATGATTCAAAGCGCCCTGATGGATATGTTATGTGATATCAAGGCCGGTATCCAGACGAACACGCCTACCACGGAACTGGCTACCAAGCAAATCACTCAGATCATGATGGCGAATATGACAAAGGGAGGCAGCGCACAACCATTGATGCCGCAGATTTCCCTTGAACAGCTCGCGGAAGGTTACTCTACATACACAGGTGCTCCATTAAAATTGGGCGAACAGTTTTCAGACCTTATCAAGAATTTCATTTTAGATTTTATAGATATTGCACAGAAGCAGGGCCTGACAAATGAAAGACCTGACGAATGAGCAGCTTTGCGCATTGGCACAAGCCGGGGAAGAACAGGCTGTGCCCCTACTTATCGAGACCAATCTCCCATTTGTTCGGAAAATTGCAAATCAAATTGTAGGGAACCCGGTACGCCAGGAGCATCTTTCCGCCTGCGGCGTGGGCTTTGACGATCTTGTGCAGGCCGGTTCCATCGGGCTGTGGAGGGCAATCGACGGATATAGGCAGTTTGGAGAAGCCCAATTTCTGACTTACGCCGCTTCCGCTGTCAGACGCGCCATGAGCGATCTGATTCGTCAGTACAGCCGGGACACGGTATGGCAGTTGCGGCACAATAAAGCTAATGCTTGGAAAATCATATATCTGGACGAAGATTTAGACGATGCCGGAGAGGATACGGTGGAGTGCCTGACTGCTTCGCCCAATGTCAAATCACCAGAACGTATTTATATTGAGCGGGAAACGGCGGCGGAGCTGCATGAGGGCATGGATGCGCTACCGGATCGGGAAAATGTTTATGTCCAGTACCGCTTTGGCTTCGCGGACGGCAAAGACCACCCGCTCACCGAAACGGCGCAGTATTTCCATTTGACGGAGAGCCGTGCGAAAAGCGTAGAACGTTCCGCGCTGAAGCTGCTGAAACATGAACTGTTTATAGAGATTCCAGAGCGGGCCTATGCCAGAGCGGAGGACAAACTGACAAAGGAGCTGGTTGCAGCAGATGAGCTTCATGCGGTGGAACTCCGCCTAAAGTCGCAGAAAAAACGGGGCAAAAAAATTACCGCCGCAGTCTGCAAATATCTCGCGGACTGTGGCGGCACTTGGGGTGAACTCTATTATGATTTCAAAAGCGGCACAGCGGAGATTATCCTTCTGGCCGAGTGGGATACGGTAGTCAGCCACAGGTTCGCAATGCGGGCGTTTGAATATCTTCAAAAGGTTCCTACAACCAGACTGCCGGAGAAATTTATGCTGACATTCATAGGACCTGAGCAGTTTTGTTCGAGCTACAAATTGCCGCTCGAACAGGTGATAATAGATGATTGGAGTGGCCGAGATGAAAATAAAACTGGAACAGGTAATTGAGGCAATTGAAACCGCCAATGAGGCGTTTACTTATTTTTATGACACCCAGACCGGCGAAACGGTTTATTTGCAGGACGAGATGATTACAGGGGAACGTGATGAGGCATTGGAAGAATTGATTGAAAACTCACCGAGGGGCCGGTTTCTACGATTCCCAACAAAATACGATATTCACGAATACAGCATTGTGGAAAATTTCGTATATTCCCTGCCTGCTGGCGCGGCGCGTCAGGAACTTGTCAGCGCGATCTGCGGCAGGGGCGCGTTCCGGCGGTTCAAAAACGGCATCCGCTATCACAGGGTGGAACAAGAGTGGTATGATTATCGGGATCAGACATACCGAGAGATCGCCATCCGCTGGTGCAGGGATGAGGGGCTCGAATATGCTGAGGAAAATTAAAAACGGGGGTATGGCCGCATTTGCCGCAGCCATACCCCCGTTGTACTTCTTACGCATAGACCAGTTCATGAAGAATGATTTCCTCTGCTCGGTTACGGATATTGTTCATATGGCCCACCCATTCTATCTGGTCCGCCGCTTTTAAGGTTTCGGCCACACCCTCCTGCCTCGCCATAGCCGGGATCAGAAAATCCATACGCTCATGACAGGCAGCATCAATGTCGGCAAGGTGTTTCCACAACTTTCCGGTCAGGAGCAAGCTGGTGTAGGTGCCGTGGTGATGCTCCTCCAAATACTGCTGGCGCATCCGGCCATATATGCCAATTTCATATTTAGCATCATCGTCAAGAGCAAGGTTCGGAATATAGTAATCGCCTACCTTCGTATAAGTCAGTTCCATAGTCATTTCCTTTCATTTGTAGCAAAATGTGTCCGCAGTTGTCGAAAACGCTTGCTTTTTGCGTTCCCACCGCCTTTCTTACAACTGCAACGTACCATTTTGCCACAAATGAACCGCAGTCATATGTATTAGGTGGTGACTCCACCCTTTACATAGTAACTCTTGATTTTCGATGGACACGGACTCCCCGCTTCTTTCATCGTCCCGGCTGAGTCTGCAATAAATTCCAACATTGTATTTTTCCTGCATCTTGTTTTTTTACCTCCCTGGACGCAGGAACATAGCATCTGTTACCTGCTCCCATTATAGCCGCTTTAGTACTGTAAAGCAATAACTTTCTGACGGACATCAGAAGTTTTTACGCCGTCCGCCGCCCATTCCGCTCCAGCTCCGCTGTGTCGATGACCTCGCCCATTTCCGCTTTTTCCGCAAAGCTGCTGGACAGATGATAGGTCACTCCGTCCATTTCCACATCAAGCCCCAGGTTCAAAAACACGCCCCGGCACCCGCCGTATTCAAAGCCGGGGAGTTCCCCCGCCACTGTGATTTCCACTGGCCGTTTTTCCGTTTTCATGCGATACCTCCCATCCTCCGCAGAATGTCCACGGTGTTGCCCAGCGCACAATAAAGCGCCTCGCTGTCTGGATTTTTCATGCTGGACTTCGCCGCCATGCGGATTTCCCGCAGGGCAACCTCCACCTCTCGTGTGGTATACCCGGCTTGAACGGCGGCGATGGCAAGGCTGGCGAGATAGACGCAATCGGTACGGCCCAGCTTGTCCTGCACCGCCATTCTGCCGAGCTGTTCCAAGATGCCGTCACGGGATTTCAAAGTGACTGCTGTTCTGTCCGCCTGCCATAAAACCTCACTGTTTGGGATTTCGGTATCCGCTACCGATAATAGATGGACGCCTTCGTACATATACATCTTGTTCAGTGCCTGCCGCCTGCTGGGGGCGTATTCCTCGGTGATGCGGGCGTCCAGCTTCGGCCTGCCCCGCTTGCGTTTGACTTCTTCCGTTTTGACTTTTTCCATTGTCCGGCCTCCCTTCAAAAACAAAAAACGCAGATACAATAAGACCGACCCCAGCAAAAACGCTGTGGTTCGGTCTAT
>CAJUQN010000034.1 GCA_910588625.1 uncultured Oscillospiraceae bacterium
TTCATCCCACTCTCCCTAACCGCTGACCCGCCCACTCTTTCTACCGAAGCCTCAGTAAAGAGGAATAGATGTCAAACTGATAGCCAATCCGCTTCACGGAAAATGCGCGGATCAGCTCCTGGGTCAGCTGCGGGATCGCGTCCGTCCCCAGAAGGGTAAAGTCCAGGTAGTCCTTTTTATAGGCGGCGCGCTCCGAAAGGTTGTCACTGAAAAACTGATTGAGGATGCTTTTGTACTGGAACGGCGGCGGAAATGATTTGGGCCACTGCGTCAGCAGCGCGGGGTCGATGCCGATGTAAACGATATCCGCGTTTGACATATCTGTTTCCCGGTGCATGGTATTTCGGTTGAGGAGGCAGAGGTTCCCCTGAGTATAGGCGGTCTCTGCCTCCTCAATCATGACCCGGACGTCCCCCCGCTGCACATACATCAGCTCGAAGAAGTTATGCTTGTGCATATAGGTTTCATGAAAGAACTCGCTTCTTGCCGGAGTGTGGACGCAAAAGGACCACGTATCCATATAGTTGGAAAACAGGTACTCCTGGGGCGTATGGATGCTGGTCACCACCGACAACGGAGAAAAATAGTCCCGCTCGGCCGTATGGTCGCGAAGATAGTTCGGGCCATGGCTGTCGGTTTGATCCCGCATCTCATCAATGCTGTCAAAATACAGATGTGTCATGTTTTCCATGCTAACGCCCCCTTGAGGGCAGTATACCACAAAAATGCGCGTTTTTAAAGGAGGAACCACCATTGAAACGGCAATGCTACAATCCCTATCTCCCCAGCTGGGAATACATCCCCGACGCTGAACCGAGGGTGTTCGGCGAGCGGCTGTACATCTATGGGAGCCATGACCTGTTTGGAGCCAAGGAATACTGCGAGGGCAATTACGTCTCCTGGTCGGCCCCGGTGGGCGACCTTTCCGACTGGCGGTACGAGGGCGTGATCTTCAAAAAAGAGGATACCCCGTGGAATCAGGAAAAGCTGTCCTACTATGCCCCGGATGTGGTGCGCGGCACGGATGGGCGGTATTATCTCTACTACTCCGTGGCCAATACGTCCATCACCTCCGTTGCCGTGTGCGACACCCCCGCGGGGAAATATCAGTATTTGGGCGACGTCCATTTCCCGGACGGGCGGGTTTATGGCTCAAAGCCGGAAGACTGGTTCGTGTTTGACCCCGCCGTACTGGTGGACGACGATGGACGTGTTTTCCTCTATGTGGGGAGCGGTCAGGCGTCAAACGGGAACTTTGGACACGAGATCAAAGGCCTGTTTGTGATGGAACTCGCGCCTGATATGCTGACCATCATCAGCGAGCCGACGATTATCATGCCGGCGGATTTTGACCCCAAGAAGCCAAACTATTGGGAGGGCCCCTCCATCCGCCACATCGGTGAGTGGTATTATCTGGTCTATCCGGCCACTAATATCACCGGCCTCAATTACGCCATGAGCCTGTTTCCCGACAAGGGTTTTGTCCACAAGGGGCCGATCCACTCCTCCAGCGATATCGGTTTGAACGGCAGAAAGCTCATGAACGCCGCCTATCCCATGGGCAACAGCCACGGCGGCATGGTGTGCGTCAACGGCCAATGGTACATATTTGACCACCGCACCACCAATGGAGTGAAAAAGAACCGGCAGGCCGTGGCCGAGCCCATTGAGATCCAGGAGGACGGCACGATTCAAATGGTGGAGGCCACAAGCTGTGGATTGAACGGCGGCCCCCTGAAGGGGATCGGAACCTATCCGGCCTACATTGCCTGCGTCCTTCATCACGCCGGGGTGTTTGGCATCCGCAACCCTATGGGCGGGCCTGAGATCACCCAGGACGGCCCGGACTATGAACCGCCGGAGCCCGAGGGCCGTGAAGTGACGGTGGACACGGAGCTTACCGCGCCAACGGCCTATATCTCCAAAATGAAGAATGGCAGCGTCGCCGGGTTCCGATATTTTGACCTGGAAGCAACCACGCGCATCGACGTGACGGTTCGCGGCGGAGGCGGCGTACTGGAGCTTTTGCCCGGGGAAAAGGGTGTCGTCATAGCTTCCATTTCCATTGCCGCCGCGGACAAATGGACGGCTGCCGGCACGAAATTCAACGCCAAGCGGCTGGCGCTGGAAAGCCGCCGGCCCATCGGCTCCTGCCCCCTGTATTTTCGGTATAAGGGCAAAGGCGCCCTTGATATTTTGAACTTTACACTCGCATAACGAAGGAGGATAACCATGGACTGGACACCAATTTGGCATCAAGCCGCCGCCCCCGCATTCGCTATGGGCCTGTTGGCAGGGAAAAAGAAAACGGTGGTGTTTCATGTAACGCCCCAGGTTTCCGGCGAGAAGCTTCGGGTTCGTTTCTCAAATTACTATGGGAAGAAACCCTATGCCATCGGCGGACTGACGATATGGGCGCAGGGGAAGATGCACCCCGTCACGAGCGGCGGCAGCGGCTCCTTCTCTGTCCCCGTGGGGGAAAGCTGCTATTCTGACGAGATTCCGTTCCCGACGGCCCAGGGCGAGGAGCTGGAGATCAGGCTCTATTATGCGTCAAAGGTCATGGACAGCAATATGACCGAGGAGGCCGCCGTTGTCTACCCGGGCGATCACACCGGGGACAAGGAGCTTCCCCCGGCCCGCAGGGAGGGCTATAAGGAGCAGTACAACCTCTATGAAGCCGTTCCCGGGATGGATCAGATTGATGTGCTCACCGGCCAGCCGTCGAAGATCATCGCAGCCTTCGGGGACAGCATAACGGCCATGAACCGCTGGGTAAAACCGCTGCAAAAGCGCCTGTCCGACGCTTACGGTGGCAGGTACACGCTGATGAACGCCGGTATCGGCGGGAACTGCCTGCTCTATGATATTCCGGGGCTGATGGGGGCTTCCTACGGGGAAAAGGGGGTATCCCGTTTTGAACGCGATGTGCTCCGCTTTGACGGCCTCCACGGGGTGATCCTCGCGCTGGGCGTCAATGACGCGGCTTATTACTCCAAAAAGACAGAGGCAGTCATCTCCCTGGAAAAATACGCGTCTGCCGTAACAGACATCGTGGAGCGGCTCCACAAGATGGGCGTCCGGGTGTTTGCCCAAACCCTCCCGCCCCGCATCGGGTTTGTGAAAAAGGGCTATACCCCGGAGATGGAGACCCTGCGGGTCAGTATCAACGGATGGATCAGGGAAAGCACGATGTTCGACTACATATTTGACGCGGATGCCCTGCTGCGGGATCAGAACAATCCCTCGGTCACCGACGAGCGCTACCATCAGGGCGACCACCTGCACCCGAACCAGGCCGGCGGTATGCTGCTGGCACAGGCATACGATTTGAAACAGCTGACCGGGGAGGTGTAGGCATGGGCAAGAAGTATTTTACGCTCAGCTTCGATGATGGGCTGGAGCAGGACAAACGGGTGATCCGGCTGATGAAGCAATACGGGCTTAAAGGGACCTTCAACCTCAATGCCGGCCTGTTCGGCGCCCGCGGCGAGGTGAAGGGGATCGGAACCTTCTCTTTCCAGGACTGCCCCGAGGGGGTAACGCACAAATGGCCCTTCTCCTATGTGCGGCACAATCGAATCCCGCAGGACGAGGTTCTCCAGGTTTATGAGGGGATGGAAATTGCCACCCATGGCTTCCGGCATGAATCCCTGGGCGCTGTCAGCGAGGACGAAATGCGCGCGTCGGTGGACGCGGACAAGGCCGCCCTGGAGGGGCTCTTTGGCGCCCCCATCGTGGGCCATGCCTATGCGCAGGGCTCCACTTCGCCGGCAGTGCAGGCGTATCTGAAGGAACGGGGCTACCGGTATGCCAGAGCGGTGTTCCCCTCTGGCGGCTATGAGTTCCCCGAAGACCCGCTGAACTTCCGTCCCTCCACCTCCATCATTTTGAAGGACGCCATGAAGCTGGTGGAGCGCTTCAAGCGCGAGGAGGCCCAGGATCGGGACTTGCTGCTATACCTCTGGGCGCACAGCTATGAAATGGACTACGGAAAGGGCAATGCCAGCTGGGATGCCCTGGAACGGCTTTTTGAGGCCATCGCGGGGCGCAGCGATATCGTATACTGCACCAACAGCGAGGCATTCTCACATATTTGAGGGGGCGCAGATAGATGAAAAAACAAAACTTTAACACGGGCTGGCTGTTCAGTGCCGTGGGCGGGGAGCAGGCTATGAAGCCCGTTACGCTTCCCCATGACGCAATGCTGTACGAGAAACGCTCGAAGAATGCCGCTACAGCGGGGGCCTGCGGATATTTTCCCGGCGGCGCCTATGTCTATATCAAACGGTTTCCCGTGCCCGAGGAGTGGCGGGAGCAGTCCGCTGTCCTGGAATTTGAGGCGGTCTATCAAAACGCCCAGGTGTTCGTGAACGGCACCCTCGCCGCCGAGCAGCGGTACGGCTATACCAACTTCTTTGTGGCGCTGGATCGGTATCTGAAATACGGCGAGGAAAATGAGATCAAGGTGATCGCCGACAACTCGGCGGTGCCCAATTCCCGCTGGTATTCCGGGAGTGGGATCTATCGGAACGTAAACCTTTTCCTTGGGGATCGGAGCCATATCATCCCCGACGGCCTGTTGATCTCCACCTCTGGGAACGACACGGCCCATGTGAAGGCGTCGGTCACCGGCGGCGACACGGTTCGGGTTTCCATCCTGGACGGCGGAAGCGTCGCGGCGCAGGCCGAGACGCCGGTAAAGGACGGGGCAGCTTCCGTGGACATCCCCGTTTCCCAGCCCCGGCTTTGGGACGCAGACCACCCCGAGCTGTATCTGTGCCGGACGGAGCTGCTGAAGGACGGCGAGGTGGTGGACACGGCGGAGGAGCGGTTTGGTTTCCGCACCCTCAGCTGGAGCGTCAAGGGTTTCTTCGTGAATGGGCAAGAGACGCTGCTTCGCGGCGCCTGCATCCACCACGACAACGGCATCCTGGGCGCGTGCTCCTTTGAAGCTGCTGAACTCCGCCGCGTCCGGCTGCTCAAGGAGGCCGGCTTCAACGCGATACGTTCCTCCCATAACCCGGCGTCCAAAGCCTTGCTGGATGCCTGTGACCAGCTGGGTATGTATGTCATGGATGAATTCTGCGACAACTGGCTGGTGCATAAAAACCCCTACGACTATGCGGACAAGGATTTCCGTGCGTGGTGGGAACGGGATCTCACTGCCATGGTGATCAAAAACTACAACCACCCCAGTGTAGTCATGAATTCCATCGGGAACGAGATCTCCGAGCTGGCCATCCCCGAGGGACAGGAGTACTGCAAAAAGCTGGCCGTCCTGGCCCGGAAGCTGGATCCGGGGAAGGCCGTGACCCTGGGCGTCAACCTGATGCTGTGCAGTATGTCGGCCAAGGGCGGCGGCATATACGGCGACAAAAAGGACGGGAAGGAGAACAAAAACGGCAGCCAGACCATGGATAATGTCCCTACCAGCGCGTTTTTCAATATGCTGATGAACATGGCCGGGGGGATGATTGAAAAAATGGCCGCCAAGCCCGCCGCGGATAATGCCACAAAGGTGTGCTTCTCCTACCTGGATATCGGCGGATATAACTACGCCGCCTCCCGGTATGAGAAGGACGGCACACTTCATCCGGACCGGGTTATCGTTGGCTCCGAGACCCTGCCCAAAAACCTCTATCACAACTGGCAGCTGGTGAAAAAGCTCCCCTATGTCATCGGCGACTTCATGTGGACCGGCTGGGACTACCTGGGGGAGTCCGGCATCGGCACCGTCCGCTACAAAAGCTTCAAGAATCCCGGTCAGGACGCGCCTATCATTTCCGGCGGCTGCGGCGTGATCGACATCTGCGGAAAGCTCCGCCCCGAGGTGCAGTGGAACCGGCTGACCTGGGGACTGGATCACACCCCCGGTATCGGTGTGGAACCGTATACCCACGCCGGGGAGACGGGCTCTGTATCCATGTGGCGTGACACAGACGCGGTGGCAAGCTGGTCTTGGGCCGGCTGCGAGGGGAAACGGAACAAGATCACCGTGTATTCCGACGGTGACACGGCGGAACTCATCCTAAATGGGCGTTCCTATGGGAAGAAAAAGACGAAGGAGTATAAGGCCGTCTTCAAACACATTGCCTATGAGCCCGGAACGATCACCGCGATCAGCTATGACAGTGCCGGGAAAGAGCTGTCCCGCACCTCCATGAAGACTGCCGAGGGCGCCAGCGAACTGCGCGTGGCTGCTGATCGGAACACCTTGAAGGCGGGGACGCAGGATCTGGCTTATTTGAGCATCGACCTGACCGGCGCGGACGGGATCACAAAGTCTTCCGAGGACACCGCGGTTACGGTGGAGGTCAGCGGCGCCGGCGAGCTGTTGGCCCTTGGCTCCGCAAAGCCCAATATGGGGGAGAACTTCTTCTCCAATACCCATACCACCTATTATGGGAAAGCGCTGGCCGTTGTCCGCGCCGGAGACGCCCCTGGCGGGATCACGGTGACTGTGCGGGCAGATGGGATGCAGACCAGGACGGTCGAACTGAACGCGATCTAAGCAGAGCAAGGAAGGGACGTTATGGACAAAAAAGAAACTGGCTTCTGGAACACCCCCCTCATCAGCTCGCTGGTGAGATCCCAGAGCGTAAAGCTGCCGGAAATGCTGCTGGGCTACTTCATCGGCCCCTTCGGGGCGCTGCTGTCCTCCGGCATTTTCACCAGCATCCTGCAAAACTACTTCACCGATGTGCTCAAGCTGGATTTGAGCTTCCTCACGGGGCTGCAGCTGTTTTCCACCATCCTGATCGTGGCGGCCAACCTTGTGGTAGGACAGCTCATTGAGCGCACAAAGGCCCTGGCGGGCAAGGCCCGGCCCTGGGTGCTGCTGTCTGCGCTGACGCTGAGCGTGGCCAGCGTGCTCATGTTCATCGTCCCCGTCCAGAGTCCCACGGCAAAAATGGTGTGGATCGCCATCGCCTATAATCTCTACTACGCGGTGGCGTATCCCATCTACAACACCGCCAACTCCACCCTGATCCCTGTGTCCACCCGGGACAGCAAACAGCGGGCCACCCTGGCTTCCTTCACCAACGTGGCGGGCCTGGGGGTCATGGGTGTGGGCTCCATGGTGTTCCCCATGCTGGTATCCTTCGCCTTGAAAGAAAACCAGGGGCTTTGGTTCATGACCATGCTGGCCGTGGCCATCTTCACCGCCCTGACCATCTTCCTCCAGTTCAAGTTCACCCGGGAGCGGGTCACGGAGGAGAGCATGGGCACAGCCGGCAGCGACGCCCAGGACAAAACGGCCACCCTGGGGGAACAGCTCAAGGCTGTGACCAGCGAAAAGTGGTGGTGGATCACCATTGTCTTTTACATGGGCTTCCAGTGGAGCGGGGCCATGAAGAACGGCTCCATGGCTTTCTTCTGCAAGTGGGTGCTGGACAACACCTTCTTTGGCTCCGCCGACGCCTGGGGCGCGTCCCAATCCCTGCTGGCAGTGCTGGGGGCCATCCCCATGGCGGTGGCGGCGGCGCTGGTGGTGCCGTTGGCCAACAAATTCGGCAAGCGCACCGTCACCATCATCGGCATGGTGGTCGGCGTCATCGGCGGTGTCATTGCCGGGATGGGGCAGGGCCAGATCGTCCCGGTGGCCATCGGCGTGGCGATCAAGTGCCTGGGTTCCGCCCCGGCGTGCTACCTGATTTTGGCCATGCTGGCGGATGTCATCGACCACATTGAATTCAAGAGCGGCATCCGCACAGACGGGTTCACCATGTCCATCTACAGCTCCATCATGGTGGCCGCCACCCCGATCTGCAACGCGATTTTCAGCGCCATCCTGAACGGCAGCGGCTATGACCAGGGCGCCGACGTGGCCTTGGGCACCGCGGGGCAGACCGCCGCGGCCCAGGGGGCCATCACAGTGAGCTATATCTGGATCGAGACCATCGCCTATGCCGTGTGCGCGGTGCTGATGCTGCTGTGGACGGTGGAGAAAAACCTCCCCGAGGAGCAAAAGGCCATCGCGGAGCGCAAAAAGTGAGGGGGCGCGGCGTGAAAACAAAGCAGGCGTTCAACCCCTATCTCCCCAGCTGGGAGTACATCCCGGACGGCGAGCCTCATGTGTTCGGAGACCGGGTCTACGTCTACGGCTCCCACGACAGGTTCAACGCGCCCATCTTCTGCGTCAACGACTACGTGTGCTGGTCCGCCCCGGTGGACGACCTGTCCGACTGGCGGTATGAGGGCGTGATCTACCTCAAGAACCAGGATCCGAAAAATAAGCTGGGCCTGCGGCTGCTGTTCGCCCCCGACGTATGCCGGGGGGCGAACGGGCGGTATTACCTCTACTACGCCTTCGATTTTATGGGGATCATGGGGGTGGCCGTCTGCGACACTCCGGCGGGGCATTATCAATTCCTGGGCCATGTCCGCTACCCAGACGGCACGGTATGGGGCCGGAAAAAAGGCGACCAGTTCCCCTTCGACCCCGGCGTGCTGGCGGACGACGACGGGCGGATCTGGCTGTACTCCGGGTTTTACACCCCCACCCCCGCCGCCGTCACCGGCTTCAAAAAGCTGAAAAACGACGGTGGCACGGTGGTGGAGCTGGAGCGGGATATGCTCACCATCAAGGGAGAGCCCCAGGTGATTTTTCCCAAGGAGGGCCCCGGCTCCTTCCCCAACCACGAGTTTTTCGAGGCCAGCTCCATCCGCAAGGACGGGGACAAGTACATCTTTGTCTACTCCTCCCGGCACAACCACGAGCTGTGCTATGCGGTCAGCGACCGGCCCGACGGCGGCTTCACCTTCGGAGGCACGCTGGTGAGCCAGGGTGACCTGTTCCTGGACGGCAACGAGGACGAGCGAAAGGGCCTGAACTACCTGGGCAATACCCACGGCGGGCTGCTGAACATCGGGGAGGACTGGTATATCTTCTACCACCGGCAGACCAACCGCCACTCCTATTCCCGTCAGGCCTGCGCGGAAAAACTGGTTCGCAGCCCCGACGGCTCCTTCCGGCAGGCGGAGCTGACCTCCTGCGGGCTGAACGGCGGGCCGCTGCGGGGCATTGGGCGCTACCCGGCCTATATTGCCTGCAACCTGTGGAGCAGGGACGGGGTGGGGCGGTACGACTGCCCCAGCCCCCGGAGGGCATTTGCCACCCACCCCTTTTTCACCCAGACCGGAAAAGACCGGGAGGGGGATGGCGGCCAGTACATCGCCAATATGCGGGACGGCGCTGTGGCAGGCTTCAAGTATTTTGACATCCGGGAGCTCAAAACTGTATCGGTGGAATTGAGCGGCGCGGCGGAAGGGGAATTCCTGCTTTCCGGCAGGCCGGACTTTCAAACGGTGTCGGCGCGCATCCCGCTGAAGCTGATCGGTGGGCGGGCGGAGTTCCGCGCAGACTGTGCTTTAGATAACGGGAAACGGGCACTGTATTTCAAATTCTGTGGAGTGGGACGTGTTGACTTCCACTTCTTTTCGTTGGAGGGAGCAAAAGATGAAAGCAAATCAATTTAATGACCACTGGCAGGTAAAGTACTTGGGGGAACGGGCGCCTGGCGTTCCCATCAGCCTCCCCCACGACGCCATGCTGTCTGAGCCCCGGACGGAGTTGTCCGCCGGGGGTATCAATACCGGCTGGTACGAGGGGCGGGACTATCTCTACACCAAGGTTTTTACGCCGGACAGAGCGCTGACGGATCAATGCGCTGTGTTGGAGTTTGAGGGCGTGTACCACAACGCCGAGGTGTGGCTCAACGGGGAAAAGCTGGCTTTCCGGCCCTACGGCTACACCAACTTCTATGTGGAGCTGACGGGGAAGCTGCGGGCGGGGGAGGAAAATACCTTGGAGGTCATCGCCCGCAACGCCGACCAGCCCAACTCCCGCTGGTACTCCGGCGCGGGCATTTACCGGCCTGTTGTCTTGTGGACGGCGGATCGGGAGCACATCAAGCTCAACGGGGTGAAGATCCGCACACTATCCCTGGATCCGGCCCAGATCGAGGTGCGGGTGGAGACGGAGGGTGCGGGGCCGGTGTCCGTGGCCGTTCTGGACGACGGACGAGAGCTGGCCGCCGCATCCGGGGAGACCAAGGGGCAGTTTACATTTACCATGATCCTGGAAGGGGCTAAGCCCTGGAGCCTGGACGATCCTCAGCTCTATGCGTGCCGGATAAGGTTTGGGACGGATGAGGTGGTGGAGACCTTCGGTCTGCGCACCCTGGAGTGGGGCCGCCGCGGTCTGCTGCTCAACGGGGAGCGGGTCATTGTCCAGGGGGCCTGCATCCACCACGACAACGGTGTGCTGGGGGCCTGCTGCTACGAGGACGCGGAGTGGCGCAAGATCCGCATTTTAAAGGAAAACGGCTACAACGCCATCCGCTCCGCCCACAACCCCTGTTCCAAGTTCCTGCTGGATGCCTGTGACCATCTGGGTGTGCTGGTGATGGACGAGTACATCGACCATTGGTACATCCATAAGACGGAACATGATTATGTGGATTACTTCATGGAGTGGTGGAAGCAGGATTTAAAGGACATGGTGGACAAGGACTACAACCACCCTTCAGTTATCCTCTACTCCACCGGCAACGAGGTGTCCGAGACCGCCCAGGAAAAGGGGATCAAGCTCACTGCCGATCTGACGAACCATCTCCACCAGCTGGATGATACCAGGCCCGTCACCTGCGGCGTGAACATCTTTTTCAATTTCCTGTCCTCTGTCGGCTTTGGCGTCTACAGCGACGAGAAGGCAAAAAAAGAGGCCGAAAAGGCGGAAAAGCTGAAAGCCGCCGGGGCGGTGCCCAAGAAAAAGAAGGCGGTGGGCAGCGAGTTTTTCAACAACATGGCGGGGCTGTTTGGGGACAACTTCATGAAGCTGGGGGCCACCCTCCCCCCCTGTGACTGGCGAACCCGGGACGCCTTCGCCAATATGGACGTGGCGGGATACAACTATGGCATCTTCCGCTATGAGGGCGACCTGAGAAAGTACCCGAACCGGCTGATCCTGGGCAGCGAGACCTTCTGCTCTGATGCCTACCGGTTCCGGGAACTGGCGAAAAAAGAGCCCCGCATCGTGGGCGATTTTGTGTGGGCAGGTATGGACTACCTGGGCGAGGTGGGCATCGGCTCCTGGGAGTACCAGGACTACGCGCCGGACTTTGGCCACGGTGTGGGCTGGGTGTCGGCGGGTTCCGGCCGGATCGACCTGACAGGCCGGCCCTTGGGCGAGGCGCTGTACACCCGTGTGGCCATGGAGCAGGACAAGGGCCCGTACATCGCCGTGTGCCCGGTGAACCACACCGGCGACAAGCACTCCCCCTCCGCCTGGAAAATGTCCAACGCCATCCCCTCCTGGAGCTGGCGGGGCTGCGCGGGCAAGAGCGCCAACGTGGAGGTCTACGCCCGTGCCCACAGCGTGGAGCTGCTGGTGAATGGCAAAAGCGCAGGCAAAAAGGAGCTGAAAAACGACTGCATGGCCAAATTCCGCAGCACCTATGAGGACGGCACAGTGGAAGCGGTGAGCTATGACAGCCATGGACAGGAGCTGGGGCGCTGCTCCCTGCGCACCGCATCCCCGGAAACACAGCTGCGGGCTGTACCCGAGGAGGCCGCCGTGGAGCCGGGCCGCCTGTGCCATATCAGACTGCAATACACCGACGAAAGCGGCACGGTCAAGCCGCTGGAGCGGGGCATCCTCAGCGTGAAGGTGACGGGCGGCAGACTGCTGGGCCTGGGCAGTGCGTGCCCCTACAATGAGATCGGCTACACCACAGACCGTACCGACACCTATTACGGTGAGGCACTGGCTGTCGTGCAAGCAGGAGAAGGTGCGGAACTCACCCTGGCTGTTGCAGACGGCAGATACGCAGGGAGTGTTACCATCCCTGTGATCCACTGAGGAGGATAACAATATGCTCTATATTGGCATTGATCTTGGCACCTCCGCCTGCAAGCTGCTGCTGGTGGACGGGAGCGGCGCGGTGCTCCGCGAGGTCACAAAGGAGTACCCCCTGTCTTTCCCCCAGCCGGGGTGGAGCGAGCAGGCCCCGGAGGACTGGTGGAAGGCAGTGATGCAGGGAATGTCGGAACTGCTGTGTGGCTTTGATGCCGCCCAAGTTGTTGGCATCGGCGCGGGCGGCCAGATGCACGGCCTGGTGGCGCTGGACGAGGATGATAACGTCATCCGTCCGGCCATCCTGTGGAACGACGGGCGGACGGCCAAAGAGGTGGACTATCTCAACAACGAGATTGGCAAGGGCAAGCTGAGCCGTTATACCGCCAACATCGCCTTCGCGGGCTTCACCGCGCCAAAACTGCTGTGGATGCGGGAGAACGAGCGGTCAAACTTCGCCAAGATTCGCAAGATCATGCTTCCCAAGGACTACATCAATTACAAGCTGACAGGTATCCACTGCACCGATTATTCCGACGCCTCCGGGACGCTCCTGCTGGACGTGGAGCACAAACGGTGGAGTTGGAAAATGTGTCAAATTTGCGGCGTCACCGAGGAACAGCTCCCCAAGCCGTACGAGAGCTGGGAGACGGTGGGAACCCTGAAAGCCGATGTGGCGAAAGAGCTGGGGTTACCCGAGAGCGTCAAGGTCTGCGCCGGGGCGGGGGACAACGCCGCCGCCGCTGTTGGAACGGGCGTCGTGGGCGCGGGCGGGTGCAATATTTCGCTGGGCACGTCCGGCACCATCTTCATCAGCTCGGACAAGTTTGGGGTTGACCCAAACAACGCCCTCCATGCCTTCGCCCACGCGGACGGCGGCTGGCACCTGATGGGCTGTATGCTGTCCGCTGCCTCCTGCAACAAGTGGTGGTGCGGGGACATTTTGGGTATCAGCGATTACCAAACCGAGCAAAAGCCCATCGGCAAGGATAAGTTGGGCCGAAACCGGGTGTTCTTCCTGCCCTACCTCATGGGCGAGCGCTCCCCCATCAACGATACCAATGCCCGGGGCACGTTCATCGGCATGAGCATGGACACCACCCGCGCCGACCTCACCCAGGCGGTGCTGGAGGGTGTGGCTTTTGCCATCCGGGACAGCTTCGAGGTGGCCAAGTCCCTGGGCGTGTCCATCCCCAAGAGCATGATCTGCGGCGGCGGAGCCAAATCGCCCCTATGGCGGACCATCTTCGCCAACGTGCTGGGCATTCCGCTGACCCTGCCACAGACCGAGCAGGGCCCCGGCTACGGCGGCGCGGTGCTGGCCATGGTGGGCTGCGGGGCGTTTGAAAGCGTCCAGGCCGCCTGTGACACGCTGATCCACGTGGCCCAGACCGTGGAGCCGGACGCAGAACTCACCGCCCGGTACGAGGAGCGATATCGAAAGTTCCAACAAATCTACCCGGCCCTAAAAAATGTGTTTCCAGCGTTGAAATGAGGAGGTCAAGCATGGAGATCAAAAGCATATTTGACGCAGAATTTTCCCCCTATGGGCAGGTGCATAAGGGCTATAAGCTGGATGGCCTGCTGGCGGCCATGAAAGCCATCCCCTTGCCGGAAAGTGGCACCACCTACCAGCCCACCATTCCTGAGCTGGAGGCCCTGCCCATCTTTGAACTGTTTGGTGCCAACGCCTACGGCGGGATGCCCGTCCAGCTGGGGATGTGCTGGGGCCGCAACACCAAATTGAACTGCCTGGAGTACCACCGGGACAGCGAGTTTAACGTGGGCACCCATGACTTCATTCTCCTGCTGGCCAAGCAGGACGAAATCGTGGACGGTATGCTGGACACCGCAAAAGTCCGGGCGTTTCGCGTCCCCGCCGGGGTGTTGGTGGAGGTGTACGCCACCACTTTGCACTATGCCCCCTGCCACACCGACGAGGCCGAGGGCTTCCGGGTGGCGGTGGCGCTGCCCCGGGGCACCAACGAGGCAAAACCCGCCATCAAGGCCATAACAGAGGAGGATCAACTGCTCTGGGCCCGGAACAAGTGGCTGCTGGCCCATGAGGACAGCGCCGAGGCCGGACAAGGCGCCGCCGTCCGGCTGTCCGGCGATAACAACGACATTGCCAACGATATTTGATATAGGAGGAAAACATCATGAAAAACATCCCTGACGTAAAACTTGGCCTCATCGCTGTCTCCCGGGACTGCTTCCCCATCGCCCTGAGCGAGAAGCGCCGCGCCGCCATCAAAGCCGCCTATGCGGGCGACCTCTACGAGTGCCCTGTCACCGTTGAGAACGAGCTGGATATGCTGAAAGCCTTGGCCGATGTGAACGAGCACGGCTGCAACGCCCTGGTGGTGTTCCTGGGCAATTTCGGCCCCGAGACCCCCGAGACCCTCATTGCCAAAAACTTTGACGGCCCCTGTATGTTCGTGGCCGCCGCCGAGGGGGACGGCGACCTCATCAATGGGCGCGGCGACGCCTACTGCGGTATGCTCAACTGCTCCTACAACCTGGGGATGCGCCATCTGAAGGGCTACATCCCGGAGTACCCCGTGGGCACGGCGGAGGACATCACCAAAATGATTGCGGACTTCGTGCCCATCGCAAGGGCGGTGATCGGCGTGAAGAACCTGAAGATCATCACCTTTGGCCCCCGGCCCCAGGACTTTTTTGCCTGCAACGCCCCTATCAAGGGGCTGTATGAGCTGGGCGTAGAGGTGGAGGAGAACTCCGAGCTGGATCTGCTGGTTTCGTACAAGGAGCACGCGGGCGACCCCCGCATTCCCGCCGTCTGCGACGAGATGGCGGCCGAGATGGGCGAGGGCCGCTTCTACCCGGATTTGGGCGAGCGGATGGCGCAGTTTGAGCTGACCCTGCTGGATTGGGCGGAGAACCACAAGGGCTCCCGCAAGTATGTGGCCTTCGCGGACAAGTGCTGGCCCGCGTTCCCCAGCCAGTTCGGCTTTGAGCCCTGCTACGTCAACTCCCGTCTGGCCGCCCGTGGCATCCCCGTGGCCTGCGAGGTGGACATCTATGGCGCGCTCAGCGAGTACATCGGGGCCTGCGTCAGCGGCGACGCGGTGACCCTGCTGGACATCAACAACTCCGTCCCCGCCCAGATGTGGGAGGAGCAGATTCGCGGCAAGTACGATTATCAGCTCACCGACACCTTCATGGGCTTCCACTGCGGCAACACCCCCGCCTGCAAGCTGTGCGCCGACCGGGCGGTGAAATACCAGCTCATTCAGCACCGCCTGCTGGAGCCCCAGGACAGCGACCCCGACTTCACCCGCGGCACCCTGGAGGCGGACATTGCGCCCTCTGACATCACCTTCTACCGCCTCCAGTGCGACAGCGAGGGCAATCTGCGCTCCTACATCGCCCAGGGCGAGGTGCTGCCCGTCAAGACCGGCAGCTTTGGCGGCATCGGCGTGTTCGCCATCCACGAGATGGGCCGGTTCTACCGCCATGTACTGATCCAGAAGCGCTACCCCCACCACGGCGCGGTGGCCTTCGGCCACTACGGCAAGGCGCTGTTCGAGGTGTTCAAGTTCCTGGGCGTTCAGGATATCGCGTATAATCAGCCCAAGTCCCTGCCCTATCCCACCGAGAATCCCTGGGGTTGAGCGCCATGGAAAAACTTTGCCTTGGCATCGAATTGGGCTCCACCCGCATCAAGGCGGTGGCCGTCGATGGACAGCATACCCCTGTGTCCTCCGGGGACTACATCTGGGCGTCCAGCTACGAAAACGGCATCTGGACGTATAGCTTGGACGAGGTGTGGAAGGGCCTGAAGACCGCCCTGTCCGGGGTGGAGGGTCGGGAGAATATATGCGCCATGGGTGTTTCGGCCATGATGCACGGCTACCTTGCTTTCGACAAGGATTGGAACCTGCTGACGCCCTTCCGAACCTGGCAGAACACCGTCACGGGGCAAGCGGCGGCGGAATTGACAGCCCTGTTCGGCTTCAATATCCCCCAGCGGTGGTCCATCGCCCACCTTTACCAGGCCATTCTGAACGAGGAACCCCACGTTCCCCAGATTGCCCATATCACCACCCTGGCGGGTTATGTCCATTATATGCTCACCGGCATCAACGCCGTGGGTGTGGGCGAAACCAGCGGTATGTTCCCCATCAACAGCGAGGCCCTGGACTACGACAGGGAAATGATGGAGAAGTTTAACGAGTTGGTGAAGTCCCGCGATTTGCCCTGGACGCTGGCCAATATACTGCCCAGCGTGCTTCCCGCCGGCGCGGACGCGGGCGCGCTCACCGAACGGGGCGCGGCCCTGCTGGACAACCTGCTTACTCCCGGCATCTCCTTTGCCCCCGCCGAGGGCGACGCAGGCACCGGCATGACCGCCACCAACGCCGTGGCCCCTCGGACGGGCAACGTGTCGGCGGGTACGTCAATTTTCTCCATGGTGGTTTTGGAAAAGCCGCTGTCCCGCGTCTACGAGGAAATCGACCTGGTGACTACCCCCACTGGGGCCCCGGTGGCCATGGTGCACTGCAACAACTGCACCAACGATACCAACGCCTGGGCCGGGGTGTTGCGGGAGACAGCGGAGCTGTTTGGGGCAGCGCCCGATACCAGTGCGTTATACACGAAACTGTACGAAAAGAGCTTAGAGGGCGATACTGACTGCGGCGGTGTAATGGTTTGCAACTACCTGGCAGGCGAGGGCGTGACCCACATGGACGAGGGCCGGCCTCTGGTAGTGCGCCGCCCGGACAGCAAATTCACCCTGGCCAACTTCTTCCGCGCCCAGCTCTATTCCACAATGGCTACCCTAAAAATCGGCATGGATATTCTGGCGGCGGAGGGGGTCGCCATCGATTCCCTCACCGGCCACGGCGGGCTGTTCAAGACTCCGCTGGTGGGCCAGACCTACATGGCCGCCGCCTGCAATGCCCCGGTCGCCTGCATGGAGACGGCGGGGGAGGGCGGCCCCTACGGCATGGCGCTTTTGGCGGCGTACCGGGTGTGGAAGTCCGGCGGCGAGACGCTGGAGGACTACCTGAACCGCCGCGTGTTCGCAGGGGTGTCCGGCTCCACCGTCCAGCCGGATGAGGAGACAGTAAACGGCTTCAACGCCTATATGGAGCGGTACAGGGCTCTGCTGGATGTGGAGCGAAAAGCGGTGGAGGTGCTGTAAATGCTGGAGGAACTGAAACAAAAGGTGCTGGAAGCGAACCTGCTCCTGCCCAAATACGGCCTGGTGACATTCACCTGGGGCAACGTGTCTGGCATCGACAGGGACAAGGGGCTGGTCGTGATTAAGCCCTCCGGGGTGGAGTATGACGGCATGACCGCCGAGGACATGGTGGTGGTCAGCCTGGATACCGGGGAGCGGGTGGAGGGCCGCTGGAAACCCTCCAGCGACACCAAAACCCATTTGGAGCTGTACCGGGCGTTCCCCGGAATCGGCGGCATCGTCCACACCCACAGCCCCCACGCGGTGGCCTGGGCCCAGGCCGGGGAGGACATCCCCTGCTTCGGCACCACCCACGCCGATTACTTTTACGGCTCCATCCCCTGCGCCCGCCACCTGACCCAGGGGGAGCTGGAGGAGGATTACGAGAAAAACACCGGCGTGGTCATCGTGGAAACCTTCCGGGAGCGGTGCATCGAACCCACCGCCGTCCCCGGCGCGATCTGCGCCAGCCACGGCCCATTCACCTGGGGCAAAGACCCGGCCCAGGCGGTGTACCACGCGGTGGTATTGGAGGAAGTTGCAAAAATGGCCCTGCTCACCCGGCAGGTGCGGCCCTCCGCCAGCCCCGTCCCCCAGCGTATTCAGGATAAGCATTATTTCCGTAAGCACGGGCCGGGGGCCTACTATGGCCAGGGCTGAAAAGGAGAATCTATCATGACCAAAGAGGAAGAAATCACACTTGGAAAGACGGCCTGCAAGGTGCGCATGGGCGTACTCACCGCCACCCATGGGGCCAAGGCGGGCCATCCCGGCGGCAGCCTGTCCGCCGCGGATGTGTTTACCTACCTGTATTTCAGGGAACTGAACATTGACCCGCAGAATCCTAAGCGGAAAGACCGGGATCGTTTTGTGCTGTCCAAGGGCCACACCGCGCCGGGGCTGTATGCGGCGCTGGCTTACCGGGGGTTCTTCCCAGTGGACGACCTGCCCACCCTGCGGCACATTGACAGCTATTTGCAGGGACACCCAAACATGGACGCGGTGCCCGGCGTGGATATGTCCACCGGGTCGCTGGGGCAGGGCGTCTCCTGCGCGGCGGGAATGGCGCTGGGCCTGAAGCACCAGGGCAGCGCCGCCCGGGTGTATACCCTGCTGGGAGATGGCGAGATGCAGGAGGGCCAGGTGTGGGAAGCGCTGATGTTTGCCGCCCACTACAGGCTGGACAACATGTGCGTCATCATAGACCACAACGGCCTCCAGATCGACGGCACCAACGAAAAGGTGATGGGGCTGGGCTCCATCCCGGATAAACTGCGGGCCTTTGGGCTGAATGTGTTCCAGATCGACGGACACGACTTCCAGGCTATGGAAAAGGCCTTTGACGCTGCCCGGCAGATCAAGGGCAAGCCCTCCGCCATCGTGCTGGAGACGACCAAGGGCAAGGGCGTGAGCTACATGGAGGGTCAGGTGGGCTGGCACGGCAAGGCCCCCAACGACGAGGAGTATGCCCGGGGCATGGCGGAGCTGAGCGCTCAGCTGGCGGAACTGGAGGCGGTTTGAAATGGCAGATGTGAAAAAAGTCGCCACCCGGCAGAGCTACGGCGAGGCGCTGAAGGAATTGGGGGCAGCCCATCCCGATGTGGTGGTGCTGGACGCCGACCTGGCCAACGCCACCAAGACGGAGATCTTCAAAAAGGCGTTCCCAGACCGCCACTTTGACTGCGGCATCGCGGAGAGCGACATGATGTGCGTGGCGGCGGGGCTGTCTACCACGGGGTATGTGCCCTTTGCCAGCAGCTTTGCCATGTTCGCGGCGGGGCGGGCCTTTGAGCAGGTGCGCAACTCCATCGGTTACCCCCACCTGAACGTGAAGATCGGCGCCACCCATGGCGGCATCTCCGTAGGCGAGGACGGGGCCAGCCACCAGTGCTGTGAGGACTTTGCGCTGATGCGCTCCATCCCCGGCATGGTGGTGATGTCACCGGCAGACGACGTGGAGACCAAAGCCATGGTGTGGGCCGCCTATGAGCACCAAGGCCCCGTCTATATGCGGTTCAGCCGGTACGGCGCGCCGGTCATCCACGACGCAGACCGTTTCACTTTTGAGATTGGGAAAGGTGAAGTCCTGCGGGAGGGTTCCGATGTGGCCCTCATTGCCAACGGCCTGCTGGTGGCGGAGGCGCTGGAAGCTGCCGAGCTGCTGGCCCAGCAGGGTATCAGCGCCCGTGTCATCGACATGGCCACCATCAAGCCGCTGGACGAGGGTCTGGTACTGAACGCGGCAAAGGAGTGCGGCAGGCTCGTCACCTGTGAGGAGCACTCCATCATCGGCGGACTGGGCGAGGCGGTGTGCGCCGTCATCGCAAAGCACGGCTTGCCCTGCCCTGTGGAGCGCATCGGCGTCAACGACGAGTTCGGACACTCCGGCCCTGCCGGGGCACTGTTGGAGCAGTTCGGGTTGTGTGCGGGGCATATTGCGGAAGCGGCGCATGGCTGATTCGGCTAACTACATAAGACCTTATTGGAGGAGAAAATCGCATGAAAATGACCTGGCGCTGGTACGGCGAGGGCAACGATCAGATCAAGCTGTCCGACATCAAGCAGATCCCGGGGGTGGAGGGCATCGTCTGGGCGCTCCACGACAAGATGCCGGGGGAGGTGTGGCAGCCCGACGAGATCGCCGCCGTCAAGAAGCAGCTGGACGAGTACGGCTTCAACATGGACGTGGTGGAGTCGGTGAACGTCCACGACGACATCAAGATCGGCCTTCCCACCCAGGATCAGTACATCGAGAATTACAAGCAGACCATCCGTAACTTGGCCCCCTTCGGGGTGAAGGTGATCTGCTACAACTTCATGCCCGTGTTCGACTGGACCCGCACCGACCTGTTCCACCCCGTGGGGGACGGCTCCACCGCCCTCTATTACGAGGCGGCGAAAATCAAGCAGGATCCCCGGGAGATGGCAGACTACGTCATGTCCTTCACGGAAAAGTACCACATGACCTTCCCCGGCTGGGAGCCGGAGCGGATGGCCAAGCTGGACGAGCTGTTTGAGAAGTACAAGGGCGTCACCAAGGAGAAGCTGTGGGCCAACTTCAAGTACTTCTTAGAGGCCATCATGCCCACCTGCCATGAGTGCGACATCAAGATGGCGGTGCACATGGACGACCCCCCCTGGGACATCTTCGGCCTGCCCCGGCTGTTCACCGATGCCGCCGCGGTGGACTACTTCCTGAAACTGGTGGACGACCCCTATAACTGCCTGACCCTGTGCTCGGGCTCTCTGAACGCCAACCCGGACAACAACGTGGCGGACATCGTGCGCAAGCACACCGGCCGCATCGCCTTCGCCCACATCCGCAACGTAAAACACTTCCCCAACGGGGACTTCTCCGAGGCGGCCCACCGGGACTGCTGCGGCGACACCGGCATTCTGGACATCCTGAAAGCCTACCACGACGCGGGCTGGGAGGGCTACATCCGGCCCGACCACGGCCGCCACCTGTGGGGGGAGGGCCCCGGCACCGTGCGGCCCGGCTACGGCCTCTACGACCGGGCCCTGGGCGTCATGTATATGCTGGGGGTGTGGGACACCCTCGAGAGCGAAGCGTAGGCGCATAGGGGAGCTTGGAACGAAGCGAGGGCGAGCGATGGGGCCATAGGCCCCAGAGACCAGCCCGAGTCGGAGCGAAAGCGACCCGGCCATGCGCCCAACGCGCAGCTTGACAATGAAACGGGCGTAAACCGTATGAGGAGGAATTACAAATGCTTGATTTACCCTTGAATGTTGACTTTTCCGGCAAGGTGGTTGTCGTCACCGGCGCGGGCGGCGTGCTGTGCGGCGCCATGGCCCGGGCCTTCGCCCAGGCGGGGGCGAAAGTTGCCGCCCTGCCGCAGTCGATTTATTTGGAGGTTCCTTATGCTCTGCCAGCCGAAATGATGTAAGGAGACAGAGGCAATGAAAAACATATGCCACGGCATCGAATTTGGATCTGCCAGCATCAAGGCTGTCACCATCGGCAGCAGTTTCAAGCCAATTCCCTTCGGCGACTACACCTGAGCCAGCAGCGGCGGAGCTCACCATACTGTTTGACTTCAACATCCCCCAGCGGTGGAGCGTTGCCCGCCTCTATGTGGAGAGCGAGGAGCTGCTGGGCGGCGTGTAGATGAATAACAACCGCGTAGGACAATCTAACCCCTTGCAGTTGCGTATAGGAACAGATGTCATGAAACAGGATATCGTGCTTGTTTGCCGCAAAACCGAACACACTATCCATGTATGCGACTTCTTGCGCGATCATCACATTGACTCGGCTATAATAGAAGATGCGGTGGATTTATGGGCAGGGCTGTCATCGTGCAACCCTGCCTTTTTATTGCTTGATTTTAGTAATAAAGGAAATGAAATCCTTTTCTCTCGACTTTCTATCAGCGCCATGCGGCCATTGCCATACATCATTATCGCGGATGCCTTTCCCAATGGCGCAGCGCGGGCCGCTGTACTCAATCGCGGCGTGGATGCCTGCGTGGAAACACCGCTGATTGCCGATGAGGTGCTGGCTGTTATCAACGCCGTTCTCCGCCGAGAACAGAGAATCGCACGGTTGAAGCTGGGCAGAACGCTGACGCGCATAAAACACAAAGAGCTGGTTATTGATCCAATGTGCAGAACGGTGGAGATGCAAGAGAAGCCAATCCATCTGACTACCAAAGAATTTGATGTTCTCCTTCTTTTGGCATCTAAAGCGGGGACAGCTTTGACCAAAGAGGAAATATACGAGACTGTATGGAATGCGAGCCGGGACTACATGGGTACCCAGGTATCCGATCACATTTTTACGCTTCGCCGGAAGCTGGGGCTGGACAAAAAAGATCAAACTTATATTCAGACTGTGTTCGGTGTGGGCTACCGTTTTTCCACAAGTGAATAGTACATATGCGTCAATCAAGTCGATTTGTGTCAATATTTGTCGAGCGATTCCAAAAAAATCCGAAAACTTTTTCACGTTTTGTTCTCATTTTCGGTATAAAATTACAGAATGTTACAAGATAAGGAAAGCACAGCGCAGGAGGTGGTCATCGTGCCCACTTATCAGAGCATAAATATCTGCTTTCGCACAATGCGGGGCCCGCCCAAAGTAATATGCTCATTGACAGACGCAAATCGGTAATAACAGTCAGCTTTAGACCGACTCGGGATCCGTGCTGGTCTGACGGCAACTGCTCCTATAGGGAAACTGTCTGAAAAGGATCTGAGAAAATGAACGTAGAAACCAAGACGTATGTGATTGGTCTGCTGGAATCATACCAAAAGCGATCCAAGCAGATTGAGCTTCTGCACTATGAATTGTCCCATCCGGCCCGCGTTTCAGAAAATGAAATTATTGGAGCATTGGCCTTGGCGCACGGAGATGGTGAAAAGGGGCATCCAGGAGGTCATGCCTCCGACAAAACCCTTTACATTGCGCTCAACTACCAGGCGCGAGCTAATCACGTGAATAGCGATACCGCGGAAGAAGTTGTCGGGCAGCTTGTGACGCTGGAGCGGGAACAGGAGCGGCTGAACTATTATGTGTCCCTTTTGAACCCTCGTCATGCGGAACTGCTGAAGTTGCTCTATTTTGAAGGCTATTCCCAAGAAGAATGCGCAAAAAAACTGGAAATCGCCACCCGTACTGTGCGGCGAATTAAGGATGACGCTATTGAGGAATTGACGGAGATGTATTCCTTCACAGGGGAAATTGCAAATAAAAAATATCCTGAAGATGTCCAATAAATTTCCGGGTATTGTCCGCAAATTGTCCGCCACATGGTACTTGCAATGTCCATTTACTCTGTGGTATGATTAAGCTGTCAAAAAAAGGAGATGCCTCCTGGAGTCCAGGGGGCATCTCCCTTTTACGTCAAAGGAGGTGTTGATGTGATGCGGACAAGAACAATCCGCGAAGCGGCGGCATACTTCCGGGAGTCAGACCCACAAACCTGCCTGACTGAAACCGCCATCCGAAGGCTGATCTCCTCTGGAGCCGTGCCGTGCGCTCGGGTAGGACGCAAATACCTTGTTACGGTGGAGGCGTTGGAGGCCTATCTCTCGGGAAACTGCCAGCCTACGGCCCAGGCGAAACCCGATAAGGTGTGGAAAATCAAATAAACCGTTTTTCGGCGTGAGGAAATAAAATTAAACCTTTGTAACCCCTTGTGATTTGCAAATATTCACTCTATAATAAAGGTACTGTATCGCAAGGCGTTATTGAAAGGAGAACGCCAAATGGCAAAGACAGCAACGAAGAAGAAGTACAACTACTTAACCAAAGCACTCCAACTCCCGGACGGTACCCGAAAATACATCCGAGCCAAGACCCAGGCGGAGCTGGACGAAAAGGTTCTGAAAGCCCAGATCCTGGTCAACTCAGGCGTGGATATTTGCAGTGAGGAGACCTTCGGCCATTTCGCCCAGATGTGGTACGATCTCTACAAAAAGCCCAATCTGCGCGAGAACAGTCTCAACGCAATCAAGTACGTCTTGAACCAGCACATCCTGCCGTTCATTGGTGGATATCGCTTGCGGGATATCACCCCTATGCAGATCCAGGCCATCATGGCCTCGCTGTCCAACAAGAGCAATTCCCTCCAATCCAAGGTCTTGATCCATTTGCGCAGCATTTTCAAGGCTGCGCAGGAAAATGGACTGGTGGCGAAATCCCCCGTGAGCAGTATGCTGAAGCCCGGAGGCCGTAAAACCGCCGAGAAGGTGGCTCTCGCACCCCAGGAGACCCGTCTGCTGGTGGAAAGGGTAAATAACCCCAGGGCCCATACCTTCCTGCTGATCGCGCTCCATACGGGGATGCGCAGGGGCGAGATTTTGGGCCTCATGTGGGAGGACATCGATTTTAAGCAGCGGATCGTCCACGTCAGGCACAACGCCATCTTGGGCAAGGGGGAGACCTCCATCCACGACACGCTGAAGACTGACGCGGGGCGGCGGGATATCCCCCTCACCGATGAGCTGGAGGCGTGGCTGGCGAAGTACAAGAAGCGCAGCCACTCCAGGTTTGTGCTGGCCATGCAGAACGGCAAGCCGCTCACCCAGTCTGCCTACAAGAGTATGTGGAAGCTGGTGGAGCGGGAGCTGCCCGACACTCATGTGACGGCCCACGTCCTCCGCCACACCTATGTCACCCGGCTGTTTGAGGCGGGGCTGGACATCAAGGAGATCCAGTACCTGGCGGGCCACAGCACCGTGGACATGACCCTCCGGGTATACACCCATTACGACCGGCGCTCCCGGGAAGGGAAGACCGCCGAGAAAGTGAGAGAAGCTATGCGGGAAAACGCGTGACACAAGGGGTCAAAAAAATTTGCAACAGATTTGCAACAACGTGCCCCCAAATGACCCGAAAATATCCTAAATTATGGGAAATAAGGCGGTTCCAAACAGCCCTCGAAAGCAAAGCGAAAACCCCTCAAACCGTTGCGGTTCAAGGGGTTTCGGCTGGTGGAGACTACAGAACTCGAATCTGTGACCTCTTGCGTGTGAAGCAAGCGCTCTACCGGCTGAGCTAAGCCTCCATATTGGTGACCCGGACGGGAATCGAACCCGTGTTACCGCCGTGAAAGGGCGGTGTCTTAGCCGCTTGACCACCGGGCCGTAGTGCCCAAAGCGGGCGGGTCAGAGCGGAAGCCTCGAAGAAGCGGCCATCGCCGCTTCTTCGAGATGGTAGCGGCGACTGGATTCGAACCGGTGACAACTCGGGTATGAACCGAGTGCTCTAGCCAACTGAGCTACGCCGCCATT
>CAJUQN010000035.1 GCA_910588625.1 uncultured Oscillospiraceae bacterium
CTGGTGGACCGGGACGTGATCCGCATCGTCACCCCCGGCACCGCCATGGCCGACGAGATGCTGGACGAGAGCCAGAACAACTACATCTGCGCCGTCTATGAGGACAGCGCGGGGGCGGCGCTGGCCCGGTGCGACCTGTCCACGGGGCAGTTCACCGCCGCGCCCTTCCAGGGGAAGGACTTCCTGCCCCATCTGCTGAACGCCCTGGCGGCCTGTCCGCCCAGCGAGGCTATTTTGTCCGACTCCGCCGCCTCCGACGGGCAGTTGACGGAGTTTTTAAAGGAACGGCTGAACTGTCTGTGTCAGCCCGCGGTGGAGGCCCGATTCCGGCCCATCCAGGCCCAGGAGGCGCTGTGTGCCTGCCATCTGCGGGGAGAGAGCGAGTCCTTCCCAGAGGAGGACGGCCCTCGGATGTGCCTGCAAGCCGCCGGAGCGCTGGCGGCGTACCTTATCGAGACACAAAAGACCGACCTGGGCCATCTGGGGCCCTTGGTTGTTGAGGAGGGCCTTTCTCAGGCCTATATGGAGCTGGATTTAACCGCCCGAAAGACCCTGGAGCTGACCGAGACCTTCCGGGGCAAGGAGAAAAAGGGCTCCCTGCTGTGGGTGCTGGACAAGACGAAAACCCCCATGGGCCACCGTCTGATCCGGTCTTGGCTGGAACAGCCTTTACGGTCTCCCGCGGCCATCGCCCGGCGGCAGGACGCGGTGGAGGAGCTGGCCCGGGACGGTGTGGCGCGGGAGGAGCTGGTGTTGACGCTGCGCCGCATTCCAGACCTGGAGCGGCTGATCGGCAAGATCGTATACGGCTCCGCCAATGCCCGGGATATGCTGTCCCTGGCGGACGGTCTGGCGGTTCTGCCCCAGCTGGTGGAGCAGGCGAAAGCCGCGTCAGGCGGGAAAAAGTCGTTGGCTCCCCTCCTGCGGGGGCTGGAGGGGCTGGACGGTTTGGAGCAAACCCTCCACGCAGCCATCCGGGAAGAGGACGAGGACCACCGCCTGCCCTTTACCATCCGAGAGGGCGGCTTTATCCGAGCCGGATACGACGGGGAGGTGGACCATCTCCGGGACATCCTGGACCATGGCGCGGATATGGTGGCCTCCCTGGAGGGCAGGGAGAAGGAGCGCACCGGTATCAAGAGCCTGAAGGTGCGCTTCAACAAGGTGTTTGGCTACTACATCGAGGTGTCTAAGAGCTATTATTCCATGGTGCCCGACGACTACATCCGCAAGCAGACCCTGGTGAACTGCGAACGCTTCATTACCCAGGAGCTAAAGGACCTGGAGCATGATATCCTGTCTGCTCAGACCCGCGTGACGGCGCTGGAATACGATTTGTTCTGCAAGCTGAGGAAAACGGCCTCGGAGCAGGTCCGCCAGGTGCAGACCGCCGCCGCCGGAGTGGGACAGCTGGACGTGTTGTGTTCCTTCGCTGCATCGGCGGTAAACAACGGCTACGTCCGCCCGGAGGTGGACGACAGCGGCGTCATTGACATCCGGGAGGGCCGCCACCCGGTGGTGGAGCGGATGCTCAAGGACTCGCTCTTTGTCCCCAACGACACCCGCATGGACGGCGGCGCGGACCGGCTGTCCATCATCACCGGGCCCAATATGGCGGGCAAGTCCACCTATATGAGGCAGGTGGCGCTGATCGTACTGATGGCCCAAATGGGTTCCTTCGTCCCGGCGCGCTCCGCCCGCATCGGCGTGGTGGACCGGGTGTTTACCCGCATCGGGGCGTCGGATGACCTGTCGGCGGGGCAGTCCACCTTTATGGTGGAGATGACCGAGGTGGCGGCCATGCTGAAAAACGCTACGACCAAGTCTCTGCTGATTTTGGACGAGATCGGCCGGGGCACGTCCACCTACGACGGTATGTCCATTGCCCGCGCGGTTTTGGAATACTGTGCGGACAAGAAACGTTTGGGAGCAAAAACTCTTTTTGCCACCCACTACCACGAGCTGACCGAGGTGGAGCACACCATCGAAGGCGTGCGCAACTACCATATTGCGGCAAAAAAGCGTGGGGACGGCATTGTGTTCCTGCGCAAGATTATCCCAGGCGGGGCGGATCAGAGCTACGGCGTGGAGGTGGCTAAGCTGGCCGGGGTACCCGGCAGAGTGGTGGACCGCGCCCGTGAGATCTTAGGCGAGCTGGAACAGCAGGGCTGGGTCCCGGCCCGGTCCCCGGCTCAGGCGTCGGAGCAGGACCAGGTGTCTTTAGGAGACATGGCCGGGGCGTCGGTGCTGGAGCAGCTGCGGGGGGTATCCGTTGAAACGCTCACTCCGATTGAGGCCATGAATCTGCTGTACCAGTTAAAAAGCCAGCTGAACTGAAATAAAAAGGACCGTGCGAGAGGCTCGCACGGTCCTTTGCCTTATGTATCAGGGCGCCACACTGAGGCACTGGGTGATCTTATAATTTCCTTTGCTGGGATAGGCTCGAATCTGACCATAAGCGGCCAGATCGTTGAAGTGCCACCACTCGGAGGCCAGCGGAGTCAGCTTGGCGCTGGTACAATACCGCTGAAGGGCCTGAGCGGGCTCGTTGGCGGCCATAGCCTCGGCCAAAGGCGCGGTCTTCCACGCCGTGGTGGAGAAAATGGCCACCGGCTGGGTGTAGGTGGCCGCGGCCATGCTCAGCTCGTGAATGGGGGTGGGCATGGTGTACTCCTCGTACTCGTCCACCTGAACCACGCTGTAGCCGCCAATCTTGCCCACATGGGCCTTTGTCACTTTGGCCAGGCTCACGTCCATGGCGTAGCCCTCCTGGTGATTGGAGGCCCCGGTGGCGATAAACCAGGAGATGTTCCAAGGCCGGGTGGAGATACCCGCCTTCACCTCCGCGTCCTTGCTGGACAGGGCGGTCAGGTTCTTCACCACCGCCATCTGAGCCTCATAGGGCCGGAAGCCCTCATAGAGCACCAGGGTGTTGCCCTCGGCCAGGGCGTTCTGCTGGGCCTGGGACACGGCCTTTGCCATGGTGTACAACACCGGCATCATGAACTCACTGCGGCCCAGGCGGTTGTTTTGGGCCTTGGCCTGGTAGAGGGCCTTGCCGGTGATGTTGGGAATGGTCTTGCCCGAGCTGACAAAGACGGAGGAATAGGCGTTGGTGTCGTTGTAGATCATGGAGGGAATGACGTCAGGCAGGTTGATAAGACAGTAGCGGTGCTCAATCCAACCCGTCACGCCCTCAGTCCGCACATGCCACCAACTGCCGGATTCACCCAGGATGAGGAAGGCTGTGCCCGGCTCCAACACCAGAAGCGCGTCCACCAGCGGGTCCGGAGTGGGTGTGGGCTCTGGGGTTGGGGTGGGTTCCGGCGTCAGAGTGGGCGTGGGCTGCGGTGTGGGTTCGGTGGTGGGGATGGGCTCTGCTGTGGGTTCCACGGCCGGATCAGCAGGAATGCTCTCCACAGGGACGGTTTGCTCAGGGGCGCCGTCAACAGTCTCCGTCTGAGCTGGGTCGCTGGAGACGTCCACAAAGGTGGTCTCAGCGGGCAAAGGGTCGCCGGACTCGCCGGTGGACTCCTGGGGGGCGGGCTCCGCTGTCTCCGGGATGGGTTCCGGAGCGGGGGGCACGGGGGCAGGCGTGGGCTCCGGCTCCGGTGTCGGCTCCGGTGCGGGGGAGGGCTCCGGCGGGGCGTATACCGTAGCCAGCTTGCCCTCCTCCCCTTGGGGCAGCTCCCTCCACAAGGGCAGCTTAATGGAGGCATAGCCGGTGGCCCCGGTGACAGGCAGCTCTAGTCCCTTGGCGGGGGTGAATTGGATGTCCAGCCTGTGGGACGGGTCCCACAAATCGGGTTCCGGCGTGGGCTCCTCCGACAGCTCCGCAGAGGGGTCGGGAGACTTCGACTCATTCTTCTGCCCTTGGGAGGGCCTGGATGAGGCGTCCGGGCCGGGGGAAGTCTCCGCCGGGTCCGTCGTGGCGTGGCACCCGACCAACAGCTGCATCAGCACCGCGGCTGACAGCAAGATACAGATCTTCTCGCGCAGTTTCATAGCAGCCTCCTTGGTCCGCTCAGAGCACATCTTCCACGGTCTCAACTCCGTTTTCGCGATAGGTGTAGACCGTAAAACCGCTGTAAATCAATTCTCCATCCTCTCCGTCGCCGATACAGCTGGGGGCGTAGCTCCTGCTGAGGGGCTGGCCGATGGCGGCGATCATGCTGGAAACGCTCCCGCCGATGTAGGCCATGGCGGCCTCCCTGGTGGCCGCGGGGGCAGGAGGAGCGGGGGGAGGCGTGGGCTCCGGCGTCGGGTCTGGTACGGGCTGAGGCGTATCCTGCGCAGGGGCCGGAGCGGCAGGCGCGGGGGTACTTGCCACCGGCTTGGGTGTGGGAGCAGTGACGGCGGCAGGCGCCTTGGCGGGCGGGACTGCTGTGTTGCCGGCCTTGGGCTCGGCGGAGGCAGCAACGGGGACCTCCGCGCTCTCTGCGGCCTGGGAGGGCTCTTGTGAGGGCTCGACGGAGGAGACGGCCGCCTCAGCGGAGGCGGTCTCTTCAGGTTCCTGGGAGGCGGCGGGCTCCGCCGCGGCGTAGGGGCTGGGGCTGTCCGCAGGGGCCGGGGAGGCGCTGTCCACCTGTGAGCCGCAGGCGGACAGCAGGATGGAGAGGGTCATGGTCCCTGACAGCAACAGGGCGATTCTCTTTCTCATAGCGGCATTACTTCCTTTATCAGAGCATTTTCTCATCTATGGCTGAAATCCGTCTGTCCAGCCTGAAGTACCTGACCGTCCAGCAGATAGAGCACACGGACATGATCCAGCGATGCGCCGCTGGGCACGTAGAGCGTGAATGGGTATTCACCATCCTCGCCCATTCCCACGGGGCTGGCTTCGTAGAGGGAATCCCCCAGCTGGACATAGATTGGAGAATCCACGTCCACCGGGCCGGAGAGCGTGCCCTCCAAGCGGATGTGGCCCTCCAGCTGACCATCCTCCTGAGAAACGATGCGGGCAAAGACTTTGCCGCTGGCAGGGGCGCCTGTCAACTGGCGCAGGGGCGCGGAAAAAATGGGTGGGTTATCCACCAGGTAATCCAGGTTGCGCTCCACCAGCTCAATGAGCACCGTGTCTGCACCTGTTTCATCCAGCAGCGCCATCTGATAGGGCATGGAGCGGCTGAATGCGGCCTGTGCAAAGTCCTCCGCCATAAAGGGGAAGAGGGTATTGCCGAAGGAGTCCCGGAACATAAGGAGGCTGCCTGTCTGGGCGGAATTTTCCGTCTGAATACGCTGGTCCTCTGGGCCGCGGATGGGGCGCACATAAGTAAAAGCGAAGGGGTGGTCGAACTGCGTCTCGCCCTCCAGTGCAGAGCCGGTGGGGTAAAGCATTTCGTAGAGGTCGCCCCGATGAGTTTTGGCAGTCTGGCCGGGCTGGGTAAACCACTCGACACGGTTTTCCAGTCCCAGCGCGTTCGACAGCGCATCATGGGCCAGCGCCGCGCCCCGGCGGGTCCAATGGGAATCGGCGGCGTGGTAGAGCACCTGCTCCTGCTCTCGGAAAGGGAAGAACAGGTCCGCATACTTCACCCCCTGCTCCTCTAACAGGGGGACCAGGCGGTCAATATCGTCCTCCCCATTCAAGGGGATGCCTACATAGGGCAGGTACTGGGGGTAGAGCGACGCTTTATTGGGAGCCACAGTGAAGGTAAGCGATGCTCCGCGGCTCTGGGCGTACTCGGACAACAAAGCCAAGGTCCGGGCCGCGCCGAACAGCTCCCGCTCCGTGAGCGGATCGGTATGTAAATAATCGTCCAGTGTCTCCCGATAAAAAAGCCAGCCATCCTTCCCCATGACCACGCTGTCCTGGGCGGAGGTTTGGAACACCAGCGCTTGCAGAGAGGCGTCGGCGGTGATCAGCCGCTGACGCAGGGCGAAGTGGTCGGCGACGTAATCCGTGACCTCGTCCAGTACCTGGGGATTCACCTTCCCCTCCCCGGTGGTGAGGGAAGGAGGCTGCGCCAAGGCTTGGTTGGCCGCGGCGGGTTCCTCCGGCAGGAGGAGCATTCCCACAGAGGGAACCAAACAGGCGCACAAGAAAGCCCGCATGGCGAGATCCGCTTTTGTTTTCAGTTTCATAAGGGCCGCCTCTCAGAATTGGAAGTAGATAAAGGGATCAAAGGACGTGCTGGACAGGTTGAGAACGCACAGTACAAACAACACGGCGTAAGCGCCTGCCCGCACCCACTGGCAGGCGCTGTCCGGTATGGGTTTGGATATGGTCAGCACCAGCTTTTGAGGCAGTCCGAAAGCCAGCAGAACAGCGGCAATCAAGAAGAACACCGTCCGCCGGTCCAACAGGGAGATGAGGGTCAGTGTCTTGGGGGCGGTGAAGTGGAATCCGGTGAACATTTGGGAGAACATCACTCCAGCCGCGGCCAAATCGTCCGCCCGGAACAGGGTAAAGCCCAGCACCACCACCAGCATGGTGTACAGATGGGAGAGGGCAGATTCCCGGAAACGCTTTGGAATCAGGTTGGCGTCCTCCAGCGTGGAGAACAGCCCGTGCCATAGTCCCCACAGCACGAAGGTCCAACTTGCCCCATGCCACAGGCCGGTGGAGAAAAACACGATGAATTTATTCAGCATCGTGCGGCCCTTGCCCTTTCGGTTGCCGCCCAGGGGGATGTATAGGTAATCCCGGAACCAAGAGCTGAGAGAAATGTGCCACCGCCGCCAGAACTCCTTGATAGACTTGGAGATATAGGGCAGGTTGAAGTTCTCCTGAAAGGTAAAGCCAAACATCCGCCCCAGGCCGATGGCCATGTCGCTATAGCCGGAGAAGTCAAAGTAAATTTGCAGGGTGTAGCACACTGCGCCAAGCCAGGCCAGACGGATGTCTAGTGCCCCGGCGGCCAGGGCAAACACACTGTCCGCCACCCGCCCGGCGGTGTTGGCTAACAGCAGCTTTTTGGCAAAACCGGTAATGAATCGCCGCAAGCCGGTAAGGGTGAGCTCCGGCGTCAGAGCCCGGTCGTCAATCTGCCGAGCCACATCGTGATATTTGATGATGGGCCCCGCGATGAGCTGGGGGAAAAAGGAGATGTACAAGATCAGCTTGCCAAAGCTCTTGGCGCCGGAGTCCGGGTCGCGGCTCACGTCCAGGGCGTAGCTCAGTCCCTGGAAGGTGAAAAAGGAGATGCCGATAGGAAGGGTCAGCCCCGGCAGTGGGATGGACAGGCCAAAAACCGCATTCAGAGTCCCGGCGAAAAAGTCTAGATATTTGAAGGCGCCCAGCAAAAGCAGATTGCCCACCACCGCGCAGACTGCGGGCCACCGGCTTCCCCGCCCAATCGACATCATCAGGCGCCCAAAGAGGTAATTCATCACCACGCTGAGCAGCAGCAGGGGCAGATATGCCAGCTGGCCAAAGGAGTAAAACACCAGGCTTGCCAATGCGAGCCAGATGTTGCGGAGGCGAATACCAGGCAGGATGCGGTAGACGATATATGTCACAGGCAGGAAGCAGAACAGAAAGATGGGCGACCCGAATACCATGAAACACACTCCATGCTTGCTCGGATTTGGGGAGCCTTCCCCTGAGGAGACGATTACCAGATATATCGGTACACGTTGGAGGGAACCTGTGAGGGCTGCATCTTGAACAAATCCACTTTTTGGGAGATCTTATTATTATAGTACCATTGGAGTTCCGGATCAAACATATAAAGCGTGCCGTCCATGACGATCTCCACCCAACCGTGGGGAGAGCCGGCCTCTCCGGAGGCTCCCACCACGGTATAGGCGGGCAGGCCCAGCTCTTGACACATCAGGCAGTAGGCCGCGGCAAAGCTGAAACAGTTGCCTTTTCCGGTTTTCAGGAAGGACAGGGCATAGTCCGGCTCCCAGCCGGTGGCGCCCTTGCTCACAATAGGGCGGGCTAAATATTTATAGTTGTTGACCGTGTAATTGAACAGCGCCCGCAGTTTCTGATCCTGGCTCATGGAGTTGTCAGTCAGCTTGTTGACGATATCGTTGAGCAGGACGTCCAGCTCCGCGTTTTTCGTGGTGTAGCAGCCATTTTCATCGAAATAAAGCCCACCTACATTCTGATTGCGCATGAACTGGCCGTTGGCCACCCAATAGAGCCGTCCGTTGATGCGCTGGGGCCCGTCAGTCAGCGTGGTGGCGGTGGGCTCAGTGGGCGCGGAGGGCTGCGGCTCCGCGGGAATAGGGGCGTCCCCTGTGGAGACCCACACCTCCGGGGTCAGATGGGGGGCGCACTGGTGGGTGACGGCGGCCTCCATAATGTCCGCATAGGCCCAGTGGTCAGTGGATACGTCGGGGAAAACGGACAGCTCGCTGTGCTGGGCCAGATAGGCGGTGTCGGGAGAGCGGCCGAGGAGACGGTTGAACACCGCCACCACCTCGCACCGCTTCAAGCTGTCGTTCGGGTGGAAATACCCCATGTCATCCCCGCGAAACAGGCCGTAGGACGCCGTGCGGGAGATGGCGTACCAAGCCCAATGGTCGCTCCCCACATCGGGGAAGCTCTGGGTAACGGTTACGTCATAGGGGACCACCGGGGAAAGAGCGGCGGCGCACTCCGCCCGGGTGGCGGGGTCGTTGGGCCGAAAGGCGCCGCCTGAGCTGGTCATCAGCCCTAGGCCGGCCGCCTTCTGCACGGCGGGGGCGTACCAGGCGTTCCAGGGCACGTCGTAAAAGGAGGGAGTGGAGTGGGGGGCCTCCGCCACAATGCGGCTGAGCATTTGGGCCAGCTCCGCCCGGGTGACGGGCTGCTCAGGGCAAAACAGGCCGTCGCTACCGGTCATGTACTGGATGTGCTCGCCGCTGTCCTGGGGCAGAAGCATGACGGCGGCGGTGCGGGAAGCAGACCCGCCGCCGGAGTTCTGAAGGCGGTTGGACAGGGTTAAGTCAGTGGCCAGAGCGGGCAAGATAAAGGCCAGTACAGTGAACAGAGCAAGGAGGGAAGTCCCTCTCGATTTCCTCTTTTTCAAATGGCGATGCCTTCTTTCTATTTGGCTGAGAGCATTCCAGGTCAAGCGTTTGGCGGGAAGCACTTGACCTAGGCTAAATGACAGATTGGGAGAATTATAACACATTTCTTCCAGTGAATCAACAGGGCGTGACGGAGGTCATACTCCAAAATTTTGTGCGGCTGAGAAAACTCCGGCAATTTTACCGGGGGAGCGGCTGATAAGGGGCTGTACTTTTGCGAAGAAAAGTGATAAAATGACGGAACGCAGACTGTTGAATGGGAGGACTGCCTTGATGCGTACCATGAGAAAGACCTGGCAAAACGTGTTATACATTGCGCTGTTGCTGGCGGGAATTTTTCTGTTGTTCTGGTGGTATTCCTCCCAGAATAGCCAGAGAATCGAGAACCAAAACCTGAACTACGCCATGGACTCCGCTCGCCAGACCGCGCGGCGTATCGACGGCGAACTGGCCAACGGTCAGCGGCGGATGCGCAACTATGCCTGCATCCTGATCGCGACCCAGGACCGGCTGGAGGTCAGCGCAGATCTGCTTAGGGAGATGGAGGAAAACGCGGCCTTCGACGCGATTCACTTCGTCAACGCCCAGGGAATCAGTATGACCTCTGACGGGACCACCGCAGATTGCTCGGACCGGGATTATTACCTCAACGGTATGCAGGGGGAGAGCGGCAGCACTGTGATTTTCCAATCCCGGTTCACCGGTCAGGCCATTATGCTTTTTTATACCCCAGTGCGGTCTGACGACCAGGTGTGTGGCGTGCTGGCGGGGCTGTATTATGCGGAACATTACCTCCAGGAGATGCTGGCTACCAGCTATTTCGGCGAAGAGGCGGACGCCTATTTGTGCGCCCGGCACGGGGATATCATTGCCTCCTCCAGTGGGAGCAGGACGGAGGGGCTGCTCCCAGACATCCTGCGGAACAACGGCATTGTGGATGGAGAAACTGCCGAGGCCATGTGGGAGGTGTTCCGGGACGAGGTCGATGAGGGCAGCTATATCTGCGCGCCGGGCAGCTTGACCGACAACCTGTGCGCACTGAATCTGATGGACGGCGAATACGTGCTGGTCCGGACCTTCCCCAAGAGCGTGACCCAGACCATGATCCGCAACGCCAACTACACTGGCATGGTCCTCCAGGCCGTTCTGATTGGGCTATTCACCATCTACATCTTGACTCTGCTGCTGCAAAGCCGGAGGAAGCGCCAGCTTTTGATGCGGGAGAGCCAGGAGCACATCACGGGGCTCCAGCTCAAAGAGCGGCGGGCCCAGGCAGAGATCTCCGTGGCCAACCGGAAGGAACGCCAGTACCGTATTGCCATCACCTCCAACGCCTTCAACACCTTTGAGTTTGATCTGACACGGGATCTGGTGGAGCAGGATGTGGTCCGTACGATGGACTCAGGGCAAATCTCCATGTTGGAGAGGGTGGGGCTGACCGCGCCCTGTCGCGCGTCCTTGTGCTTTGATAAGTGGCGGGCCTTTGTGCTGGAGGAGTCTTTGGAGGACTATGACGAGGCGGTAAACCTGGACCACCTGCGGGAGCGCTTCGAGGCGGGGGAGCTGGAGGTGGACGTGGACTACTGGGGTTGGGCCAGCGCGGACCGGCAGATCTGCGTCCGTCAGTCCTTTATCATGGCACGGGACGACACCACCGGGAATATCATGGTGATGGTGGTATCCAAGGACATCACCGACCAGGTGAGCAAGCAGCGGGAGCAGACCCAGGCCCTCCAGGAGGCGCTGATGCAGGCCCAGCGGGCCAACAGCGCTAAGACCACCTTCTTAAATAATATGTCCCACGACATCCGCACGCCCATGAACGCCATTATCGGCTTTACCAATATTGCCGTCAGCCACATCGGCAACAAAAGCCAGGTGGAGGACTGTTTGCACAAGGTACTGTCCTCCAGCAACCATCTGCTGAGCCTCATCAACGACATTTTGGATATGAGCCGCATTGAGAGCGGCAAGGTGCAGATCAAAGAACAGGAATGCAACATTTCCGAGCTGACCCACAATCTGGTGAACATCATCCAGCCCCAGGTGAAGGCGAAGCAGCTGGAGCTGTTCATTGACACCATCGACGTGGTCAACGAAGACGTCATTGCCGATTCCCTCAAGCTGAGCCAGGTTTTCGTCAACCTGATGAGCAACGCGGTGAAATATACCCCGGCCGGAGGGACGGTCAGCTTTTGTATTATTCAGGAGAGCACCTTCCACCGGGGTTACGGAGACTATGTGTTCATCGTCAAGGACAACGGCATCGGGATGGCCCCGGAGTTTGTAGAGCACATCTTCGAGCCCTTTGAGCGGGAGGCCAGCGCCACCAAGACGGGCATCCAGGGAACCGGCCTGGGCATGGCCATCACCAAGAACATTGTGGATATGATGGGCGGCAAGATTACCGTCCAGAGCGAGAAGGGTAAGGGCTCTGAGTTCCGGGTGGAGCTGAGCTTAAAGCTCCAGAACAAGGAGGAGGACGCCGCCGTCATCCAGGAGCTGGAGGGCCTGCGTACTCTGGTGGTGGATGACGACTGCGACAGCTGTGAGAGCGTTACCAAGCTGCTCAAGCAGCTGGGGATGCGCTCGGAATGGACGGTGTCCGGGCGGGAGGCGGTCTACCGGGCCAGAAGCGCCCACAAGGCGGGGGACTCCTACCATACCTATATCATCGACTGGCAGATGCCGGAGATGAGCGGTATTGAGACCACCCGGCGGATCCGGGAGGCCATTGGCCACGACGCGCCCATTATCGTCCTGACGGCCTACGACTGGACGGACATCGAAGAGGAAGCCAAAAAGGCGGGGGTCACCGCCTTCTGCGCCAAACCGCTATTCCTGTCGGACTTGAAGTCCGCCCTGATGGCCGCTCATGATCTGACGGAACAGAAGGAGACCACCTCCTGGACACAGGCAGATTTTAGCGGCAAGCGGATTCTGCTGGTGGAGGACAACGAGCTGAACCGGGAGATCGCGGAGGCCATTTTGCAGGAGACCGGCTTCACCGTGGAGAGCGCCCCGGATGGCAGCGACGCGGTGGATATGGTGCTGCGCTCAGAGGAGCATTACTACGACGTGGTGCTGATGGACGTGCAGATGCCAGTGATGGACGGCTACGAGGCCACCCGGGCGATCCGGGCCCTGGGCCGGGAGGATGTGAAGGGTCTGCCCATCATCGCCATGACCGCCAACGCCATGGAGGAGGACAAGGAAAACGCACTGAAAAGCGGCATGAATGCCCATATCGCCAAGCCCATTGACATCGGCCTGTTTTTGAGTGTGCTGGGGAAGTTTATAAAGTGAAAGAGCTCTGGTTTGTTTTGACAAGAATGGAAAACTGCGGTACAATACCGTCTGCGGGCCGTCAGAGGGAAAAGGAGGTGCTGTCCCGTGGAGCTGCTTGAGGAAATTTTTTCACTGTACGCCCAGCGGGCGAACTGGTTCGGGGAGCTTTTCCTGAGCCATATCTCCTTGGCGCTCAGCGCCATTGTTATGTCCGGCTCCCTGGGGCTGCTGCTGGGGGTGTTGATCTCGGAGTGGAACCGGGCCGCGCCGCCGGTGATGGGACTGTGCAACGTGCTGTATACGGTGCCGGCTATTTCACTGCTGGGGATCCTGATTCCATTCACCGGCATCGGCAACAAGACCGCCGTCATTGCCCTGACCATCTACGGCGTTATGCCTATGGTGCGCAATACCTATGTGGGCCTCACCTCCCTGGACCCGGACATTTTGGAGGCGGCCAAAGGGATGGGCAGCACTCGCTTACAGCTATTGTTCCGGGTCAAACTGCCCATGGCGGCGGGAGTTATCCTGGCAGGGCTGAGGAATACGGTGGTCATGACCATTTCAGTGGCGGGCATCGCCTCCTTCGTGGGGGCAGGAGGCCTGGGCGTGGCCATTTACCGGGGCATCACCATCTATAATCCGGCCATGACAGCGGCGGGCAGTGTGCTCATCGCCCTGCTGGCCTTTGTATGCGACCTGGCGCTGGGCGTATTGGAGCGCTATTTCAAAAAGAGAGGAAGTTCTTGACATGAAATTTTGGAAGAAACTGAGCGCGGCCTGCCTTGCCGCTGTGCTGGCGCTGTCCCTGGCGGGGTGCGGAGGCAGTCCCGCGGCCTCCAGCGCACCGTCTGTGGAGCCCTCCGCCCCGGCGGAGTCCACCGCGCCGGAGAACTCCACCGCTCCCGCCGCCAGCGGCACGGTGCGCATTGCCACCAAGCCCATGACCGAGCAGTATATCCTGGGCGAGATGCTGGGCCTGCTGGTGGAGGACGCCGGGTATGAGGTGGAGATCACCAAGGGCATCGGCGGCGGCACCAGCAACATCCAGCCCGCCATGGTCAGCGGGGAGTTCGATTTGTACCCGGAGTACACCTCCAGCGGCTGGGTGATGGTGCTCGAGCATGAGGCCGGGAGCATCGCCGACAGCGAGATGCTGGCTCAGCTTCAGAAGGAGTATGGGGAGCAGTTCAACATGACCTGGGTGGGGCTGTACGGCTTCAACAACACCTACACCGTGGCCGTCCGGGGTGAAATTGCCGACCAATACAATTTGAAAACCACCAGTGATTTGGCCGCGGTGGCGGGAGAGCTCACCTTTGGCGGCAACCCGGACTATCTGGAGCGGGCCGACGGCTTCCAGGCGGTGTGCGACGCCTACGGCCTGGAGTTTGGCAAGGTGGTGGACATTGACATTGGCCTGAAATATCAGGCCCTGGCCTCCGGCGACATCGACGTGACCAACGCCTACACCACCGACGCCCAGCTGGCCAATCCGGACGCCAGGGTGATGGTTCTGGAGGACGATAAGAATTTGCAGGTAAATTACTTCTGTTCCACTGTGGTGCGCCAGGATGCGCTGGAGAAGTTCCCCGGTTTGGAGGAGGCGCTGATGAAGATGGACGGCGTCCTCTCCGACGGCGAGATGGCGGGGCTCAACTATAAAGTCGAGGTGGAGGGCCTGGACGAGAAGGACGTGGCCCGAGACTTCCTCATCCAGAAGGGGCTGCTGAATGGCTGAGCCTATCATCCGCTTCGAGGGGGTGTCCAAGTCCTTTGGAGAGCAGGGGGTGCTGCGCAACCTCTCCCTGGACGTGGTCCCCGGCGAGTTTCTGACCATCATCGGCCGGTCGGGGTGCGGCAAAACCACCGCGCTGCGGCTGGTCAACGGCCTGCTGACGCCAGACCAGGGCCGAGTGCTGGTCCAGGGAAAAGACGTAGCCCAGGCCGACCCCGTGGTTCTGCGCCGGGGCATTGGCTACGCCATCCAAAGCGTTGGGTTGTTCCCCCACATGACGGTGGAGAAAAACATTGCCTATGTGCCCTCCATCTCCGGCCTTGCCGGTTGGAAGGGCAGGGAGCGCCGGGTGAAGGCGGAGGCCCTCCTGTGCCGGGTGGGGCTGGACCGGTCGCTGGCGGGACGGTATCCCCGGTCCCTGTCAGGAGGCCAGCGCCAGCGGGTGGGCATCGCCCGCGCTTTAGCGGCGGAGCCGGAGATCCTGCTCATGGACGAGCCCTTCGGCGCGGTGGACGAGATCACCCGGGGCCAGCTCCAGGATGAGCTGTTGAGCCTTCACGCCCAAAGCGGCATCACCGTGCTGTTTGTCACCCACGACATCGGGGAGGCGTTGAAGCTGGGCACCCGGACGCTGGTGCTGGAGGCGGGGCAGGTCCAGCAGTGCGCCCCGCCCAGCGAGATCTTGAACGCTCCAGCTACCTCTTTTGTGGAAGAATTGGTATGCCGGAGTCGAGAATTCCAAGTGCGAAAATGAGACAAAAAGGACCGCCCCGTTTTGTGGGACGGCCCTTTTGCATTGTATAGAATTTATTCGTCACCGAAGCTGATGCCAAGCAGCTTCGCCTCGGTGATGATGTCAGATTTGGGGTCGATGGTCTTGAGCTTGCCCGCAATCTCCTTCAAGGGGACCGAGGTGATGACCCGGTCGTGGATGGCTACCATGCTGCCATACTCACCCTTGGAGATCATCAGCGCCGCAGTGGCGCCCAGACGGGAGGACAGCACCCGGTCATAGGCACAGGGGTTGCCGCCCCGCTGCATATGGCCAGGGACGGTAACGCGCACTTCCTTGCCGGTTTTCTCCAGAATCTTGTCGGCCAGGGCGTAGGATACGGAGGGGTACTGCTCCAGCAGCTTGGCCATGTGCTTCTTGTATTCCTTCTTGGACATGGCAGCCTCTTTTTCGGACAACGCGCCCTCGGCCACCGCCAGTATCGTAAAGCCGTGGCCAGCCGCGGCCCGGTGGTTGATTTTGGAGATGATGGCGTCCAGGTTATAGGGGATCTCGGGGATCAGGATGATGTCCGCGCCGCCGGCCATGCCTGCGTTGAGAGTCAGCCAGCCCGCCTTGTGGCCCATGATCTCCACCATGAACACCCGGTTGTGGGAGGCGGCGGTGGTGTGGATGCAGTCGATGACGTTGGTGGCAATGTCCACGGCGCTCTGGAAGCCGAAGGTCATGTCGGTACCCCACAGGTCGTTGTCGATGGTCTTGGGCAGGCCGATGACGTTCAGGCCCTCCTCGCTCAAGAGGTTGGCGGTTTTCTGGCTGCCGTTGCCGCCCAGCACTACCAGACAGTCCAGCCGCAGGCGGCGATAGGTATACTTCATGGCCTCCACTTTATCCAAGCCGTTGTCGTCCGGCTCGCGCATCAGCTTGAAGGGCTGGCGGCTGGAGCCCAGGAAAGTGCCGCCCCGGGTCAGCAGGCCGGTGAAGTCGATGGGGGACAGCTTCTTGTAATCCTCATACATCAGGCCCTTGTAACCGTCGATGAAGCCGACGATCTCCACGCCGTTGCCATAGATGTTGTAGAGGCCCTTGGCCACGCCGCGCATGGTGGCGTTCAGCGCCTGGCAATCTCCGCCGCTGGTAAGCATTCCGATTCGTTTCATGATCTAACTTCCTTTCCAACTCTATTTTTAGCCCTTCCGGCTGAATAAACGGGTCAATCCCGGCCAAGGAGCCGCTTCAACAGGCCGGAGCGGGTCTTGACCTTGACGCTGGGACGTTTGGGGGCCTGCACATAGGTCACGGTTTTTGTGGTGGCGGCGGACCGCTTTTGTGCCGGGGCGGCACGCCGCTCCACGGCCCTGGCTTTGGGCTGGGGGACGGGAGCGGGGGGCGGCTGAAGGCCGGGCAGAGTCCAGGCCCCGCTGTAGGCTTGGTCGCAGAAATACTCCTGTGAGTTGAAGGGCTCGCCCTCCCGGCGGACATACTCGCCGCTGGGGAGCTGAACGCGGCCCTTGGCGGTGTCCCGCAGCTGGTCCTGGAACACCTGCTCCAGATGGGCTCTCAGGCCGTCGTCGTAAACAGGGATAGCCACCTCCACCCGGCGGGTGGTGTTGCGGGTCATGAAGTCGGCGGAGGAGATATACACCCGGCGGCGGTCCCCCTCGCCAAAGAGATAGATGCGGGCGTGCTCCAGATAGCGGCCCACGATGCTGGACACATGGATGTTCTCCGTCACGCTGGGGATGCCGCCCACCAGACAGCAGATGCCCCGAATAACCAGATCGATATGCACCCCGGCCTGGGACGCCTCGATGAGCTTGTCAATGACCAGCTTGTCGGTGAGGCCGTTGAGCTTGAAGCCCAGGTAAGCGGAATTCCCCTGCCGGGCCTGGAGCATTTCCTCTTCAATAAGGGCAATGATTTTGTTTCTCAAGCAGGCGGGGGCCACCATCAGATGGCGGCTGTCCTCCACCACCTCGCCCATGGACAGGCAGTTGAATACCTGGGCGGCCTCCGCGCCAATCTCCGGGGAGGCGGTCATGAGGGCGAAGTCGGTGTACAGCCGGACGGTGTCCTCGTTATAGTTGCCGGTGCCCACCTGGGTAGTATACTCCACCTGGCCCTCGTGCATTCGGGTGATGAGCAGCAGCTTGGAGTGGACCTTCAAGCCGTCCAGACCGTAGATGACCCGGCACCCGGCCCGCTCCAACACACGGGACCAGCCGATGTTGTTCTCCTCGTCGAACCGGGCCCGGAGCTCCACCAGAGCCACCACCTCTTTGCCGTTCTCGGCGGCGTCCACCAGCGCTTCCACAATTTTGCTGTTGTGGGCCACCCGGTAAAGGGTCATTTTGATGGAGACCACCTCGGGGTCCTGTCCGGCCTCCTGTAGGAGCCGCAGCAGAGGCCGCACGCTCTCATAGGGATAGCTGAGCATCAAATCCCGTTTTCTGATCTGCTCCGTCATGGGGACCAGCGCGTCCACATTGGGAGAGTTCTGGGGCACCCGGCGGGGATAGAACAGCGCAGTCTTGTCCCGGAGCATATCCCGCAGCGCCCCCATGAAGGACAGGTCAAGCGGAATTTCACTGGCGAACAGGTGCTTTTTGGACAGGTCCAGACAGCGGCACAGACTGTCCCGCATGGTGTCGGTGAGCTTGCCGTAATAGTCCAGCTTCACCGGGCGCAGCCGCTTGCGCTGGCGAATCATTTTCTCCATGCTCTTGCGGTATTCCTCTGCCAGCATATCGCTCATTTCCGAGGAGGCGTCGTCCACGTGAATGTCGGCGCTACGCAGCAGGCGGATCAGGACGGCGCCCTCTACCTTGTAATGGGTGAAGATTTTCGGCAGAAAGCTGGCGATCAGCTCCTCCACCAGGATAAACCGCTGGCCGTCGCCGGGCAGGGGCGTCAGGCGGCGCAGCACCCCATCCCCGCAGGGCACGATGCCCATGCGCTCGCCGCCGTTTTTGGTCTTGAGCATGGCAACCGCATAAATCTGTTTGTTGCGCAGAAAAGGGAATGGCTGCTTGCGCCCGATGATCTGGGGGGAGAGAAGTGGTAAAATATTCGAGGTGAAATACTTCTCCAGGAAGGACTGGGTTTTGTCCTGGAGGGAGCCGAACCGGCACAACTCCACCCCTTGGCCAGACAACTCCCGCAATAACCCTTTGCAGATGCGGTCCTTGTCCACCAGATAGCCGCGGGTGCGCTCCAGTACGGCGGCGACCTGCTGGGCGGAAGTCATGCCGGTCTTGTCATCGGTGGCGTTCAGGTGGGTGGTGTCCATCAGCATCCCCATCCGGACCATGTAAAACTCGTCCAGGTTACTCTGGAAGATGGCGGCGAAATTGAGCCGCTCACACAGGGGGTTGGCGGCATCCTCCGCCTCCTCCAGCACCCGGCGGTTGAATTGGAGCCAGGACAGCTCACGATTGACGTAGCAGGGATTGGCAGTTGGCACGGTGGCCGGGGTTTGCTCTTTCATGTCGGTCACGCCCCTTGTTGTTGACTTTTGCTTTTCTTAAATGTACCATTCTTTTTTGAGCGGCGCAAGCCCTTTTGAGACTTTTTTTGAGGATTTGAGAATACGAATTCTTCTAACGCGGTGGGCAGTTCAGAAAATTTGGAACGTTGTGGACCCAAAGGGGTCGTTCAGCCGTCTAATAGGTGTGACCGGTCAACAAAGCAGGACAAGAAGGGATAATATGGAAGAACTGGTGCGGCGGGCCCGCGCGGGGGACGGCAGAGCCTTCGTGGAGCTGATGGAGGGCCAGAAGAGCACGATGTACAAAGTGGCCCGGAGCTATCTTCACAACGACGCGGACGCGGCGGACGCCATCAGCGAGGCGGTGCTGGCTTGCTTCGAGAAACTGGATACCCTGCGCCAGCCCCAGTATTTCCGGACCTGGATGGTGCGCATCCTGATCCGCAAGTGTCAGGATATGCTGCGGGAGCGGAAGCGAAGTGTGCCCCTGGACGAGATTGCCGAGGCGGGCCGGGAGGATCCGGGCCACGCACGGGTGGAGTTTCTGGCCCTGTTGGACAGCCTGGACGAGAAGTATCGGACTGTGCTGCTGCTGTACTACGGCGAGGGCTTTTCCGTGGGGGAGATCGCCCAGGCCATGGGGCTGAAGGCAGACACGGTCAAGACCCGGCTGAAACAGGCTCGGGCCGGGTTCAAGATGATCTATGAGGCGGAATAGGAGGGGTAGAGCATGACGGAACAGAGGTTACATGAAATTTTGGGGCAGAACGTGGAGGCGCCTGCTATGGTGGATAAGAAACTGGAGAACACCTATGCTCAACTACAAGGGAAGCGGCGCACGGCGAAGCGGAAGGGATTGCGGCCTGTGCGGACGGTGCTGATTGCGGCGGCGGCCATCGCTTTGCTGTGTGGTACGGCTACGGCGGCCTATCAGATTTTCCGGCAGGACGTGGCGGTAAACATACCCCAGACTGTTCAGGGATTTTTCGGCGACAGCCGCCAATCCTGGGAGCGGACCGAGATTTATGACGAGGTAGGGCATCTGAACTATTGGCCTAAGCGGGAAGTGGTGTCGGTAGACCCGGAACAGGCCCAGACTTTGGTGGGGGACTGCCTGCCCGAGAGCGGCTATCAGTGGCAGATTGAGGACTACACGTTCACTGTGGAGGGCTACCTGCTGGACGAGACCACGGGGACGGGCAAATTTTACTATTCCGTGGAGCACCCCGGCGGCTTTCCAGAGGGGTCCGTGGATGAGACCGGATGCTTGACCTATAAAAGCCGTATCAGTGTGGTGTTCTCCACCAAGTCCGACGTAGACTGGCCCTGGATCTCCGGCAAGCTGCGCAGCGTAGACATGGAGCGGAGCACAGCGGAAAAGCTGTACATCACAGAGGGCGGGGCCAGTGGCAAGCTGGGTTGGAAGGCAGAGGACGGTTTGAACGTCAAGTTTACGGTCCACGGCGAGACAGACCGGGATGACGATGTTTTGTCTGTCAATCTGGACCTGCCCGGCGTCAAGAGTGTTCCTGTGATAACCGCGGCTGATCCGGAGACCGGGGAACTGGCGGCGGCCATTTCTCCCATTGCGGTAAGGGCGGACGCGCGGCATATCATTGAATATCTGGGACCGAACAGAGAGCGTGTGCTGGGCGCTGTGTACTATATCGCGCTGGAGTATGCGGATGGCGCCAATTATGTGATATTGGATACCGGTCTGGACAACGCCGATTATGGAATGTATGATGATGAAGCTTACGTGGTGGAGGTGTTTAATCGCCTGGTGGACCCGCATCAGGTGACCGCCGTGCTGGTGGATAGCCAGCGGTATGAGGTAAAGTGACGCAAAAACCAGCAGACAACGAGCGGGAGCGCCGGGCCAATGGCCCGACGCTCCCGCTTTAGTACAAGGGCCGGAGAGTGCTGGAAATGCGCTCGACGACCGCCACCAGCTTCTCCTCGTCCACGTCCTGATGGCTCAGATAGGCGTGGTAGCTGCCCTGGATGGAGAAGGACAGCAGGATGCTTTTCTCCACGTCCTCCCTCAGCTCTGGATACTTCTGGTAGATCATCTCCTTGACCCCCGTCTCCAGGGCGCTGGCCAGCCGGGGCCGCTCCCGGGTGGAAAACAGCCCGTTGATGAGGGAGCGGTGGGCGGTGATGGCCTGGAAGATGGCCCGGGTGAGGGCCCCCGGCTCCTGGACGGACCACTCCCCCTGGGAGATGGTGCCCAGCACAAAGGCGATGGTCTCCGCCTGCATGGCGTCGGACAAGGCGTAGATGTCCTCGTAGTGGGTGTAAAAGGTGGATTTGTTGATCTGGGCCCTCTGGCACAGCTCCTTGACGGTGATTTTCTCTACACTTTTTTGGGAGCGCAGCTCCATGAAGGCGTTTTTGATGGCGGCCTCAGTCTTTTGTATGCGGATATCCATGGGTCATGCTCCTCAAAATGGACGATTTTGTCGAAAGGTCGGTTATCCATCCAATCGACTTGATTGTCGGTGGACAGAGCTGGTTCGGCAAATTAAAATCATTATAACAAGTTAACCGACACTTGTCCACTATCTTTGAAGGGAGCTCGACCATGGATCATTATGGGTTCTACACAGGCAAAATTTTCGACGCTTACGAGTACTTGGGCGCGCACATAGAGGGCGGCGGCGTGACCTTCCGCACCTTCGCCCCCGCCGCCGGGCGGGTAGCCCTCATCGGGGAGTTCAACGGCTGGCAGGAGACCCCCATGGACCGGGTCCACGACGGAAATTTCTGGGCCTGCCACATGGACAACGCCAAGCCAGGGACGATGTATAAATACCGCATTTACGGTCGGGACGGGAACTATTTCATCGACCATTGCGACCCCTACGGCTATGGGATGGAGCTGCGGCCCGCCTGTGCCTCCATCATCCGGGATATGGACGCCTATCAGTTTTCCGACGAAGAGTGGATGCGCACCCGCACCGATTGCAAAAACAAGCCGCTGAACATTTACGAGATTCACTTTGGCTCCTTCCGCAAGCCGGGACCGGAGGCCGACGACTGGTACAATTACGAGGAGCTTGCCCCCATCCTGATCCCGTATTTGAAGGAGAACGGGTATAACTGTGTAGAGGTCATGCCGCTGACCGAGTACCCCTGCGACGAGTCCTGGGGCTATCAGGTCACCGGGTTCTACAGCCCCACCGCCCGCTATGGCGCCGCCGACCAGCTGAAAGCCTTCATTGACGCCTGCCACCAGAACGGCATCGGCGTTATCATGGACTTTGTACCCGTCCATTTCGCGGTGGACGGCTACGCCCTGGCCAAGTACGACGGCACAAATCTATACGAGTACCCCAACTCCGCTGTGGGCGAGAGCGAGTGGGGCAGCTGCAACTTCATGCATTCCCGGGGCGAGGTACGCAGCTTCCTCCAGTCCGCCGCCAACTACTGGCTGCGCGAGTACCACTTCGACGGCCTGCGGATGGATGCCATCAGCCGGGCCATCTACTGGCAGGGAGACCCAGCCCGTGGGGTTAACGGCAGTGCCGTGGACTTCCTCAAGTACATGAACCAGGGCCTGAAGGGGATGCACCCTTCGGCGATTTTAGCGGCGGAGGATTCCACCGCCTTCCCCGGCGTGACGACACCGGTGGACCAGGGCGGGCTGGGCTTCGACTACAAGTGGGATATGGGGTGGATGAACGATACCCTGAACTATTTCCGCACCCCGCCGGAGCTGCGCACCGAGGCTTACCACAAGCTGACCTTCTCCATGATGTACTACTACGACGCCAACCACCTGCTGCCCCTATCCCACGACGAGACGGTCCACGGCAAGGCCAGTGTATTCCAGAAAATGGCCGGGGAATACGACGAGAAGCACGCCCAAATCAAGGCGTTTTATATGTATATGTACGCCCACCCCGGCAAAAAGCTGAACTTCATGGGCAACGAGTTCGCCCAGGTCCGGGAATGGGACGAGAAGCAGGAGCAGGATTGGGATTTGTTAAAATACCCGCTCCACGACAACTTCCACCGCTTCATGGGCAACCTAAACCGCATCTATCTGGACCATCCCGCCCTGTGGGCCAAGGATTACGGCCAGGAGGGCTTCCAGTGGATCGACTGCCACCAGGAGAGCAAGTGCGTTTACGCCTTTGAGCGCACCGGCGGTAAGGAGCGTCTGGCGGCGGTGTTCAACTTCTCGGACCGGGAGCAGACGTTCCAGATGAAGCTGGAGAACGCCAAAAAATACCGCGTCCTGCTGGACAGCAACGCGCCCTACCGGGAGACCGGGGCCACGGGCGATATGCCCCTGCCCGTGGACGGGGTGGAGCTGGCCTTGAGGCCCTACACGGCGGTTTATTATTTGGTGGGGTAGACGAAAAAAGGCACGGCGTACAGCCGTGCCTTTTCTATGGGGTTAGAGTGACATGGTGATGCCGCCCTCGTCGGACAGGCCGTCCTTCTTGAGCATATTCTCCAACACCTCCACGTCGGAGGTGATATCCATGGCGTCGTCCTGGAACAGCTTGTCGAGCTGCTTCTCGAACCCGGACACCACCTGGTCCATCATGTCCTCGATGCGCTTTTTGGCGGCGGAGATGTTTTCTCCCTCGATGCCCTGGGCGTCCAGCTGGGCGTAAGCCCGCAAAATCTTCAGGGTGGTGGGCAGATAGTAGTTCAGGAAGGTGCGAAGCTGGCTTTCCTTGTTGGGGTGGGACTTCTGGTAGGCCAGGATCTTCCCCGTGATCTCCTCGATGCGGTCGATCTTGGCGCTCATCACCGCGTCGGGGATCTCCTCATTGACCTGCCGGATTTCCCGCAGAATGTCGTCCTCCCGGGCGGCGGCCTGCTGGGGGGTCTCCTCCTGAACGGGAGGCGCCTCCCGCTTGGGCTCGGGGGCGTGGTAGCCCATCTCGGTCAGGTACAGCTTGCCCTCGGCCAGGTCCAGATAACCCGTAGGCAGAATGCCCTTGGCCAGCATCCGCCGCAGGTCCTTGCACAGCTTGCTGACGGGTACGCCGAAGCTGGAGGCCATGGGAGCCAGGGAAACTTCCCGGTTGGCCCCGATGTAGGCCAGATAGTTCAGATAGCGCTCGCTCCGGCGGTTTTTGCCGATGCCGGAGAACAGCATCCAAATGCCTCCCGCCAGGAAGGGCAGGCAGATGCCAATGGGAATCAGCATTTCCGCCACGTTCTCCACCGCCCCGATGATGCCAAGGACAAACACGGTGAATCCGAAAATGGCGGTCAAAACGCCGCCGCCCACCATGAGTCCGGTGCCGCCGCCCGTCTTTTTCCGGACTTTCTTCCACCCGCTCCCCGACTGGTTCCAGGCGTCGGGCTGGCCCTTCTGCTCCCAGGGCTCCGCCTTGGGCTGGGCCTGCTTTTTCTGCTGGGACTGGGCGCTCTGCTTGTAGGAATAGTGATAGGTGGTTCCGGAAGGCGCGCCCTGCCCCTGCTGCTGAGCGCCGCCGGTGGACTGGTGAATGTTGTCCGCCGCCTGACGGGCGGCGTCCGCCCCCCGCTGGGCCGCGTCGGCGGTTTGCTGGAAGAAGCTGGCGGCGGTGTCCCTGGCCCGTTCAGCAGCCTTTTTGGCTTCCTGCTTATAGCGGCGCTTGTCGCTGGCAGACATTTTGCCCAGCTTGCTGAACAGCCAGAAGATGGGAAAGAGCTTGACCGGGAAGGGCAAAGCCAGCAGCAGGATGGCAAGGATGGCCCATTCCGCAATGTCGTTGGAGTTTTTGGGCGGCTTGTGCCCGCCGGGCGGGGTAGTCCCCCTGCCGGAACCGGAGCCGTAACTGTAATTGTAATGGTAAGTGTTGTTTTGCTGGCCGTCCCGCGGGTCCTGCCCGCCGGGTCCGTAGCTGTCCGCCATGGTGATCCCCCTCTCTACAGGTATGGTGAACAAAAGCCATTATATACTTTTTGTTGGGCGCTGTAAAGGCGGTGGAAGGTTAATTTTTTATTTAGATAAAGATTCCCGACAGGCTCCGCCGCCTCATATCCCCCGTTTCCGGCGCATATACATTTCCCTGTGACGAGAACCACAGTTGGGAGTGTTGTTTTGTGAAGGGGAACATGGAAGAGCGCGCCCAGGAGCTGGCGCTGTACATCATCGAGAACAAGACCACCGTCCGGGCCGCCGCCACCCGCTT